>JBQTIF010000278.1:0-50455 GCA_052388395.1 Gemmatimonadaceae bacterium | reverse complement strand
TGAGGCGTCACCAAGTCGACGCGGCTCGCTAACGCATCAACCACCACGCCCCATACATAGCGGCGAACCCGGTTCGTCAGATAGCAGCACGGCAGGTCGCTACGTGCGAGTGTCTTCACGCTGATCTGCAGCGCCAGGGCGCACTCCTCGGGCGTCATCACCATGTCCCGATCGTAGCCGACGATGCGGCGGCTTGCCATTGCTTACCAGCGCTCGCGGTGACAAGCCGCGGATTCAATCACGGTCGTTCGCGAGTTGCGCGTCCATCCACTCAACCACGTCCGCTTCATACCACCACGGTGACCGGCCGTCCTTGTGTTTCCCGTCCGGACAGAAATTTTCCAGATCCAGTCCAACGACCGGCGCGGCTTGCCGTTCGGACGGTTGCCGTAGAGGGCTTGAATATCTTCGGCAAACATGATCTTGCCTCTCTCGGCGAACGAACGCCGTGGTGCGTCGCTATTCGATGACGCGCGATCTCGTGGCTTGCGAGGCATCGTTAGGTGCTACGCGGAGGCGTCGCTCGCGAGCACTCGCTCGACCGCTTTGCCGAATTCCACCAGCGCCCGGCCAGCTCTGGCGTTCGCGGCCTGAACACCGGGGAGCTCGGGGCACGTGGCGACGTACGCACCGTCGCTCTCGCTCCAATCCACGCGCACCCGGTAGGAACCCCAGCGCGGCCGTGGCTTCGCGGGCCGCGGTAGCGACTCCGCTGGCGCTTGGTCAACGCTCAACGTTTGTGCGATGCACGCCGGGCAATTCGCATATACTCCATCCCCTCCGCAGTACCAGCACGTCATGACCGCCTCCTCAGGCGTTGTTATTTCGTTAGGCTGTGGCTGCGCGATCGACGAGCGACAGGACCTTCGCATTCTCGCCGGCGAGTCGCCGTGCAATAGTGCTCGCAATCGCATCGGCAGCCTGTTTCACGATTTCGTCCGGCACGTCGCCGTATCGGCCCGTCATGCCCTCAACAACGTGACCGACCAGTCGCGCTATGACGTAATCCGAGTAGCCCAGCTCGCGACCGACTGTCGTGAAGCTGTGGCGCAGATCGTGGAGCCGGACTTTGAGGCCCGCGGCATGCTTCGCCGCGAGCCACAGTCGTTTTGCTTCCTTCAAGTGGTCGCCCGGTTTCGAGCCGGGGAATACGTAGGGGTTGCCGGCGAACGCCTCGCCCTCGCGCAGCACGTCGAGCGCCGCAACGCCTAACGGGCGCACGCTGCGCCCCGTTTTCGTGTCCTGGAGTATCGCAACACCGCGGTCCCAATCGAGCACGTCACGACGGAGCGAGAGTGCTTCACCTTCACGCCAGCCGGACAGTGCGAGGAATCGGAGCACGGCGACCGCGATGGGGTTGGCTCTCTCCAGGCGCACGTGCTCGGCAGGGACCTTGTACGGTCCGCGCTTCCGGCCGGTGCGTTTGGCGAGGCGGATCTTTGACTCGCCGCGGTTGGCGTTCTTGAGCGATGGCGGGACCGGCAGCCCTTTGGTCTCCGCTCGCGCCAGGGCCGCACCTAACGCGGTGTACTGCGGTTGTGTCAGCGACTTCTTACGACTCTTGACCGGATAGCGCCGGATGCGGGCGCACGGGTTCTTGCCATCCGCGCGCAGCTCGTGGTCGATGGCATAGGTGAACATCGCTCGCAACACGACGTGGACGTTGTTCGCGACCGCGGGACGGGCTTCCATGGACGCCAGCAGCCGCTCGATGTCGCGCCGGCTGACATTGTTCACGCGAGAGTCGCCGAGAGTTGGCAGGATGTCGCGATCGAGCAGCCGCCGATACTCGGCGACGGTGCTTGGCTTCACCCGCTTGCGGCGATTCGTAAGGAACAACTCCGCGAGCGCGGCGACGGTAGGGGCAGTGGCCTCAGCGCGCTGCGCCGCACGTTGCGCGTGCGGATAGCGTGCGGGGTCCGTACGTCCCTCGTTCGCCTGGCCGCGCAGCACTTCCGCTCGTTCTCTCGCGCGGTCGGCGGTCCACGGGCCATAGTCGCCGATGGCGAGCCGCCACGTGCGGCGCGTGAGGTCGCGATACTGAAACACGAATTGTTTGCGCCCGCGGGGCCACACGCGCAGGCCAAAGCCCTTCACGGCGCCGTCGCCAGCATCCCACACGAAATAATCCTGCTCGTGCTGGTGGGGCCTGGCCGCGTCCACCGCACGTTTCGTAAGCTTCGGCAATGGCATTCCCTCAGCCGTTTAGAATCGGGCCCACGGTGGGCGCAGAGAAACGTAGGAAGCCTATAGGAAGCCCGCTAGGTCCGGTTGGGTCCGGTCGCGTCTGGGTCACGTCAGGCGATTCCCCCAGGAGGACACTGTGAAAAGCTGGCTTGGTCCGGTCCCGTCTGGTGGCAATCTTCTAGTTTGCAACCAGGGGGTCGCCGGTTCGATCCCGGTCCGCTCCACTCCTCACGCGAATCCCCCTCATCCGCAGGACGAATCGTGCATAGCGGGCTTCTCCGCGAGCTTCAAGAATTGATCGGAGACGCCTACGAGATCGAGCGCGAGCTCGGCGGTGGCGGTATGTCGCATGTGTACCTCGCCACCGAGCGCTCACTCGGTCGACGCGTCGTCATCAAGGTCTTGCCACCCAACATGGTGAGCGGCGTCAGCGAGGCGCGTTTCAAGCGCGAAATCCTCGTCACGGCGAACCTGCAGCATCCCAACATCCTCCCCGTCCTCGCCGCCGGTGCCAAGGACGACATCCACTATTTCGTTACGCCCTACATAGAAGGGCAATCGCTCCGCGAGCGGCTCACGTTCGACGGGCGCCTTCCCGTCGCGGACGGCGTGCAAATCCTCAATGAGCTGGCCAGCGCGCTCGGGTACGCGCACTCTCGCGGCATCATCCACCGCGACATCAAACCGGAAAACATCCTGCTCTCCGAAGGGCATGCGGTCCTGGCCGACTTCGGTATTGCTGCAGCGTGTCAGCGGGCAACGACTTCGACGGCGTTGACGCTGCCAGGTCAGAGCCCCGGGACGCCAGGGTACATGGCACCCGAACAGCTGTTGGATCCGACGGGAGCCGACTCGCGTGTCGACGTCTTCGCGTTAGGCGTAGTGGCGTACGAGATGTTCTCAGGGAACAAGCCGTTTAGCGGCCTTGCGCCTAACGCGTTCTTTCTCGGTACGCCACCGTCGCTCACGGTGCCGGGTGTACCGCGCGCCATTGCGGGAGCGGTGACTCGAGCGCTGTCGTCCGATCCGGCAAAGCGTTTTGCGGACGCTGCAGCGTTTCATGCCGCCATCCGCGCGACACCCGTTGACCCTCGGCCGCGCTACGGCAAACGCCACTGGCAGGCCAAGCTTGGGGGCGCCGTGCTTGGGGCCGCACTGTTAGGCGGATACCTCGCGCTCTCTGGTCAACTCAGACCTCGTTCCAAGGCGAACGAGGCAGCCGCGGCAGAGCGCAAGATGCTCGCTGTCCTTCCGTTCAAGAACCTCGGCCGACCGGAAGACGCCTACTTCGCCGACGGCGTGACCGAAGAAGTGACGAGTCGCCTCGCTATGCTTTCGGGGCTTGGCGTGATCTCACGGACGAGCGCCAGTCAGTATGCGAACACGACCAGGCCGCTCAAGGTGATCGCGCGCGAGCTCGGCGCCGACTACGTACTCGAAGGGAGCGTTAGGCTCGACCGCCCCGACAAAGGGCCGGGTCGCGTGCATGTCACGCCGCAACTCATCCGCGTGAGCGACGACACGCACCTGTGGTCATTCCCCTATGAGGGGGATATCAAGGATGTCTTCAGCGTGCAGTCACAGATCGCGGAGAAGGTAGCCGGGGCTCTTGTCGTCGCGCTCCCAGGCGCGCAGCGCGAAATGATGGAGGCGAAGCCGACCGAGAACCTCGCTGCGTACGACGCCTACATGCAGGGTGAGCGACTACGCTCGCGCGAAGGCTCGAATCTGACGTCACTCGTTAGGGCGGAGAAACTGTTGCTGGAAGCGACGGAGGCCGACCCGCAGTTCGCGCTCGCGTTCGCGAAGCTCGCGCTCCTGCACATGCGCATGTACGAGTCCTTCATGGACCGGTCAACGCGGCGACTCGCCGCTGCACGTGCCGCGGCGGACTCCGCGATCGCGCTGGACGCGAGCTTGCCGGACGCACATCTCGCGCTCGGCGCCTATTTCGACGGGACAGACAGTATCGCGAGCGCCGCGGTGCACTACGGAGTGGCTGAAAAATCGAAGCCTAACGACGCCATCATGATCATGCTGAGCGCCGCCGCGCAGGCCCGCGGCGGTGCCTGGAACGACGCGCTCGTCCGCTTTGTCCGTGCTGCGCAGCTCGACCCGCGAGCGACTCGTGTGCAGATGGCGGCGGCGGAGGCGTTCGGGATGGCGCGCGACTACACGAAAGCAATCATGTACGTCGACCGCGCGATCGCTGCTGATGCTGATAACATCGACGCCTTCGTTATGAAGACGCGCCTGTTGATGGTCGCCGGCGATTGGTCACGCGCGCGCGAGCTTGGACGTCGCATCATTCAGCGCTTCGGTGCTGAGCGTGCAGCAGGGACCGAATTCTTCGATTCCGCGCTTCCCGCCCTGGATACGACCGATCTGCTCGTCCTCGAGCGCGTGCCGTTGGCGGCATTCGCTGGAAACCGGGTCATCTTTCACTTCTGGCGCACGCAGCTATTCGAGCGCTGGCAGCCCCAGCGGGCGCGCGCGCATGCCGACACGCTCCTGCGCGTCGGGCAGCGGTTGATCGTTGAGCAGGCGAACAATCGCATAGTGCGCGGCGGAAGCGGGTGGTCCAACGCGTTCATCGGCAATCGCGAGCGTGCACTCGCCGATATCCGCCGAGCGCTCGAGCTCGCGACGGAGTCGCGCGATGCGTACGCATTCGCCGAAACAGGGCAATACGCAGCGTACACATTCTTACGCCTCGGCGAGTATGACGCTGCGCTGGAGCTGCTCGATCAATTACTGCGCGCTCCGTCGTGGTTGTCTGCACACTGGCTGAGAAACGATCCACTGTGGGCGCCGCTGAAAGCGAATCCACGCTTCCAGCAGCTGCTCACACGCGGAGCTTAACGCACGTTAGGCGCTTCGTAACACCGTAGAGGGGTTGCTGTGCGCCGCTTGCACGGCAGGCACCGTACTGGCCACGACCGCCGCGGCCAGGACGAGTAACGTGCTCAGCAAGTAGGTCGGCGGATCGAACGGCGATATACCAAACAGGGAGCTCTGGAGCAGACGCACCATTCCCGCAGCGCCTAACAAGCCTAACACGCTCCCTGCCAACGCGAGCAACGAGCCGTGGCGCAACACCAGTCCGCGGACGCTTGTCTGGCTCGCACCGAGCGCCATACGCACGGCGATCTCGCGCCGCCGCGCTGTTGTTGCGTGACTGACAACGCCGTACGTTCCCACGAGTGCCAGCACCAGCGCCAACGCCGAAAAACCTAACAACAACGTTCGCAGGAACCGCCGTTCCCGCGTCGAGAGCTCCAGCAACCGATCCAGCGTCGTGAGGTCATCGGGCGGCAAGTTCGGATTCGCCACGCGCAGCACCTCGCGAATTTCGGAAAGCATCGCGGCGGCTGGTCGCTCGCTCTTGACGATGAACATCATCACTCCCGTACGCTGCTGCGCATGCGGAACAAAAACAGCCGGCTGCGGCGTCTCGTGGAGACTGCCGTGACGCACATCGCCGACGACGCCGACAATCTCACGCTCGACCGGGGCGCCGTAGAACGAAACGCGTACGCGTTGTCCGATCGCGCGTTTCTGCTGAAAGTGCTCGCGAACGAATGCCTCGTTCACGATCACGACGCGCGGCCCTGCCGTGTCGTCAACGGCCGCGAAGGTGCGTCCGTCGCGCAGCGGTATGCCTAACGTCGCGAAGTATGTCGGCGACACCGCTGCGGCGAGCGCCTGCCTCATGTCGCGGTCAGTAAGGCCGCTCCCGACGACAACGACCCCGGCACCCTGGTTGCCCACCGGGTCATGCATCGGCAACGCCGTCGTTAGGCCGACCTCGCGCACCCCCGGCAGGGCGCGCAAACGCCCCTGCAAGTCGGCGGCGAACGCCACGCGATCAGCGCCGTTTGGATAGGCTTCCCACGCCTGCACGGTCAGCGACGACACGCCGCGAGGGTCGAAGCCGCGCTCGACTTCCAACAGCCGCTGCACGCTCCGTACGAGCAGGCCGGCGCCGATTACCAATGTGAGCGCTAACCCGATCTGTACAGCAGCGAGCGCGTGCTGCGAGGTGCGCGAGGCACGCGTCTGCGTGCTCGCCGTCGACGTTTCGCTGAGCGCATCGCGCGGTGCCCCGCGCAAGACACGTGCGAGGGGGCCGATGGCGCAAACGAGTGCGGTAAACGTTGCCACGCCGAGTGCGAAGGCAAGCACGCGGCCGTCGATCGTCGCGCCCTGGAGGCGCGGTACCTCCGCTGGGGCCAGCGCGAGGAACAACTTCAGCGCGCCAAAAGCGACGAAGAGTGCCAGGCCGCCGCCGCATAACGCGACGATCCCGCTTTCGACAACCACTTGCCGTACCAATCGCTGCCCAGACGCGCCTAACGCCGTGCGCAAGGCGAATTCCCGCCGCCGGCCGAGCGATCGTAGCAACAACAAGTTTGCTACGTTTGCGCAGGAAACAACTAGCAGACACAACACAGCGCCGGCTAGCAGCAGGATCGGAGCTTTGGCCGCTCCGAGCAGTTCTTCGCGCAGCGGCGACGCGAAGATGCGCACGTCCTGATTCTCTCGTGGGTATTCGCGCTCCAGCGCAGCGCCGAGCATGTTCAGCTCGCTGCGTGCGCGCTCGAGCGATACGTCGGGAGCGAGCCGCCCAGCGACCAGAAGGTACGTCGACTGCCGGCGAGTCCACTCTTCGTCAGAAAGAACCAGCGGGATGTAGATATCGCGCTCGCCGAGCAGCTCGAAGCCTGGCGGCATTACGCCAACCAGGGTGGCCATGCGGTTGTCCACGAGAAACGTCTTCCCCACCGCGCTCGAGTCGCTGCCGAGAACGCGGCGCCAGAAGCCGTAAGTCACGACGAACACATTGTCGCGTCCAGGCGTAAATTCGTCGGCGCGGAACGTTCTGCCCAACGCCGGCTCACGCTCCATCATGCGGAAGAAGTCTTCTGAGGCCGCCCACGCATCTACAGAGGTGACCCCGTCAGGACTGCGCCAATCCACGCCCCAGTAGTTCAGCGCGCTTAAGTTCTCGAATGACTTCGCTCGCGCCTTCCAGTCGCGAAAGTTCGCGGGCGAGACGAGATCGTGCGTGTCGCCGACTCGAGTCGCGTGTTGCCACAGAGTGACCAGCTCGCGATCATCGCGATACGGCAACGGCCGCAGGATGACGGTGTCGAGAATACTGAAAATCGCCGTTGTAGCGCCAAGGCCTAACGCGAGTGTCAGGAGCGCCGCCGTGGTGAATCCTGGTGATCGCCGCAGCCAGCGGCCGCCGAAACGCGCGTCCCGTAGCATGCTCTCCGCCACATGCCCGAAGCGCTGCTCGCGCGTGTCGTCCTTGGCTGCGGTGATGCTCCCGAACCGGCGATGCGCCTCGACCCGTGCGGCGTCGGCCGCCCAGCCGGCAGCCTCCAACGCCTGGGCATCACGCGCCAGATGATCAGCGACTTCTGCCTCGAGCTCGCGCTCGCGTCGCCGTCGCAAGAGCACGTCGCCCACGACGTGCCGCAGCATCCGTAACCACCGCATTGTCACCTCCAAACCCGTATCATGTCATCCGCAGAATGAGCCGCACAGCACCGGCGAACCGTTCCCAGTCCGCCGTCTGCTCGCTGAGCGCCTTTCGGCCGTCTGCCGTTAGGCGATAGTACTTGGCGCTGCGGTTGTTCTCCGACGTCCCCCACTCGGCGCTCAAGAATCCGCGTCGTTCGAGCCGGTGCAGGGCAGGGTATAGCGAGCCCTGGTTGACCTGCAGCGCGTCGCGCGACGTGCGCTGAATCGCCTGTGCAATTCCCCACCCGTGCATGCTGGAGTGCGCTGAGAGCACCTTGAGCACGAGCAGGTCGAGCGTGCCCTGCAACAGATCTTGCCGCGGATCAGCCGCCATCGGCTCCCCTTGGATGTCGACAGGAGTAACGTGCGACTCTTCCTGTCGATTGTCAACAGGAAGACAGCGCAGCACGCTCTAGGGTTTAGAAAGCGCTGTTCCGACGTTCGTCGTCCTTGAACGCGCGTCGCAGCATCTGTAGGTTGCTCGCTCCATGAACAGCACTGGTCCGCGCACACCGAGCGCAGGGCAGACCGCACCCGACTTCACACTGCCATCGTCGAGCAACACTCCGGTGACACTGTCGACGTCGCGTGGCGCGAGCCATGTCCTTCTCGCGTTCTTCCCAGGAGCGTTCTCGTCCACGTGCACAGCGGAGCTGTGCGCCTTGCGCGACGACTTTGACCAATTCGCAGGGCGTGGGGTGACTGTCTATGGAATCAGCGTCGACTCGCATCACGCGCTGCGTGAGTTCAAGGCGATGCATCACCTGCAGGTGGAGTTGCTCAGCGATTTCAAGCGCGAAGTAACCGTCCAGTATGGACTGCTCCACGCGGAGCGCTTTTTCTCGAATCGCGCGTACATTCTCATCGACAAGACCGGCATCATTCGTTGGGTGCATGTCGAAGAAACGCCGGGCCAACGCCGGGAGAACATCGAGATTCTCGCTGAAATCGCCATGCTGAGCTGACGCCTAACGTCGCGGACCGACATGCTCGATCCGATCGAACTTCTAACGCGCGACGACAAGTGGTACCTCGGCTGCGGCGACGGTATTATCTTCGCCCCGCCATTCGCGCAGTGGCTCGACGCTCCGGGATTTTGGGACGAGGCGACGTTCTACCAGTACGCAGTTGGCCCGTTGTACACGGTGACTTTTCTCGATCACGAAGGGCGCGAGCTAGCCGCGCGACTCGAGGAGCGCCGCTGGACCCCGGCTGAGCTCACGTGCCATTACACGCTGGGCGCGGAACACCGGATCGAAGCAACAGAGGTGCGGACTGTACAGCCGGGCGGCGTCTTCGTCTCCGAGTGGCGCTTGCACGCCGAGCTTCCGATGTCGTTGCACGGCGTCGCGTGGACGGCGCAGGACACGGACGTGCTCGATCTTGCGGAGATGGGGTGGGACGGCTCCGCGTTAGGCTTCGTGCGCGAGCTACGCGATCGACGCAATGTGCCGCTGCGACTGCGCGCCGAGCTGACGTGTCTCGGCGGCGCGACGAGCTGGAGTGCGTCGCTCAGCGAGCGCACGGCGCTGCAACCACATTGGCGTTTCGCTCCCTTCGCTGAGCACTGGCGTCAGGAGGCACTCCCCTCACGCGTACGGCGGTTCGGCATCGCGCCAGACGGTGTTCTATACTGCGCCGTGCATCGCGCCCTGGCGCGAGGTGTGACGGACATGACCGTGACCTTCGCGCTACGCCTAACGCCCGACGAGGCGGCGTTGAGCGGTGGGGCCAGACCGCGTGCCTACACGCCACGCTCGACTGTCGCGGTCACCGCCGGAGCTGCCACACTCGGCGGCGCGAGCCGGCGCCGCTGGCAGGAGATGTTCGACCTCGCGCCGCGCTTCACGTGCTCGGATCCGTACTTCGAGCGCTACTACTGGTACCGCTGGTACGGTCTCTGGCTCAACGCGATCGCTCCCGGTACCGGCATGTACCGCTATCCCACGACGTGCGAGGGGATCGGTGCCTTTCATCAACCGATCGCCTACAGCGCGCCCGGCCATGTACGCGAGCTGCGCTGGCTCGCCGATCCGGAGCTTGCCCGTGGCGTGCTGCGCACGATGTTCGCGCACCAACGTCCAGACGGCTCGCTGCATGGCCGCATCTATCTCAATCATCTCGCGCAGACGGATTTCTATCACGCGGACTGGGGCGGGGCCTTTTTCGCACTCGATGCCGTCGCGCCTGACGCGAAGTTCAGCGCTGAGATGTACCTGCTCCTCTCACGCTATGCCACGTGGTTGCTCACCACTCGCGATCGGCGCAAGACCGGCATGATCGACGTGGTGGATCAGTATGAGACGGGGCAGGAATTCATGTCGCGGTATCTGGCGGTCGATCCTAACGCCGATCGGTATGGCTGGGAGAACCGACTGACTCTCAAGGGAATCGACGCCACGGTCTACGCGTATACGCTGCTGCGCGCGCTCGAATCGTTGGCGCCGCGTTGTGGAGTGCCTACCGAGGCGCAGAATTGGCGCGGCGCCGCCGAGCGCGTCGCCCGCGCCGTACGCGAGCGGATGTGGGACCCGCAGTCGGAGCTGTTCTCCGATGTCGACCCCACAAGCGGCGAGCAGACGTCGGTGCGCGCCGCCGTCGGGTTCTATCCCTACTTCACAGATCTTGCGGCCGATACGCACGTTGGCGGGTTGACTCGCACGCTCCTCGATCCCACACTCTTCTGGACGACGTATCCGGTACCGTCCTCCGCACTCTCGGACCCGCTGTTCAGCGCCATCGCGGAGTGGAAAGGGAAGCGGCACGCGTGCCCGTGGAACGGTCGCGTCTGGCCGATGACGAACTCGCACATCGTCGAAGCGTTAGGCAAGTGGGCGACACCGGATCGGCCGGCGCTACGCCGAGCGGCCGCGCATCTGCTGCGCCGCTTCATTCATATGATGTTCTTCAATGGCGACAGGGAACGGCCGAACTGTTTCGAACACTACAATCCATTCACCGGGGCTCCGTCGACGTATCGCGGCGTCGACGACTACCAGCATTCGTGGGTCGCTGACCTGATTATCCAGTACATCTGCGGCGTACGGCCGGACGCCACTGGTCTCACAATCGATCCGTTCCCGCTGGAGATCGATATGGCGGAGCTGAGCCAAGCGCGCGTCGCGGGACACACTGTGTCAGTACGCGTCGACCGCGATGGGTTCGCGGTCACGATCGACGGGGAGCGTCACCGTCGCCCCCTCGGCGAGCCTTTGCGCATTGACTGGTAAGCAAGGTCAGAAATCAAAAGGGGTCAGAGTCGATTGAAATCTTAGTGCGTCAGTGACTTCCAGGCCGTCGCCACATTTCAATCGACTCTGACCCCTTTTGATTTCTGACTCTGACCCCCTTTGGTCCGTGACCTTTAGGTCGCGCAATCGGTCAATCTGTCCGAGGCGTGTGAGGCCCTGCGCAACCTTCAGCGCAGCGTCACACGCTGACCGGTCCACCCCTGTGCATGACGCATACATTCGGATCGCTGGTCTCTTCGCCGCTCGCTGTTGTAGCGGATGTCGCCACGCGCCTGGCCGCGACCGAGCCGCTGGATGAACGCCTAACGGCGTCACTCGCGGTTCTGCGCGACGCGTTAGGCGCCACGTCCTGTGCTGTTTGGCAGCACGCCGCTGCTGGAATGGTACGCCGCGCCGTGGCTGGCAGCGACATGAGCCCGCCGTCGCTCAGTGCGTCGATTTTGGAGCCGCACGAAAGCGAGTCCGGTGGGGCGTTCGTGCGGCGCTTGATTGCGAATCAGCGCACCTTGGGTGCGCTTGTCGTGCGCGCACCGAACATGGCGGTGGAAGCACAGCTGCTCGCCTCTACCGTGGCGCGCCTTATTGCACCGGAACTGTCGCGCGACGAAGAATTGCACCGTCTGCGCGTCGAAATCGACGATCAGGCGCGCCGGCTCGAGGATGAGCGCCGCTTCACCGAGAAGATCATCGACTCACTCCCCGTCGGCCTCTATGTGATCGACAGGGAGTATCGCGTGCAGGCGTGGAACCGAAAGCGCGAGACCGGCATGCAGGGCGTGTCTCGCGAAGAGGCGTTAGGCAGAACGATCTTCGAGGTGCTGCACCGCCAACCAGCCGAGCTGCTGCGGCGTGAATTCGACGAAGTGTTGCGAACCGGCCGGCTGCAGCTGTACACGCTCGAGTCCCGCGCCACGGGAGAGGTCCGCACCTATCGCATCACCAAGATCCCGATGCGACTCGGCGATGCGGGGATCACGCACGTCATCACGATTGGCGAAGACATCTCCGATTGGCGCGAAGCGCACGACCGTTTTGCCCAGACGGAAAAGCTCGCCGCGATCGGTCAGCTCGCCGCCGGCGTTATGCACGAGATCAACAACCCGCTCGCGACAATTGCGGCGTGCGGCGAGAGCCTCGCACTGCGACTCGCTGATCTGCGCGCCGGGGGGACAGAGGTGCCGCAGCAGTCGAGCGAGTATCTCACGATCATCGACAACGAGGTGCAACGCTGTAAGCGCATCACCGAGGGGCTGCTCGAGTTCAGTCGCAGCGCGCCGCGCGCGAAGATGGCGGTCTCGCTCAACGCTGTCATCGAGCAGACGCTCTTTCTCCTCAAGCATCACGCGCGCTTCAAGCGCGTGCCGATCGAGTTACTGCTCGACCCGGAGCTCCCTCTCGTGAACGCCAATACCGAGCAGATGGTCCAGGTGTTCATGGCGCTGCTGCTCAACGCGGCCGACGCAACCGTGGACAATGCGCCGCTCGTCATCCGCACGCGCGCCGGCATCGCAGCGAACGAGCGTGTCGTCGCAGAGGTAATGGACCGCGGCCATGGGATCCCGCGCAGTGAGCTGGGCAAGATCTTCGAGCCGTTCTACACGACAAAGCCCCCGGGACGAGGGACCGGACTGGGACTCTCCATTTGCTACGGTATTGTCAGCGATCATGGCGGCCGCATCGAGGTGGACAGCACGTTAGGTGCCGGGAGCACGTTCCGTATGCTCTTCCCCGAGGCCGAGGGCGAAACCCCGTGACGCAGCGACCTATTCGCGTTCTGATCGGGGAGGATGAGCAATCGTTAGGTACGCTGCTGCGCGACTTCCTGGCGCAACGCGGCTGCGACGCGACGCTGGCCATCACGGGCGATGAGACGCTCACCGCTCTCAAAGCACAGGCGTTCGACGTCGCGGTCCTCGATGTTACGATGCCTGGTGTCGACGGCCTCGAGATTCTGCGACGGCTCCGTGCCGAAGACGATCCACCGGAAGTTGTCGTCGTCACAGGAAACCGGACCATTGAGCCGGCGATTAGCGCGGTGCGGCTCGGCGCCTACGATTACCTCACCAAGCCGTATCGCATGGCGGATATCGAGGTGCTCGTTAGGCGTGCCTTCGACAAGCGCGAGCTCGCGCGCGAGAACACACTGCTGCACAACCGTCTCGCACAGCTCGATCCGCTGCCGGAGATCGTCACGCAGGATCCGCGCATGCAGGATGTGCTCGCCCTCGCCGCCAAAGTCGCCAAGAGCGATTCCCCGGTCCTCATCACGGGGGAATCGGGAACGGGAAAGGAGCTGATCGCGCGTGTTCTCCACCGCCTATCCGGTCGGGGAGACGGCCGACTCATCGACCTCAATTGTGAAGCACTCGCTGGTGCGACGATCGAAACAGAGCTATTCGGCTACGAGAAGGGCGCCTTCGCTGGCGCCGATGGTCGCAAAACAGGACTCATCGAACTAGCAGCAGGTGGAACGTTGTTTCTCGATGAGATCTGCGGTCTGGAGCAACGCGTGCAAGGGACGCTGCTGCGCGCTCTCGAACAGGGTGCCTTCTTCCGCGTCGGTGGCACCCAACAAGTCGACGTGCATGCGCGAATCGTTGCTGCAACGAACCGCGCCATCCACGCCGAAGTTGAGGCAGGGCGTTTCCGAAAAGATCTCTATTATCGGATCAATACAATCACGCTCGCGCTTGCACCTCTGCGTGAACGCCCAAACGACATTCTGCTCTTGGCCGAGCACTTCTTGAAGCAGACAAGCCCGACGCGCCCTTCGAAGGCGCCGATACTGAGCGAAGCCGCGCGCGAAACGCTTGCCCACTATCGTTGGCCAGGAAATGTGCGCGAGCTTCGCAATGTGATTGAACGAGCGGCGCTACTCGCTACCGACGGCATCGTCACAGTAGCGGACCTGCCACTTGGAGCAGCAGGGCCTCGCGCTCCAACACCAGCAGAGCTGCTCACACTCGCAGAAATGGAGCGCCGGCACATAGAGCGTGTGTTATCAAATGTTGACTGGCATCAGGGTCGCGCGGCCGCGATTCTCGGGATATCCTCCAAGACGTTGTATCGAAAGATCCGAGAGTACGGCTTCAAGCGCCCGCGAGCACACAACGCTACCGCTTCAAGCGGCTCCGACTATTCCCCCTGAGCTAGGTCACCCAGCGGTACGCAATGAATGTCCTCGTTATCGAAGATGATCCAACAGTCGGCAGTTTCGTAAAGCGAGGATTCGAAGAGCAGCGCTGGGGTGTGGAGCTCGTAGCAAACGGCGAGGAAGGTGAATCCCTCGCAACGGGTGGGGGCGAAGCCTACGACATCGTGATTCTCGACATGCGGCTCCCCGGAAAGTCGGGCCTGGAGGTCCTGCGCGCCTTACGTGGCCGCGGCTTCGAAAAGCCTGTGCTAGTGCTCACGGCACAGGACGCCGTTGACGCGAAAGTCGTGACGCTTCGAGCTGGGGCTGACGACTACGTGACGAAGCCATTCGCGTTCGAGGAGCTATTGGCGCGCGCCGAGGCCCTCACCCGCCGCCCACGAACGCTGGCCGCCAGCGTGCTCAAAGTGGCCGATCTGGAGCTCAATCGCGACACGCATGAAGTGCGGCGTAACGGCAGCGCAATCGAGCTAACGCCCAAGGAGTACTCGGTGCTCGAATACCTCATGCGCCATTCCGGCAAGGTCATGAGCCGGACTTTGATCACCGAGTACGCCTGGGGGTATCACTTTGACCCAGGGACCAACATCGTGGACGTCGTCATCAATCATTTGCGCAAAAAGGTCGACGCACGCTTCGATAAGAAGCTCATCGGCACTGTTCGCGGCGTTGGGTACGTCGTCCGCGGATAGCGGAGACGGTCGATGGCTTCGATCCGAACGCGCCTAACGACTTCGTATGCGGCCTCGCTGTTGGCCGCCGTGATCGTATTTGCGGCGCTCGTGTATGGTGCGCGTAGTGCACGTGCCGGTCGCGAGCTGGCGGACCTGGCGGTGCAACGCGGGGATCTGGCAGTCTTGATCCTGCGGCAGGCCGTAGGGCCGGGCGCGACCGAGCGTGACACAACGAATCTGCTGCGTAGAACGCGAATCGCTTCGACGATCCAGGTAGCGCTCGACGCGATCCCGGGCTACCTGTCGGTGCACGACGAAAGCGGCGCGAATCTCTACGAGTCGCCGGCGGTTGTTGGCCTGCGTGCGCCCGGCGACGACCGGTCGCAAGCGCAGCGCGCCGAAGATGTGCGCCGGTTCGATGCAGCACTCGCTCGCCTGCGCAACAATCCGGGCCCTGAAGATCTTGAGCTTCGGGCCGATGATATGGTGCTCGTCTCGCGCCGCGACCCGGACCCAACGTATCGCGCTCTCTACGTCGTCGCCGGCGTGAGCCGGGACGAGAGCGACATCGCCCAGCGTGAGTTGTTAGGCACGATGTTCATTATCACCCCATTCGTGCTTGCGCTATCGGTCGTGGCCGCCCTCATGATCGGAAAACGTGCGGTCGCTCCGATCGACCAGCTCGTCAACGAGGTGGAAGCGATCACAGACGGGCGCAGTCTGCATAAGCGGCTGGACGTCATCGGTGCCGATCAAGAAGTCGAACGGCTCGCGGGGACCCTGAATGACATGCTTGGTCGTCTCGAGTCGTCCTTCGGAGGCTTGCGTCGATTCACCGCGGACGCGAGTCACGAGCTCAAGACGCCGCTCGCCGTTCTCCGTGCCGATGTCGAACGTGCGATGACTGCTCCGAGCGGTTCGACCGAGCAACTGGTGGCGCTCGAGGAGGCGTTACAGGAAACGACGCGCATGGCAGATCTGGTCGATTCGCTGCTCACTCTGGCTCGTGCCGACGAAGGGCGCTTCGACCTGCATCGCGAGGTTGTCGATGTGCACGCACTCGCGCATGAGGTATTCGAGACGGCCGTGATCCTCGGCGAGAACGCAGACCTAACGGTCAGCATGCCGCAGGACGATCCCGTCAAAGTACTCGGCGACTATCTCCGGCTGCGGCAGCTATTCCTCAACCTCATCACGAATGCGATCAAGTATTCGCAGAAGGGTGGTGAGGTCGAGCTCTCATTAGCCCGCCGTGACGGTCAGGCAATCTTCACTGTACGCGACACGGGCATCGGAATCGCGGCGGCGGAACTCCCATTCATCTTCGATCGTTTTTGGCGTTCCGACCGAGCGCGCTCGCGCGCTGCCGAGCGCGGTGGGTTCGGCCTGGGGTTGGCGATCTGTCAGTGGATTGCGCAAGCGCATGGCGGGACGCTCACTGCGCAGTCGCGCCTGCATCGTGGCAGCACGTTCACGGTGACGCTCCCAGCAGCACCGGCTATGGACGAGTCGGTAGAGCCAATAGCCGCGGACGCTCCGCAAAGTCCTGAACCGGCGCCGACAGGTCGCGAGACTCCCGACGGCGCCCCCGCCTCTCGTTAGGCAGGGCCAACTCGCGCTGCGTCAATAGCTTCCCTGGATGACATGAGCCGCTGCATGAAGATGCAGTTTGTCCGAATGCTGACTCAGCTAAGGCTTTCGTAATATCGTCTTCATCGTTTCGTAATCTCGACACCATAGCCCTCTCATTCGCGAGGGATAGAATCGTGTCACAGAGAGCGCCCCAGTCCGGGCACGCGTTCTCGCGTTTCCCACTTCCCGTTTCCCACTACGGTTGAGGGCGCATGTTTAACAACCTGCTGGAGTCGAAGCCGAAAAAGCCAAAGAGTGCCGGCTTGGTCGCAGGCAGCCTGATCGCGCATGTCGGATTGATCGGTCTCGCCGTCGTCGCCACTGCGCACGCGCGGCAGGCTCTTGAAAAGCCAAAGCAAGAAAAGGTCGACTTCGTCGAGGTCAAGAAAAACGAGCCCGAACCTCCGAAGAACGAGCCGCCGCCTCAAGTCGTGGCTCCGCCACCGCCCAAAGGGTTCCAGGTGCTCAACGCGCCGGTTGAAATCCCCGACGTTCTACCTGACATCGACCTTTCGAAGAAGGTGACGGACGAAGCCGACTTCACTGGGAAAGGACAGCAAGGTGGCGTTTCGAAAGGTATTGAAAGGCCGGTAGTACAGCAGGATCAGCCGTACTTCGAATTCCAGGTAGAAAAGCCGGTGGTTCAAGCCCCAGGCTCGCCGTCTCCTCGCTATCCAGACATCCTGCGACAGGCCGGCGTCGAGGGTGAAGTACTCGCGCAGTTCGTTGTCGATACGACGGGCCGAGCGGAGGCGGGGAGCTACAAAGTCCTCAAGTCCTCGCACGATCTCTTCGCGCAGTCTGTTCGTTCGGCGCTAGCCCAGATGCGTTTTATCCCAGCTGAAGTCGGTGGTCGCCGAGTAAAGCAGCTCGTGCAGCAGCCGTTCGCATTCACGATCGCCAAGTAGACCGCAGCCATCCTCAAACCTCTAGCCCCTAGCCTTTATGACGCTCAGTCTAGCCGAGATCTGGGAGCATACCCCGCTTTTCGGGAAGTCCCTCTGGTTCATCCTGGTGTTCATGTCGATCTGGTCGCTCGCGGTGGCCATTCAGAAGGCGTGGGCGCTGCGCAAGGCCCAGCGTGAGACGATCAAGTTTGCTCCTGAATTCTCCCGCTTCCTGGAAGAGGACAACCTCGCGGAAGCGATCAACCTCTCTGCGCGCTACAAGAAGTCGCACGTTTCGCGCGTGTTAGGCGGCGCCCTCAAGGAAGTGCAGCCGCTCATCGCCGACGGATCGATTACCGTCTCCGATATCAATACCGCCGAACGCGCTGTCGAACGTGAAATGCTCATGGAGCTGGTTACGCTCAAGCGCGGCAACGCGGTCCTCGCGACGGTCGGTGCAACGGCCCCGTTCGTCGGACTGCTCGGCACGGTGTTCGGCATCATCAACGCATTCAACTCGATGGCCACGTCCGGTTCGGGCGGTATCACGGCAATCGCGGCTGGTATCGCTGAAGCTCTTATCGCGACCGGGTTCGGTCTTATCGTCGCCATCCCTGCGGTGTGGTTCTACAACTACTTCACCACGAAGATCGACAACCTGTCGGCCGAGATGACGTACACGTCGAAGGAGCTCATCGACTATCTCATCAAGGGCGTTTCGGGTGAATTCGGTCGTTCGCGCTTCACACGCGAGTTCAACACGCAAGTGCAGAGCTCCGGCCCCATGTCACAGTAAGCGCCCACGCGCTCACCGTAAGCGAGGACTCAGACTATGGGAATGAAGGTAGGTGACGAAGGGGGCGTCAAAGCCGAGCCTAACGTCGTTCCGATGATCGACGTCATGCTGGTGCTGCTCATCATCTTCATGGTGGTGACGCCGGCGCTCGCTCAGGGCTTCAAGGCGACCCCCCCTGAAGGGATCAACATCAAGACGCATCCTGAAGAGGATAGCGATCAGGTGTTAGGCATCGCGGTCGATGGGTCGTTCTGGCTCAACAAGCGCCCCATCGCCGAGGATACGCTCGACGAAACGATCAAGCGCATCTACGACGTGCGTACTGTCGACAAGATCCTCTACATCAAGGCTGACAAAGACCTGAAGTACAAGTTCGTCGCGAAGGCGATGGATATCGCCGCCAAGAACGGCGTACGCGTCGTGGGTGCTGTGTCCGACCAGAAAATGGGCACGCAATCCACGGTCGCGGGCGACGTGATTGACCCGAACAAAAAGTAACGCCGAACGCCTAACGAAGGAGAATACTTCCGATGGCAATGAAAATAGGCACCACGGCAGGTGCGCTCACGAATGAGCCGAATGTCGTGCCTATGATCGACATCCTGCTGGTGCTGCTGATCATCTTCATGATCATGCAGCCGCTGGCACGGAAGTCCGTCGACCTGCAGCTGCCGGATCCAACGCCGCAGGACACACCACCGCCAGAAAAGGCGGATCAGATCATTCTGGAGATCTTCCCGAGTGGCACGTTCGCCGTGAACAAAGAGCCGATGACGCGGGACAACCTCGCGCGGCGGCTCAAAGAGATCTACGATCCGCGCCCTGAGAAGATCATGTTCGTGAAGGGCGACCCGGAGGCCGTCTACCAAGACGTCGTTTGGGCGATGGATATGGCTCGAGGTTCCGGTGTCAAGGTGCTAGGCATCACACCGATTGACGTGAAGTAACTGTCGAGCTGGTCGGGACGTCGTTTAACGGCGGGTGAACCTGAAAAGGTCGCCCGCCGTATAATTTGTGTCCCTTATAGTCTTTAGCTCTTAGGTCTCAGCTCTTAACGTAGGAGAAGCTGAGCTAAGAGCTATGAGCTAAGAGCCAAGAGCTAGAAGATTGCCTAACGAAGTCATCGCAAGGCCCGCATACCGTCCGCCACTTGGCATTCCGACGCGCGATCCCACGTCGGCGCGTCCAACCGTGGCTGCCGCTCTGCTTCACGCTCTCCTCGTGGTGCTTATTCTCCTACCCCCGCTCTGGACGGCGCGGCAGGCTCTCGACGCCCGTAACAAGGCCGCGGGCGGTCCAGGAGCAGCAGGGGGCGGCGGCGGTGGTACTCTTGGCGACGGTGCCATTCGCGATGCAAAAGAGCGCTTGCGCTTCATGGTGCTGCCGAAGGACCCTCTGACGCGGCCACCCATTCCCATTCCAACGCCTCAGCCCGTCGAGCCGAAGAAGGAAGAGGTGCAGCCTGTAATTCCGGAGCCGGCGCCGATCACCATGGCGGACACGACACTCAAATCACTGGCGGCTGATTCGGGTGGCGCTGCGGGCGGTACTGGTCGCGACGGAACCAACGGCAACGGGCCTGGAAGCGGTGGTGGAGTCGGATCGGGGACCGGACCAGGGCGCGGGACCGGAAATGGTCCGGACACCGGCGGTGGCAACGACGAGGTGTATGGCGCGCAAGTTGTGGCGCTGCCGATTCTACCGATTCCGGTGCCTTCCAAAGTGCGACCATATCGCATGGTCGCGTTCTTCGACATCGACACGTTAGGGAATGCGACGCTTATCTCGTTCAATCCTTCCAACGACGCGCGCTACAACAAACGCGTGCGCGAAATGCTGCTCGAGATGCGCTTCCGACCCGCTGTTCGCCGCAACGGAGCCCCCCTTCGCGACACTGTTACCGTAAAGGCCGAAGCGCTGTAAGTCGTGATGCTGGTTGGCCCTGGCTTATGAGCACGGGGCTCCATATCTTTTCGCCCGATTTCAGGGGCCCCCTTCCGCCGGCTAACCCACCCGCCGGCGACGGACGTTCAACAAGGATTAGCAATTAGGGAACTGCGTGGCCGATTCGACCACAGCGAGCACAACCACGGGCTTCGTCCGAGCGTTTTCGCTCGTCGACGCAGTGATGTTGGTCGCTGGTTCGATGATCGGTTCTGGGATCTTCATTGTCTCGGCCGATATCGCCCGAACGCTGAACTCGCCGCTTTGGCTGTTGATCGTTTGGGGACTCACTGGCGTCATCACGCTGCTTGGGGCGCTCGCGTATGGCGAGCTGGCGGCGATGTATCCGAGGGCGGGTGGTCAGTACGTCTTCCTGCGCGAGTCGATGGGGCCTCTCGTGGGATTCCTGTACGGCTGGACGCTGTTCGTTGTGATCCAGACCGGAACGATCGCAGCGGTCGCCGTCGCGTTCGGCCGCTTCTTCGCTGTGTTTGTACCTGCGCTGGGACCGGAGCGCTTCGGATGGTTCCCGCAAGCCGACGTCTGCATCGCGACGTTAGGCTGTCGTGCGCCGGCCCAGGCGTTTCAGTTGGGCCTCTCGCCGCAGCGGGTAGTGGCACTGATCTCGGTTTGGATCTTAACGTGGATCAATGTACGCGGCGTCAGGGAGGGGAAGCTCGTGCAGACGTCGCTCACGACGATCAAGACCGCCGCGCTTGCCCTTCTCATCGTGTTGGGCCTAACGATTGGTCGCAACGCGGAAGCTATCGCTGCCAATTTCACTGGCTCGGGTTTTCTTGCGGCCCCGCCGATCGGTGCAACGCTTGTGCTTGCCTTTGGCGCGGCGATGGTGGGCTCGCTCTTCTCCAGCGATGCGTGGAACAACGTGACGTTCGCGGCGGCGGAGGTAGAGAATCCGCAACGCAACCTTCCCCTCGCGTTGCTGTTAGGCACGGGCATCGTCAGCCTGCTCTACGTGCTGGCCAACATCGCGTACCTCACGACACTGCCGCTGGTAGGATCTCCCGAGGGCGCTACCGTCATGGAGCGCGGCATTCAGTACGCCACGCAAGACCGCGTCGGCACGGCTGCGGCGGAGGCGATCTTCGGACCGAGCGGAACCGCCGTCATGGCAGCGGCCATTCTGATCTCGACGTTTGGCTGCAACAACGGCCTGATACTGTCGGGGGCGCGGGTCTATTACGCCATGGCGCGGGACGGGCTCTTCTTCGCGCGCGCCGGTCAGCTCAGCGGGCGCCACGTTCCCGCGTTCGCGTTGATCGTGCAGGCCGTCTGGATCTCGCTGCTCTGCCTAACGGGGACGTACGGCCAGTTGCTCGACTACGTGATTTTTGCGGCTTTGGTGTTCTACGTGTTGACGACCATCGGTCTCTTTATTCTCCGCTCCAAACGCCCGGACCTGCCGCGGCCATACCGCGCGATCGGCTACCCGGTGTTACCAGCGCTTTACATCGCGCTCGCTTTCGCGGTCGCGATCATTCTGCTCATTGCCGAGAAGACGCGAGCGCAGGCAGTATCCGGGCTCATTCTCGTCTTACTCGGCATTCCGGTGTTTCTACTCTGGCGGCGCTCGTCCGCCGGTCCCACGCCTGCCTAACGAACCAGGCACGCGTACGCACGCTACCTCAAGGAGAACGTTCCCGATGTCATTGATGCGATTCACACGACGCATCCTCTTGTTAGGCCTCACGCTCGCGGTCGCCCTGGGTACAGGGCCATCGCTTGTCGCCGCACAGGACACCGCAGCTGCCGGCGCGCAGGAGCATCGTCCCGGCGGCGAAGTAAACATTCAGCTCCCCGACCTCAATCAGGGGAATTTCCTCGGATACACAGGTCACCAGATCCTGCTCTCCGGACTCATCGTCTGCGTGCTGGGTCTGCTCTTTGGCTGGTGGAGCTATGTCAAAGTGCGGAACATGCCGGTGCACAAGTCGATGGCGGAGATCTCGGCGCTGATCTACGAGACGTGCAAAGCCTACCTCATCCAACAGGGACGGCTCTTACTCGTGCTCTTCGCGTTCATCGGCGCGGTGATTGTGCTCTACTTCATCCTCACCGGTCTCGAATTTCCGAAGATTCTCGTGATTCTGCTGTTCAGCTTGATCGGAATGGCGGGGAGCTACGGTGTCGCGTGGTTTGGTATCCGCATCAACACGCTCGCTAACTCGCGGACGGCGTTCGCGAGTCTACGGGGCAAAGCGTATCCGCTGCACGACATTCCACTGCGCGCGGGGATGAGCGTCGGCATGATGCTGATTTCGGTCGAGCTGCTGTTTATGCTGGCGATTCTGCTCTTCATTCCTTCCACCGTGGCCGGGGCGTGCTTTCTCGGCTTTGCCATTGGTGAGTCGTTAGGCGCGGCGGCGCTGCGTATCGCTGGCGGTATCTTTACGAAAATCGCCGATATCGGTTCCGACCTGATGAAGGTCGTCTTCAAGATCAAGGAGGACGACGCGCGCAATCCTGGCGTGATCGCCGACTGCACCGGCGATAACGCCGGCGACTCCGTCGGGCCCACCGCCGACGGGTTCGAGACGTACGGTGTCACCGGCGTCGCGCTCATCTCGTTCATCGTTCTGGCCGTGGCTGACACAGCGCTGCAGTCGCAGCTGCTCGTGTGGATCTTCCTGATGCGCGTGATGATGGTCATCGCATCCGGCGCTTCATACCTCGTGAACAGCGCGATCACAAAGGCGCGTCACGAGGACACCACGCGCTTCAACTTCGAGCATCCGCTGACGATGTTGGTGTGGCTCACATCGATCGTCTCGGTCGTGCTCACATACATCGTGTCCTATCTCGTTATCCCGAACATCAACGGGAATACTGACCTCTGGTGGCAGCTATCGACCGTCATTACCTGCGGGACACTGGCTGGCGCGATCATCCCGGAGATGGTGAAGATTTTCACGTCGGTGAATTCACGGCACGTGCGCGAGGTCGTTACGTCGTCGCGCGAAGGCGGCGCCTCACTCAATATTCTCTCCGGTTTCGTCGCTGGGAATTTTTCGGCATACTGGTTAGGCATAACGATTATGGGTCTCATGGCGATCGCGTATGGGGTCAGCACCATGGGTCTTGGGACGTTCATGCAGGCGCCGGCAATCTTTGCCTTCGGCTTGGTCGCCTTCGGCTTCCTTGGCATGGGGCCCGTCACCATCGCCGTGGACAGCTACGGCCCGGTGACCGACAACGCGCAATCGGTGTACGAGCTCTCGACGATCGAGCAGATTCCCGGCGTGCAAGCCGACATCAAGCGCGACTTCGGTTTCGATGCGAACTTTGAAGTCGGGAAGGAGCTGCTCGAGGAAAACGACGGGGCGGGGAACACGTTCAAGGCCACGGCGAAGCCGGTGTTGATCGGCACCGCGGTGGTCGGGGCGACGACGATGATCTTCGCGATCATCATGAACCTGACGCACGGCCTAACGAGCGGGATCGAACAGCTCTCGATCCTGCATCCACCATTCCTTCTCGGGCTCATCACCGGCGGCGCGGTGATTTACTGGTTCACCGGCGCGTCCACGCAGGCCGTCACCACCGGCGCATATCGCGCGGTCGAGTTCATCAAGCGCAACATCAAGCTCGAAGGCGTGACGAAGGCGTCCGTGGAAGACTCACGAAAGGTGGTCGAGATCTGCACCCAGTATGCCCAGCGCGGGATGTTCAACATCTTCCTCGCGATTTTTTTCTCGACGTTGGCGTTCGCGTTCGTCGAGCCGTTCTTCTTCATCGGCTATCTGATTTCGATCGCGCTGTTCGGACTCTTCCAAGCGATCTTCATGGCCAACGCCGGCGGCGCCTGGGACAACGCGAAGAAGATCGTCGAGACGACGCTCAAGATGAAAGGAACGGAGCTGCACGCGGCGTCGGTTGTCGGCGACACTGTCGGCGATCCGTTCAAGGACACGTCATCGGTCGCGATGAACCCTGTCATCAAGTTCACGACCCTGTTTGGCTTGCTCGCCGTCGAGCTTGGAGTGTATTTGACGGCACAGCGGGGGAGTGCTTTGAGCTACGTCCTCGCGACGGTGTTCTTCCTGATTGCCATCACATTCGTCTATCGCTCTTTCTACTCGATGCGTATTGAGACTGAGGCGCCATCCGCGGCCTCGGCGCGTGCGCCGGTACGCGTAGCCTAACGTCGGACCTCAGACCTCAGACCTCAGACCTCTGACCTCTCTCTTCGCCCGTAAATCAATTGCCGCCCTGACGCCCGATGATGAGCGTCCGGGTGGCCTACGGCGCGCGTTAGGCGTTCGTGATCTGGTCGCCCTGTCGATCGGCGCAGTGATTGGGGCGGGCATCTTTTCGTCCATTGGTACAGCCGCCGCTGGGCAAATACTCCCTGACGGGACGGTTGTGCGCTACGGCGCTGGACCGGGATTGGTGCTGTCCTTTGCGTTCTTAGGCGCTGTCTGCGCGCTCGCGGCGCTCTGTTACGCCGAATTGTCGGCGATGATTCCCCAAGCCGGCTCGGCCTACGCGTATTCGTACGCCACGTTAGGCGAGCTCACCGCCTGGATCATCGGTTGGGACCTGATTCTCGAGTACGCGGTAGGTAACGTCGCGGTCGCCATCGGTTGGAGCGGCTACTTCAATTCCCTGCTGACAGGAATGGGCATCAACCTGCCGGGATGGATGGTGCACGGGTACCGCGAAGTCATGCTCAGTTCGGACCCGGCGCTGCGTGCGCTGATTGATACGGCGCCACGTATCGGCAGCCTACCCGTCCTGCTCAACGTTCCTGCGTCTGCTATCGTCGTGACGATCACTGGGCTCCTCGTGCTGGGAGTGCGCGAGAGCACGCGCGTCAACAACGTGCTGGTCGTCATCAAGCTCCTCGTGCTGGCGATTTTCGTCCTCGTCGGCGCGCAGTACATCAACACGGATAACTATCAGCCGTTCGCCCCAAACGGCTTCCGCGGGATCTGGCAAGGGGCGGCCATCGTCTTCTTCGCGTACATCGGCTTCGACGCCATATCAACGGCGGCCGAGGAGACGAAGAACCCGCAGCGCAACATGCCGTTAGGCATTCTCCTCGGGCTCGGCATCTGCACGGTGATCTATGTGATCGTCGGCGCGGTGGCGACCGGCCTGGTGCCGTACACCGAGCTCCTCGCGAACGACCCGCTGTCGGCTGCGTTCACCAAAGCGGGGCTGGTGCGTTGGTCCTGGATCATCGCGTTAGGCGCGGTGGTGTCGACGACGGCCGTTCTCCTTGTCTTCCAGTACGGTCAGCCGCGCATCTTTTATGCGATGGCCCGCGACGGTCTCCTCCCGCCCGTCGCAGCGCGCATTCACCCGCGCTTCCGCACGCCGCACGTGATGACGATGGTCACTGGCCTGGTCGTGGCGTCATGGGCGCTCATCGGGGACGCTGGCGAGACGTACGATTTGACCAACATCGGGACGTTGTTCGCGTTCGTGTTGGTCTGCCTCGGCGTGCTGATCCTGCGCATCAAAGAGCCGGATCGCCCGCGACCCTTCAAGATCCCGTTTGTGTGGCCCGTCGCACTCGGCGGTATTGGCGGCTGCATCTTTGTGATGATCGGATTGCCCTGGACCGCGTGGGTTCGTTTCGCGATCTGGTTAGCCATCGGCGTCGTGATCTATTTCCTGTATGGCTATCGCCATTCGCGCCTGCGCAACCCGAATTCCGCAGCTCCGTCTGGCATCGAATAAGATCAAAAGCGGGAACGCAGATTTCGCAGATTTGAGAAACTGCAATCTTCGCAGATACTGCTTTCATGGAATGTCCCCACTCCCGAAAAGGACACGTGGGGAGGGCATTAGAGAAGAATCTGCGCACATCGCAGTGTCAAATTTGCGAAAATCTGCGTTCCCGCTTTTTTCAGAGCTCCGATGCCTAACGGGAATCGGCTAGCTGCCGGCCCAGGGCACGTCTTGCGTGTTGCACTGCGGCGCTGACCATCTTACGACGCTTTCTGTATAACCATGACCGGCTCTTCGCCCAGCCCGAGCGTCCCCATCGCTCCGGCGATCGCCGCTGGCTCCATCGGTCGTGCGTACAGGAAACCTTGTCCAAGCTGACAGCCCAGGGCGCGCAGCACGTTGCGCTGCGCATCGGTTTCGATCCCTTCGGCGACTGTGCGCAACGCCAGAGAGTCGCCTAACGAGATGATCGTGCGCGCCAACGCCGCCTGATTGCCGCCGCGCACCACACCGTCGACAAACGACTTGTCGATCTTGAGGATGTCGATCGGGAAGCGCTGCAGGTAGCTGAGCGACGAATACCCCGTTCCGAAATCGTCGATCGCCAAGCGCACACCGAGTGCTTTCAACTCCTGCAGTCGCGCCGTTGTCGCTTCCGCGTTGTCGAGCAGCGTCCCCTCGGTAATCTCCAGGATCAACCGATCCGCGGGCAGCCCGGCGTCTGTGAGCGCCGATGCCACATCGGTGACAAACTCGGCGTGCAGCAGCTGTTTCCCGGCAATATTCACGGTGACATACGGCGGCCGCGATCCTGTTGGGTTCTTGGGCCACGTCGCGGCCTCACGCGTCGCCTCGCGCAGCACCCACTTCCCGAGCGGAATGATCAGCCCAGTATCCTCGGCCAGTCGGATGAACGCATCCGGCGCGACCACACCGCGCTGCGGATGGTCCCACCTAACGAGCGCTTCACACCCAACCATGCGCCCGGCCTCGAGGTCGACGATCGGCTGATACATCAGCCGGAATTCCATGCGCTCGACCGCGTCGCGCAGATCCGCCTCCGTCGACAGACGGGTCAGCAGGGCGGCGTGCATCTCCGGTGCAAAGAGCGTGTAGCGTCCTTTTCCACGTGCCTTCGCCGCGTACATCGCCACGTCCGCGTTGCGTAGCAGCTCGTCGGCGCCGTTTCCTGCAGCAGCCCGCGCGATCCCCATGCTCGCGCTGATCTGCATCAGTTTCTGCTGTAGCTGGAAATGGGCAGCGAGAGAACTCGTTATGCGGTTCGCGACCACGATCGCGTCCTGATCGTCGCGCACGTTCTCCAGCAACACAGCGAACTCGTCACCGCCAAGGCGCGCGACGGTATCGCAACCACGCGTGGCGTTGAGCAGTCGCGCCGCAACTGCCCTCAGCAATCGGTCTCCCTCATCATGCCCCAAGCTGTCGTTTACCATCTTGAAGTCGTCCAGGTCGAGAAAGAGAACGGCGACTCGCTCGCAGTGCCGCGACGCCCGGGCGAGCGCATGCTCGACGCGATCGCGGAAGAGGCTGCGATTCGCCAGCTCGGTGAGTGGATCGTGATACGCCTGGTGGGCGAGCTGAGCCTCGAGGCGTTTGCGCTCCGTCACGTCCTGCACGATCGCGATCAGCCGCGCAGCGTTACCGCCGGCTGCACGCGAAACGGTCAGCGTTCCCCAAGACAATTGACCGTCGCGCCTAACGAATCTGTATTCGCTCGTCGCGGATGGGCGCATTCCCTGTGCGACTTCTTTCTTGATGAGGCGAGCTGTCTCGGCGTCTTCCGCCGGCAGGAACGTCGCGGCGGCCCGGCCACGAATCGCGTCCCCTTCGTAGCCGAGAAAACTGTGCAGCGCCTGGTTCGCCTCGATGATCGTGCCGTTGGCATCCAGTAAGGCGATACCTGCGGCCGAGTGGTCGAAGATCGCCCGGAATCGCGCTTCGGTGGTGCGCAGCGCCCCCACGGCGCGGCGCATGGCCCGTTCCGCCCAGGCCGTGGCGTACGTCGCTACGCCTCCGACTATGGCCAGGAGTAGAAGCTTGGCTCCTTCGTCAAAGAGCGATGTCCCGCTCAACCGCGCGCTTTCGAGCGGCGTCGCCCAGAGCGGCAAGTCGCCTGCCGTCGTGAAATACGCGCCGACGAAGGCGTATTGGAGCACGGCACCGGTGGTGGCCAGGGCGGCTCCTGTGGGTGAGCCGGTAAACGGTCGCGCCGCGAGAATGGCGCAGTACGCGACCCAGACCGGGGACTTCACCGCTAAGTCGGGGTTCCCCGTGAGGCCGTAGCCAAAGAGCAGGGCTGTGATCGCCGTGATGTCGATCAGAGCATTCACCGTGGACAGGTAGCGCCAAGTTGCCCGCCGCCGGTGCACGCTGAAATGCTGGACGAGCGTCCATCCAAGCATCGGTCCGAGAACCGCGGCGTTTACGGCTGAGAGGCTGCGCGGCAGACGCACGGAATAGACGGCCGCGGCGAGGGCTAGCAGCATCAAGACCCCGATGCGCACGCGGTTCAGCGCTCGCTCAGCGCTAGCGTGTTCGGCCTCTAGGAGGGCAGCCGTTGGATTATCGTCGATCAGGCGGGCGTTGGGGGCAACCGCCGGACGGTCGGAAGGCATCTAGGATGGGACGGGGACGCGTCTGCGTCGTAGGCGACGAGTTTCCGGCACCCCTCGTCACGGTTTTTGACGTGCTGTTAGCGGCTAACGCGTCTGCGCGGCGGCTGTACGGAGAGCGAGGCGCACAGCACCGCGGACGGGGACAACCTCTTCCGCGCGCACGAGGCCACCGGGAACTGCGGCTTTGAGACGATGCTCAAGCCGTTTGCGAAGGAGCGACCCTTTGGCCAAGAGGCCGCCTGAGAGCGCGAGGGGGATCGTCGCGCGCTCGTCGCCAAAAAGGCGTCGCCCAAGCGCGCGGATGTGGAGCATGAGCTCCTCCGCCGCGAGCGAGACCAGCGAGTTCGCGCGCAAATCTCCAGTCGCCGCGGCTTCCAACACGACCGGCGCCAACGACGCTAGCTCTGCCGGCGCAGCTTGGGCGGCCCACGGAATGAGCTCGGTCGCCGCACGCAGCTGCAGCGCCGACAGCAGCGTGCCGCCTAACGAGGATTCCGGCTCGCGGCCGTCGACGGACGCCGTTACGATGCTTAAGGCGCGCCGGCCGATCCACACGCCACTCCCCTCGTCGCCGCATATCGGTCCCCAGCCCCCACAACGCTCTACATTGCCCGTCGGACCGCGTCCGAAAGCCACCGATCCAGTCCCCGAGACCACCAGGACGCCGGGGCCATCGCCAAAAGCATCCTCGAGGGCGATGATCGCATCCGGGCAGACTGTCGTTTCTTCCGCGAGCTTTGAGCGCTCCAGCGCGTCCGTGAGCGCGCCGCGCTCCTCGTCACGACCCACGCCGGCGACGCCAACGACGAGCATGCGAGCGGCGCCTGGCTTCCCGTCCACGCCGGCGAGAGCGTCGCGAACTACCTGGGCGATGACTCTCGCTGACTGCGACGCTGTTCCCGGTCGAACCGCGCTGGGACCACCGGTAGCCGTCGCGAGCTCTGTTCCGTTTTCGTCGGCCACGAGCGCACGCGTCTGCGTGCCGCCGCCATCTACGCCAATGAAGAGTGTCATTCGCGGTGCAAACATATCACGCGGCGCGAGACGAGTGCATCAAACGACGGTGTACGCTTCCATCGCGAAGTACTCGGCGAGTCCCAGGCGATCGAGGAGCGCGGCGGTTTCGCGGTTGCGCGACTCGACACGCTGCCAGAACTCACGATCATCCTGTCCCGGGAAGGGGGCAGAGTCTTTCTGCGACTGGTGCTTGAAAATCGCCTGGATCTTGAGCCGCAGCTCTTCCTGCGAAAGCGGCACGAGCCACGTCGCTTCAGTGACCGACCACTCCTGCCACGCGCCGCGATAGAGCCAGACCTGAGGCAGTCGCGCCTCGTTAGGTGAGGTTCCAGCCGTACCGGGAACTGTCCCCGGGGGGTGTGGCTCCTGCCAACCTGCGCCGCGCAACGCCTCGAGCGCGTTGTCGATCGCGGCCTTGCACATGCGGTGCGTACCGTGCGGATCGGAGAGGTCGCCGGCGACGAAGATGATGTCGGGGCGCTGCGTCTCCAGCAGCTTGCGAACGACAGTCACGTCAGCCGGTCCGACGGGATCCTTGCGCACCTTTCCAGTCTGATAGAACGGCAGGTTGAGGAAACATGCCGAGTCTCTCGTTAGGCCTAACGTTTCGATGCCACTGACGGCTTCGGCCTCCCGTATCACCCGCTTGATGTCCTGAATCTCCGCGGTATCGATGTCGCCCGGCCGTTTCGAGGCGAGCGCGCCCAGCACGCGGTCCTGCAGCGCCGTGCCGCTCGTCCCGATTCCCGTCCGTTCCAGGCGCGCGAGGAAGTCAGCGTAGCGGCGTACGTCATGATCGAAGACAGCGATGTTCCCGCTCGTCATGTAGGCGACGAGGACGTTGTTCGTGTTCAGCACGAGCTTGTGCAACATCCCGCCCATCGAGATCACATCATCATCCGGATGTGGCGAGAAGCAAATCACCCGCACGTTTTGCGGCAGCTTCGAGCGTCCGCGGATCTTTGCCCCGATCGCGTTAAAGGCAAAGCCATTGGCCTCGCCGGCGGCGCCGAAGCGCGAGAGCAGCGACGACAGCTTGTTTTCCGTGTAGTCGCGCGGCTCGAGTTTCAGAATCGCCTTTTGCGTCTCGTGCGACAGCCACACGATGGCGCGCAACGCGAGCGCATCAGTCCACGTGACTTCGTCGAGCAGCCAGGGTGACGCGTTGCGCGTCAGCTCGGCGGCGGCCGCCGTGTCGAGATAAAACGTGGTATTCGGATGCTGCTGCAGAAACGTCGCCGCGATATCGAGATCAACGTCACCCTCCACAGCACGCCTAACGATATCCGCTTTGTGCTCGCCGGTGGCGAGAATGGCGATTTCGCGCGCTTCGAGGATACTGGCGACACCCATCGTCACGGCTTCGCGCGGCACGTTCTCTTCGCCGAAGAAGTCGGCGGCGGCGTCGCGCCGCGTTATGGTATCGAGCGTGACGAGCCGCGTGCGGCTGGTGAGCCCAGATCCCGGCTCATTGAAGCCGATGTGTCCAGTCTTGCCGATCCCGAGGAGCTGAAAATCGATCCCCCCCGCGTTGCGGATCGCTTCCTCGTATGCAGCGGCGTGCAGGGCGACGTCCTCGCGCGCCAGGTCCCCGCGCGGGATGTGCACGTGCTCACGCGCGATATCCACATGCGCGAAGAGATTCTCCCACATGAAGCGGTGGTACGACTGAAGGCTGTCACTAGCGACCGGGTAGTACTCATCGAGGTTGAACGTTACGACGCGGGCGAAGCTCAACCCCTCATCGCGATGCATCCGAATCAGCTCGCGATAGACGCCGACGGGCGTTGCTCCCGTGGCCAATCCCAGCACCACATAGCGCCCCTGCGAGTTGCGCGCGCGAATGACGCTCGCGATGCGTTCAGCTACGCTGCGCGCCAGCGCGTCATGATCGTCCAGCGTGACGACGGGAATGCGCTCCCGTCCACCCCGGCGCGCGACAGCGTGACTCCCAGTCGCGGGGGCATGCAAACGACGAGGCCCGCGACGTGTCTCCACATCGCGGGCCTCCACTGGGGCGGCTGGCCGATCCGAACGCGACAACGTTCTAGGCGTTAGGCGTTAGGCCGTGAAGGAGCTGCCGCATCCACATCCGCCCGTCGCGTTCGGGTTCTTGAACGTGAATCCGGAACCTTGCATGGACGACACATAGTCGATCGTCACGCCGTTCAGATACTGCGCCGAGAATGGATCGACAAACAGCTTGACCCCCTCCTGCGCCAGCACGATATCGTCGTCAGCCGGGGCATCCTCGATCAGCAGGCCATACTTGAAGCCGCTACAACCGCCGGGCTGAACGCTCACGCGAAGGCCGCCGACATCGGGCGTTACCCCTTCGGCGTCCATGAACTTTTTGACTTCGGTGGCAGCGACCGCTGACACGTTGACCATCAGGTCTGGCTGCTGGGTGGTGCTCACGAAAGGCCTCCTCGATAAACCGTCACGCCGTGTAGGCGTTGCACTACAAACTTAGGTACCTGAGTAATTCGCTTCAAGAACATTTAGGTTCCCGCCGCACAAGCATTTACCGGATAGCAGCGGGAGGATCGGGTGCCCGCCCCATCATCGTCATAACGCTATCTGCAAGTGCGGTCCGAACACTCGTGATTCGACGATTCTCCCGCGTCGGGTTCACGCGGTTGGAAAGCAGAATCACGAAAACGTCGTTTGCGGGGTCGATCCACAGCGACGTGCCGGTGAAGCCGGTATGACCGAACGCGGTAGCGGACATGAATCGCCCACCCGAGTTGGTTCCGTTCGCGGTCTCCCAGCCGAGGGCCCGGTGAGACAACGCCGGATTCTGAACGCGAGTGAACTGCTCAATCGTGCGGCGAGACCAGACGCGATGGCCGTTCAGGGTACCGCCATTGAGATATGCTCGCGCAAGCCGCGCGAGATCGTGCGCGCTACTAAAAAGCCCCGCGTGTCCCGAAACGCCGCCAAGCGCAAACGCATTTTCGTCGTGCACCTCACCGCGGAGGTGACGTTGGCGCCAGGGATCGATCTCCGTTGGCGCGGTGCGTCCAAGGACGCTGCTGTCAGGGCGAAAGAAAGTCTCGCTCATTCCCAGCGGACCGAAAACCCGAGCCGCCGCATAACGATCAAGCGCGCTCTTTCCCACACGCCGCGCGATCTCTCCGAGAATGATCGCGCCAAGGTCGCTGTAGACCATGCGCACGCCAGGCAAAGTGTCCAGAGGCGTCGCGATCGCGAGCGCCAGGGCGTCGGCCGCCGAGGTTGTTTCCTTGTATAACGGTCGCCACGAGGGGAGACCGCTGGAATGGGTAAGCAGATGCCGAACGGTGACGCGCCCCTTCCACTTGCCTGTGAACTCCGGAATGTAGCGCTTAACAGGGGCATCGAGCTGTAGGCGTCGATCCTCCACCAGTGTCATCAGCACCGAGGTAAGCGCGACGACTTTCGTGAGGGACGCCATATCCCATAGCGTGTGTGCATCGGGGCGCGTGCTGTCCGAACGGTCAAGCTGCCCAACCGACTGTTGGAGCAGAATCCCGGCGCGGTTTCCAACGATCGCAACAGCGCCCGGAAACGCCGAGTCCGTCAACGCACGATTCATCACGACGCCGACCCGGTCGGACAACGCAGCCGGCGCAGCGTTTGCGACAGGTATTGTTGCTGCCTGGGACTGCGCGACACCCGGCGTCGCAAGTACAAGCAACGCAATCAATGCGCGACCACGGAGTGGCGCGCACTGTAAAGAGCGGGTGCCGGAGTTGGCGCGGCCCATATACTTCTGGACTCCTAACTAGGGGTGAGAGTCATGAGAACAATCGTACTCGCGGCCCTCGCTATTACGCTTGGATGCGGCGGACGCTCCATTGTGGTGCAAAATCCCCCCGCACCGACCGCCATATCGATCAGAATCATCAATGGCCTGGCGCAGCCGGTGAATGTATATGTGACCGGCACCGACGCGGAGGTTTTTTTATCACAGATCGGCGCCAACGCCACCGAAAGCGTTCCGGTGCGCAACATTTCGGCAGGCACGATGATCAAGCTGCGGGCAGTCACGCAAGATGGCTCGCGCACGTACATGCGTGAGGGCGTTGAATTGCGCGACGGATACGAATGGCGTGTGCCCTAACGCAGGGTTGTTGAACGCTTCCAAAAAACGTAGGTTCAGGCGCTTTGCCGCAGTTCCGCAGGAGCCGGGAACGGGTCGTTCATGGCCCGCCATGGCGCGTGGCGACGCGTGATCTGATGTCACGTGTGGCTTTCTCAATCCCCCATCCTCGAACCCATCGACACTCGTGCACCCGTCTATCGTGAGCCGGTGAGCGTATGAAGCTGATCTGGGATTGGTTACAGCGCGGCTACCTGCGCCTCATTGACCCGATTGCGGACTTCTTCGTTCGCAAGAAAGTCAACCCCAACGCGATCACGACGTTTGGCATGCTCTGCACGCTGGCGGCGGGGGTGATCTTCGCCACCGGTCACATCAGTGTAGCAGGTTGGTTTCTAGGGATTACCGCACTCTTCGATGTGCTCGACGGCACTGTCGCCCGCCGGACCGGCCGGGCGACGACCTTTGGCGCTTTCTACGACTCGACCCTGGATCGAGTCGCCGACGGCGCGGTGCTCGGCGGCCTCACTGTCTTCTTCGCGCGCAACGATGTGCACCACACGCTGCCCTCGTGGACGGGCACGCCGATGGTTTTCGTGCTGCTGCTCGGCATCATCGGGACGTTCCTCACATCCTACACGCGCGCGCGCGCGGACGCGTTAGGTATCGATCTCAAGAACGTTGGAATTCTGCAGCGCCCGGAGCGGATTACGCTGCTTTCGGCGCCGCAGGCTTTCTTTGGGCTGGCGCTAGGGGGTTGGGTGTTGATCGCGATCTGCACACTGCTGTCGGTCACGGCCTGGGTGACCGCCGTGCAGCGAATTGCACACGTTTACCAGGCCACGCGCGCTGAGAGGCCGCGTGCGCAGAAACACGCACCCTTGGAGCGTGCGGTCCGACCGACGCCGGAACATGTCCTGCGCGGCGACCTTCCTGAACCAGCGTCATACAGCACTCGTCCGCCGCGCACATAAATTCGGAGAAATTCTTTAGTGGCTGATACGTCTGCCGCGAAGGGACGCACCCCTGGCGCCAACATACGCCCCGCAAAGGGGAAACTTGGCGTACTCACTCCTGGGCTCGGCGCGGTAGCGACGACCTTTATCGCCGGAGTCGAGAGCATACGCCGCGGCTTAGCCAAGCCAATTGGCTCGCTCTCGCAAATGGCGACGATCCGATTGGGTAAACGAACGGACCGGCGCTCGCCGCTGATTCGTGAGTTTGTGCCACTCGCGTCGCTAGACGATCTCGTCTTCGGTGGCTGGGATCCGATACCCGATGACGCTTTTACTGCTGCGTGTAAGTCGGGCGTCTTGGAGGAGCGGGACCTGACGCCGATCGCGGAAGTCCTGCGCGGCATCAAGCCGATGCCCGCCGTGTTCGATGCCAAATACGTCTCTCGCCTAACGAACACAACGAACGTCAAAAGCGGAAAGACGAAGCGCGATCTTGCTGAACAGTTGCGGCAGGACATCCGCGACTTCAAGCAACAGAGCGGCGTGGAGCGCCTCGTGATGGTCTGGTGTGCCTCCACGGAGGCGTACATCAAGCCTGGCGCTGTGCACGCATCGTTAGCGCAATTCGAGCGCGGAATGGAGGAGAATCACGAGGCGATCGCTCCTTCGATGCTCTACGCGTGGGCCGCGCTTTGGGAGGGGGTGCCGTTCGCGAACGGCGCTCCGAATTTGTCGGTGGACACCGCGGCGTTATTGCAACTCGCGAACGATCGCGGTGTGCCGGTCTCAGGCAAGGACTTTAAGACCGGTCAGACGTGGATGAAGACGGTGATTTCGCCGGGACTCAAAGCTCGCATGCTCGGGCTGGCCGGCTGGTACTCCACGAACATCCTGGGAAATCGGGACGGCGAGGTGCTCGACGACCCCGCCTCATTCAAGACGAAGGAAGAATCCAAGCTCTCGGTGCTCCACACGATCCTGCAGCCCGAGATGTATCCGGACCTGTACGACAAGTTCTCGCACGTGGTGCGCATCAACTATTACCCGCCACGCGGCGACAACAAGGAAGGCTGGGACAACATCGACATATTCGGGTGGATGGGCTACCCGATGCAGATCAAGGTAAATTTCCTGTGTCGCGATTCGATTCTGGCCGCGCCGATCGTGCTGGATCTGGCGCTCTTCGGCGACTTCGCGATACGTGCCGGAATGAAAGGGATTCAGGAGTGGCTGTCCTTTTACTACAAGAGTCCGATGGCGGCACCGGGCCTAACGCCAGAGCATGACCTGTTCATTCAGCAGACGAAGCTCAAGAACACGCTGCGTCACCTTATGGGCGAAGAGCAGATCACGCATCTGGGGCTGGAGTACTATGCCTAACGGGACTTGGCGCCCTGCGCCGCGACTGTTCTCGGTGGTCACTGCGTGGCTGGCGCTGGCGTGTTCGGCGGAGCCGCGCACTCCCGAGCTGCGCCTTTCCACCGACGACCTCGCCTTTCGTGTCTCGTTTGAGCCAACGCCGCCACGCGCCATCGACGACGTGCGATTTCGGGTCGGGGTGCGTGATCGTGAGACCGGGCAGCCGATCGAGAATGGGCAGGGGCGGATCTTCGCGACAAATGAAGATCGTCATAGCATCGCCAACGGTTTGGCGCCCGGTGCCGAGGTCGGGACGTATTACGCGACGCTACGCTTCGTGAACGCGGGACCGTGGGCGATGGGGATTCAATTCCGGCGCGATTCGACGAAGGTCTTCCAGCGCACGAACGACTGGATGCAGGACGTCTTTCCGGACTCAGGCCCACCGTAAGCTCGCATGCGGCACTTCTATCGATCGCAGCTCAAGCCGGCCGACGTTATGGTGGCAGCGGATAAGTTCTTCATCTCGTTAGGCATGTCGGGCACGTCACCTAACGCGCGCGCGCGGGTTTATCAGGGCGTGGTCGGGGCCCCCGAGGTGACGGCGCGCATGCGGCTCAACGTTCGCGCTGAAGGCGGTCACTACACCTTCGTCGAAGTAGCCACAGACCAGATCGGCGAAAGCCGGCTCGATCGCAACGTGAAACGCTTCTTTGTAGAGCTGCACCGGCGCGAAGAGCCGGGGCATGCCATGGCGGCGGCATACTGAAGACTGCGCAGAGCAAGGCGCCGTCGGCGCGACTCACGCGCGCGCAAAAGCTCGAGCTGTCCTACTGCATGCGCCTCACGCGCACGATGTCGCGCTCCCTACGCGCCGACCCTGGAGGATTATGTTTTGCCGCAGACGCGTGATATCGTCAGAGGAGCACGATGGGTTCTCAGCTATTAGGTCTAAGGTCTAGGGCCAAGGTCTAAGGTGACCGAGCCGACGGACGACGTTCGGGCTCGGCGGATCGGAGTTGGCTGCTTTACGACGTTCGTTGGTCTCTGGAGCGGGGGGATGATCGGGGTGCTCGTTGCGAAGGTTGTCGGCGGCGTGCAGCGCTGTACAGCGCCGGCAGGGCTCCCGGCGTGCGACTGGTACTACTACGCGTTAGGTGGAATGATTCTGGGTGCAGTCACGCTCCCGGTGTTGGTCCTCCGCCGTCTGCGCAAGCAATAGGCGTCAGGACTCTTAAGGCGAGGAGATTCGATTGGCGCGCATTGACGTTCCGATGCCTCAGATGGGCGAGTCCATCGCGGAGGGAACACTCTCCCGCTGGCTGAAAAAGGTCGGTGACGCGGTCCAACGCGACGAGCCGATGTTCGAGATCTCTACCGATAAGGTCGACGCGGAGATCCCAGCGCCGGCGGCAGGTGTGCTGGCGGAGATTCTTGTCCAAGAGGGGCAGACGGTTCCGGTGCAAACCGTTGTTGCGCGACTAGAGACGGATGCTGCGGCGGCTGTCGAGGTCAAAGGTCAGAGGTCAGCGGCCGGAGGAACTGCACAGGCGCCGCCAGTACCAGTCCCCGCTGGAGATGGCACGCCGGCGGCCGCCACGGCGACACCTGCCTCGAGCAGGACCGCTGAGCTCAGCGTGAAGGGCCCTTCGGCGCCACCGGCGACCTCAGACGTCCGACCGCCGACCTCAGCACCGGGCTCACTCGAAGAAAGACTGCGAACGAAATCATCGCCTCTCGTTCGCAAGATCGCGGCGGAACACGGAATCGAATTGGCGGGGCTGAGTGGAAGTGGCTTGGCCGGCAGGGTCACGAAGAAAGACATCCTCGCGGTCCTCGAGTCCGCAGTGCCGGCGCGCCCAGCGGTGTCGATGTACGCACCGGCTGGAGTAGAGCCGCATGGTCCACCGATCGAGCCATGGCCTGGAGATCGCGTCGAGCCAATGACGAAGATCCGGCGCCTAACGGCGGAACACATGGCTCTGGCGCGGCGTATCGCGGCACACGTCACGACCTTCCACGAGATCGACCTCACGCGAGTTGCCAAGATCCGCCAAAAACTCCGGGGCGAGTTCGCGGCCCAAACGGGGGAGAAGCTCACGTACCTGCCGTTCATCATTCAGGCGGTGCTGCAAGGCCTCGCCAAGCATCCCATCGTCAACGCAGCGGCATCCGGCGAGCGCATCATTTATCGCAAGGCGTACAACATCGGCATCGCCGTCGCGCTCGACTGGGGGTTGATCGTTCCAGTCATCAAGAATGCGGACAACCTCTCGCTCGCGGGCCTAACGCGCGCGCTGAACGATCTGGCCACGCGTGCTCGCGCCAAGAAGCTGCGCCCCGAGGAAGTCGACGGCGCCACGTTCACGATTACCAACTACGGCGTGTTCGGCTCGCTCGCGGGAACGCCCATCATCCCGGTCGGTACGTCAGCAATCCTTGGTTTGGGGGCCATCGAGAAGCGACCGAAGGTGATCGCGGGGGCGGATGATGAAGACACGATCGCCATCCGGACGTGCGCATACTTCGCGCTATCATTCGATCACCGCACTGTCGACGGCGCGGACGCCGACAAGTTCATGGCATTCCTCAAGACCACACTCGAATCCGTCAGCGAACCGGCAGCCTAACGTGAAACGCGTGCTCACTATGATACAGCGTACGCTAGATGCCGGCGACATCTCCGATTTTTACGACGTTGCGCGACAGCGCCGCGCATACTTCGAGGCCGCGGGGTGCCGCTACTGGGTCTTTGAGCAGCGCACGGCGCCGGGGACGTTTCTCGAATTCGCTGAGGGCCCTGACGCCGACACGCTGGCCGCTGCACTGAGAGCGCAGGCGGGTGATACCTTCGCTGGTCCAATTTTCGCCGAAGTGGAGACCCGATAGAATGCCCCCACGACCGCTCACGATCGACGGCAACACCTGGCACGTGATCCCCTCGGGACGTGTCACGCAGTATGATCGCGACGAATTCGCGCTGATGTTCGTGAAGCACGAAGGCGGCGACCGCGTGGTGCGAGTCACTCGCTATTCGCCGCAAGGCTCGCGCTCACGCGAGGTCTCGCTTGCTGAGCTGAGCGACGCTGATCTGCGCCGTCTCTTCGCGCAATCGCAACCGAGTGCGACGTCACCGGAGGCTGGATACCGGCCGTGAGCGTCGGCGGGATTGAAACGCACGACGAGCGGCAACAGCCTAACGCGCGTCGTATCGATCTGCATTTGCATTCCACGGCGTCGGATGGTGTGCTCGCGCCGGTGGACGTTGTCGCCGCCGCGCACACAGGTGGGGTCGCTGTCATCGCGCTCACGGACCACGACTCGATCGGCGGCATCGAAGACGCGCGCCGAGCCGGCGCCGAAGTGGGTGTGCAGGTCGTCGCCGGCGTCGAGTTGAGCGCGCACGACGAAGAACGCGAAGTCCACGTGCTCGGCCTGCATCTCGAGCGGATGGGTACGTTGGCTGCGCGCCTTGATGACCTGGCACAAGCGCGTCGCGAACGCGCGCGGGAGATCGTCGAGCGCTTGAACGCCGCTGGCGTCAAAATCGAGTTCGACGACGTCCTCGCGCTGGCCGGCGTATGCGCGTTAGGCAGGCCCCACGTCGCGCGCACGCTGGTCGCGCACGGCTGGGCTCACGACCATCGCGACGCGTTCGACCGCTATCTGCTTCCCGGACGTCCGGGATACGTGGCAAAACGGCGCCTCCCCGTGCGCGACGCGATCGCGATCCTGCACGAGGCCGGAGGTCTCGCCGTCCTGGCTCATCCGTGCGCCGAGGATTCCCTCGAGCGCCTGACGAGCTTCGCGCGCGAGGGCCTGGATGGGCTGGAAGTCGCCCATCCGAGTCTCGGTGCTGAGGATCGCGCCCGGCTCAAGGCAATCGCTGAGCACCTTGGCCTCGTGAAAAGTGGCGGCTCCGATTGGCACGGATTGAAAGACGGAAGCCGCCGCATCGGCGCTGAAGACGTCCCCGCCATTTGGCTCGACGCGCAGGAAGCACGCGTGGCGCAGCGGCGCACGCACGCGCAGGTTGCCTAACGAATCACGTGACGACCGATCGCTTCGCGCTGGTTACCGGCGGCGCGGTCCGTCTCGGGCGCGCCATCAGCGAAGGGCTAGCGCAGCACGGGTTCCACATCGCCGTGCACTTCAACAGTTCCGCGGCACCCGCACATGAGACTGTCCATGCCATCCAGCGCAGCGGACGCCGTGCATTTTCGGTGCAAGCAGATCTGCGTCAGCCGGCAGCCTGCGCGTCCGTCGTACAAAGTGTCGTGCATGAGTTTGGCCACCTTGATGTTGTCGTGAATTCTGCCGCCTCGTTTACCGCAACGCGCCTAGGCGAGACGACAAGCGAAGCGTGGGACGAAATCTTCGCGCTCAACGTGCGCGCTGCGTTCTTGATTGCGCAGGCCGCCGCGCCGCAACTCCGTGTCGGCGGATCGATCGTGAACATCGCCGACCTCGCCGGCATCCAGGCGTGGCCGTCGTACCTGGCCCATGGTGCAGCGAAAGCTGCGCTCATGCACCTGACGCGGTCGCTGGCGCGCGCGCTCGGGCCAAGAATCCGCGTGAATGCGATCGCGCCCGGAGCTGTTCTTCTTCCCGAAGGTTATTCAGCGTCGGCTGCAGAACGTTTGGTCGCGGAAACGCCGCTCGGTCGCCTGGGTGACGCCGCTGATGTTGTCGAAGCCGTGCGCTATCTCGTCGATGCCGAATTCGTCACCGGGTCGCTCGTCGTTGTTGACGGCGGACGCAGCACGCACTAACACGGAACTCTGAGCATTCATTGCGGACTCGTCTGACAAGACAGCTGAACTCGACGGCGTCCTGCCCTACTTTTGTATGAACAAGAGGGTTGCGCGTGGCCAATAAGTTCACATACGACCTGGTAATAGTGGGTGCAGGGCCAGCCGGAATGACGGCGGCTCTGTACGCGGGCAGGTCTATGCTCAAGACAGTTCTGCTGGAACGGGGACAGCCTGGTGGCGAGCTACTCAACACCGAGCTCATCGAGGACTACCCGGGCTTTTCACGCATCGACGGATGGGAACTAGCACAGAAGTTCGAAACGCACGCGAAGGAGTTTGGTGCTGAGTTCCGCACCGAGAATGTCAGCGGCATCAGTAAGCTGCCGGACGGAAACTTCAAAACGGTCACCGACAGCGGTGATGTTTTTCTTTCTCCTGCTCTTATCCTCACGGCTGGTGGTACGCCGATAAAGCTCGGCATACCGGGGGAAACGGAGTACGCTGGGAAGGGCGTCTCGTACTGCGCGATCTGCGACGGCGCGTTCTTCCGGAATCAGGTTATCGCGGTCGTCGGCGGCGGCGACGCCGCTGTCGAGGAGGCTGATTTTCTCACTCGGTATGCGTCCAAGGTGTACATCATCCACCGCCGCGACGAGTTCCGCGCGTCAAAGATCATCCAGAAGCGCGTGTTCGAGAATCCCAAGATCGAAGTCATCTGGGATACGGTCGTGCGTGAAATCCACGCCGATGCGGCTGGTCTCGTGAACCGCCTAACGCTGAGCGATGTGCACACGCATCAGCAGCGCTCGCTCGACGTGACGGGGATCTTCATTTTCATCGGCTTCAAGCCCAACACAGGGCTCATCCGGGAGCACGTCGTGCACGACGCGATGGGGTATCTGCAAACCGATGAGAAAATGCAGACGTCCATCCCGGGACTCTTTGCCGCGGGTGACGTTCGCGCGCAGTTGACGAGGCAGGTCACCACCGCCGTTGGCGATGCCACGACGGCCGCTGTCGCCGCCGAGAAGTACTTGACTGCGCTGCGAGACGTAGCGTCCACATCGCTCGCTGCCAGCGCGTGAATATCGCGGTATTTGTTGTTGGGGCGTTCCAGGAGAACACATATCTCGTCTCGGACGCGAAGAACGGCGACGCCGTCTTCATTGACCCAGGCGACGATGGTGATGCGCTTGCCCAAGTCGTACGTGCGCGCGAGGTGAACTTGGCGGCGATTTGGCTCACGCATGCACACATCGACCACATCGGCGGCGTTGCGGGGATCAAACGGCACTTCAACGTGCCAGTCTACATGCATCCGCTCGATCTTCCTGTATACTCCCGTGCGCGTGAAATCGCCGAGGTGTATCAGCTGCCGTTCGAGGAGGCATCGCCTCCCGGGGCCGCGCTCGCGGAAGGCGACAGCGTGAAAATCGGCTCGCTCAGCTTTCGCGTTATGCACGTCCCCGGTCACGCGCCGGGTCACGTTGCCTTCGTGGGCCATGGGGTGCTGTTCGGTGGCGACTGCCTGTTCGCCGGATCAGTCGGCCGCACGGACTTGCCACTGGGCGATCCCGCCGTCTTCGAAACGTCGCTCGAGCGGCTTGCTGCCTTGCCTCCCGAAACGCGTGTCCTTCCAGGGCACGGGCCGGAAACGACCATCGCGCGCGAGCGGGCAACGAACCCGTTTCTGGCGGGGCTACGCGTCCACTGAGCCGTTAGGTCGCACGCCGCAGCATGCGCTAGCCAAATCTCCGTTGCAGTAGGCAGATTTCGACGAACTCACCAACGCTGTCGCGGCGTCGCGGCAGTGGTGCATGCGACGCAGGCAGGGTTTATGGTCTGTTAGTCCATGCCCTCTCACAATCTCCAACCCTAAGGACCATGCCCTTTGCTGTGAAAACTGGCGCTCGCGCCGCCACCTTCGCTCTGTCCGTCGTCATCGTAGCCAGCTGCGAAAGCACACTGAGCGTGCAGGGCAATGACCTGACATGGGGGTTCCTCCAGACGGGCGCGTTGGCCGCCACTGGGACAGGGTACGTCACCGCGCCGACTGGGCAGTTTTTCGTCGGCAATCTGGGCTCCATTCCTGACGCACGGGTGAAACCCGACACGTGCCTCGAGCTGGTTATCACCAACGCGAGTCCCCTCCAGGTCACCTTTCTCGATGCGGGCAGCCTGATTACCACGCAGTTCGGTACCAAAGTAGACACACTGCCGCGCGTCAGCTCATCGACGCGTACCACGTATGAGCGCTCCACACCGATCTCATTTCGACCTGGAGACAGCCTGGTTGTTCGCATTCCGGGTGCAAATGGTGGATTCCCAGCGGCTGAGATTCGAGCGAAGACGGCGGAAGCGTTCACATTTGATTCGCTGATCATCCGTCCCTCGCCTGCAGCGGTGCAGTTGCGCTGGACGCCCTCAACCGACGTGAACAGCGCCTTTATTGCTGAGTTTCGCTATTCGTCGACAGGCGGGACGACCTTCAATCAGTTGATCCGCTGCACGTTCGTGGACGACGGCGTCGATTCGGTTGCATTCCGCGTGCTGCAGCCATGGGTCGGTCAAGGAACGAGCTCGCGCAACGCGACGTACACGCGGCTGCGCACGAATATTGTCTCGATCGTGGATGGTTTCCTGGAAGTGATTTCAACGTTCGCGGTGCCGACACCGCGCGCACCGTAGTATGACACCTGACGGGGAGCGCACGCGGGCAACGCGGACTGAGCGAGATCCGTTAGGCACGCGTGAGGTTCCGGCAGATGCACTGTACGGAATTCAGACCCTGCGTGCGCTGGAGAACTTTCCAATCAGCAGCTGGGCGCCCCTAGAGCCATTTGTTCTTGCGCAGGTTTGGATCAAAAAGGCCGCGGCGCTCACGCACAAAGCGACGGGACGCCTCAAGCCAGAGCTCGCGGACGCCATTGTCGCGGCGGCTGACGAAGTGATCGCGGGAAAGCACCGGGATCAATTCGTGGTGGATCCGTACCAGGCCGGTGCTGGTACATCGCACAACATGAACGCGAACGAGGTGCTCGCGAATCGCGCCAATGAATTGTTAGGCGGCGCGCGCGGAACGTATTCGCCCGTGCATCCGAACGATCATGTGAACATGGCGCAAAGCACCAACGACACGATTCCCACGAGTATCCGGCTCGCGTGTCTCGCGCAGCTGTCGGCGCTGATCGACGCGTTCACCGAGCTGAGCGCAGCGTTGGCCAAGAAAGGCGAAGAGTTCGACGAGATCGTGAAGTCGGGCCGCACGCACCTGCAGGATGCGATGCCGATACGGCTGGGTCAGGAGTTCGCCGCGTACGCACACACGATCGACCGTTGCATGAAGCGCGTGGAGGAAGCGGCGGACTATTTGCGCGACCTTGGAATCGGCGGCAGCGCGGTGGGAACCGGCGTCACCGTGGAACCCGAGTATCCCGCGCTCATGGTGCGCTTCCTCGGCGGAATCTCCGGCCTCGGTCTGCGCGTCGGCGACGATCGCGTGCAGCTCATGCAGAGCATGGGAGACGTTGCGGCGTTCTCTGCTGCGCTGCGCGGTCTCGCGCTCGATACAAGCAAGATCTCGAGCGATCTGCGTCTGATGGTCAGCGGTCCACGCACCGGTTTTGACGAGATCCGTCTGCCGGCCGTGCAGCCCGGTTCGTCGATCATGCCTGGGAAGGTGAACCCTTCCATCCCAGAGATGGTGAACCAGGTCTGTTTCCAGGTAATTGGCTGTGACACCACCGTCGCGATCTCGGCGGAGCACGGACAGCTCGAGCTCAACGTGATGATGCCGGTGATCGCGCATAACGTGTTGTGGTCGATGCGGATCCTTACGAATGCCGCGCGCGTGTTCGCGAGCGACAAGTGCGTCGCTGGGATCGAGGCGAACCGCGAGATGTGCGCCTACTGGGTCGAGCGATCAGCCGCGCTGGCGACGGCGCTGGCGCCGCAGATCGGCTACGCAAAAGCCGCAGAGATCAGTAAGCAATCGGTGAAGGAGAACATCCTCATCCGAGATATCGTTAGGCGCGACGGCATTCTACCAGCAGATCGCGTCGATGAGGTGCTGGACCTGCGAAAAATGACCGAGATCGGTGTGCCAGGCGGCCCTAACGGCGCGGCTTCGGCGGGCTAGGGGACCATGCGCATCACAACGTGGGGCGAATATGCGTTGATCTGCTCGGTGCAGCTCGCGCATCGATACGGCGACGGCCCGATCAACGGACGTGAGCTCGCCACGGCGGAGCGTCTTCCGGGGGACTATGTCGAGCAGATCCTCCTGCGACTACGGCGCGCGGGGATCGTGACCAGCATCCGGGGATCGCACGGTGGCTACGAGTTGGCGCGCGACCCGTCGCTGATCTCAGTACGCGAAGTGCTCACCGCGGCGGAGCACGCGACGTTCGACCTGAACTGCGTCTCGCACCCTGTCGACGAATCGCGCTGCGCGGAAACGCGCAGCTGCAGCATCCGCCCGGTCTGGATCCTGCTGCAGAACAAGATCGACGAAGTGCTGGAGGGGATAAAGCTCGCGGATCTCCTTCCCGAGGAGCGCGAAGTGCGCGAGCGTGTCGGTCTGCCGGTACTGTACGCCTAACGAGGAATCCGTGGCCGGCGCGCTGTTCTCCAGATGGCGTAGTGAATGGCGCCTGCGGCGTCAGGCCGCGGCGTATGCAGTGGCGCTGCGACAAGAGCCGGCAGACGCTGATGTGCAGTGGGTCGCCGCCGACGCGACACAGGCAGACATGGATCGAGCGCGCTGGGAATTGCGCTACGCCCGCATGGCACTGGGACTATTGGCCGCGGAACGCGACGCCCTGGACGATCTCACGCCGTCTCTGGTTGCTCGTGAAGTCGCTACCGCGATGCACAGCGATCGGCGCGTCGCCGCGCAGATGGTGAAGATCGCTGAGCAGCAGTTCAACGAGCGACTGAGCGCCTATCGCCACGCGCTGAACGATCGCGCCGCGACATCGGCCGTGAACGATCGCATTGGGGACATGTTCCTGCGCTTGGCGGACGCAGCGCCGCCTAACGCGGAGACCAGGGCGCGTGCGAGTGCGTTCGTGGGTCGGCTGCTCGACGAGGCAAACGCGGCGCTGCGCGAGAATTTCGGAGCGGCTGTCCTGCCGCCAGATGTACAGCCTTCAACGCTGCTCAGGCGTTAGAGAAAACTGCGTGCTGAAGCTGTGAAGAATCACAGCTTTGGGACGGGCTGGGGGCAATGCGGGAGCCAGCTTGTCACGGAGGCAAGATGCCGAAGGGGGGACTCGAACCCCCACGGGCTTTCGCCCACTGCGCCCTGAACGCAGCGCGTCTACCAGTTCCACCACTTCGGCGTCGGGACGCGCAAGCTAGTGCGGGTCCAACTTTTTGCAAACTGCAGTTGTATGGGACGCTGCTGACCGGGACTTCAAGTTGGAACGGCGCTAGTCCGCGCCGGAGATGCGTCGACGCGCCCTCAGGGTGAGCGCATCTATCTTTCAAGACGATGCCAAGCAAGCCAGCCCCGACCGACACACAGAGCGTGGCGAGGAACCGTCGTGCGCGTCATGACTATCATATCCTAGACACGTGGGAAGCAGGTCTCGTGCTGACAGGAACCGAAGTCAAAGCGCTGCGCGAAGGCAAAGCGAACATCGGTGACGCATACGGCGTCGTGCGCGACGGCGAGATTTTTCTCCTGAACGCGCACATCGCGCCGTATGAGCGAGGAGGGTACGTCAACCACGATCCTCTGCGCACACGGAAGCTGTTGCTTCACAAGCGCGAGGTGAATCGCCTCATCGGCGCCATCGAACGCGAGGGACTCACGCTCATTCCGCTAGAGCTGTACTTCAAGCGCGGCCGAGCGAAGATCGCCATCGCGCTGGCCAAGGGGAAACAGTTGCACGATAAACGAGCCGACTTGCGCAAGAAGGACGACGAGCGCGAAATGGCGCGCGCCTTTCGCCGACGGTAATGCTCAGCGCGATCCTCGCACTGCAGCTGGCGGTCACGGGAGCCGACACGCTCTCGGCGATTGCCGTGCGCGATGGCGACCGGCGGACCGTTGTGGCCATTCAGCGCGTCGACAACGTCGCCATGGTGAGCGCGGATCGGCTCGCGGCAGGGCTCGGTGGGAGCGTTAGGCGCGCCGCCCCGGATCGCTACATCCTCTCGGTTGTCGGTATGGACCTCGAGTTGACGCCGGGTGCCGCGCTGGTGCGAGTGCGCGGTCGCGTCGTACCACTCGCCGCGCCGCCGCGCCTGCAAGCCGGACAGCTCCTCCTCCCGCTCACGATGGTGAGCGACGCGCTCCCGAGACTTGCAGCTCCCAATGTGAGCTTCGACGTCGCACGCGCGGAGCTACGTCGCATCGCCACAACGGCAGCGGCAGCGACGGCCCAAGGAAAGCCGGTCGCCGTTGCTACGCTCGTTAGGCCCCCCACGCCCAAGCAAAAACCCAAGCCGGTCGTTGTGATCGATCCTGGCCACGGAGGACCCGACCGCGGGATGCGCGGGCCCATGCGTGGGCGTTGGAAAGTGTACGAGGCCGACCTCACGCTGCAGATCGGACGAAGGTTGCGTGACGCCCTACGGCAAAGCGGCGTTGACGTGATCATGACCCGCTCGATAGATACGTTGATCGCACTCGCCGACCGCGGCCGCATCGCGAACGATCGCAAAGCAGACCTCTTTCTCTCGCTGCACGTGAACGCCGCGAATCCGCGCTGGCGCAGGCCGGGGGACGCGCGTGGCTTCGAGACATACTTTCTCTCTGAAGCGCGCACCGACGATGCGCGACGGGTCGAAGAGCTGGAAAACTCATCGATCCAATACGAAGTCGATTCGCTCCCCAACGGGGATGATGCGCTTAGTTTCATCCTCAAGGACATGAAGCAGAACGAAAGCCTACGCGAGTCGCAGCTCTTGGCAGAAGCGATCCAAGGAGGCGTCGGTCAGATTCACCCGGGCCCGTCCCGTGGCGTGAAACAGGCCGGTTTCCGCGTCTTGGTAGCTGCACTCGTTCCCGCCGTGCTCGTGGAAGTCGGTTTTGGCACGAACGCCACGGAGGCGCGCTACCTGGCGAGTACGGCCGGCCAGCGTGCGCTGGCGAATGCGATTGCCAAGGCGACGTTAGGCTACCTTTCGGCGTACGACCGGCGACGGACACAGGGAGACACGACGCATTGACAGCAACGAACGACCGGGCAACGGCAGTCACCGCCACGCTCGCGGTAAGCGTCGCTGGTCTGGCCTTGCAGAACCCGGTCGTCCTTGCATCCGGTACGGCAGGGTATGGCGACGAGCTGGCCGCCGTGGTCCGTCTTGATGCGTTAGGCGCTCTCGTCACGAAAGCCGTTAGTCTCGAGCCGCGTGCCGGCGCCCCCGCGCCGCGTGTCGCTGATTTTCCGGGCGGGATGATCAACGCCGTCGGGCTCGCGAACCCGGGGCTCGAGGTGGTGCGTCACACACACCTCCCGTGGCTCAGTACGCATCTGCGGCATGCGCGGGTGATCGTCAATGTGGTCGGTCGTGCGCCGGAAGACTTTCCGCGCGTTGTCGAACAACTCTCCGACTCAGCTGGCGCGCACGCGTTCGAGCTCAACGTGAGCTGTCCGAACGTCACTGCAGGTGGTGTGGAATTCGGTGCGGACCGCAGCGTGCTGGAGAAGGTCGTGCGCTCCGCGCGCGCGGCGACGCCGAAACCGTTGTTCGTCAAGCTGTCGCCGACGCTGGAGGACATCGTCGCAACCGCGCAAACCGCGCTCGACGCCGGCGCCGACGGCCTAACGTTGGTGAATACGCTGCCGGGCCTTGTCGTCGATGTGGAGCACCGACGCCCGGCGTTAGGCTTTGGAACTGGCGGGGTCAGTGGCCCGGGTCTCTTGCCGATTGGCGTGCTGGCGACAGCCAAAGTGTACCGCGCCACGCGCGCGCCGATCATCGGCGTCGGCGGCGTCGCGTCCGCAATCGACGCGCTGCAGTACATCATCGCCGGTGCGTCAGCCGTCGCAGTGGGTACGGCGGCGTTGCGCGATCCACGGACACCGGAACGCATCGTGCGCGAGCTGGCCCGTTGGTGTTCAACGCATGGCGTCACAACGATCTCCGCGCTCACGGGAGCGTTAGCGTGGCCGGCATGAGCGTCACGCCGATCGTCGCACTCGACTTCAATTCGTTAGGCGCTGCGCTGTCGCTCGTGGAGCGCCTGCGTGGAGCTGCGCAGTTCTTCAAGGTCGGGAGCGAGCTCTTTACGCGGGCGGGTCCCGAGATCGTGTCGGCGCTGCACGCGCGGCACTGCGAGGTCTTTCTCGACCTGAAGTTCCACGACATCCCCAACACGGTGGCAAACGCTGTCGCGGCCGCCGCCGATATGGGGGTGGCCATGACAACCGTTCATGCGGCGGGGGGGCCGGCGATGCTGCAGGCGGCCGCGCGAGCCGCCACGCCGAGCTGCCTCGTCCTCGGCGTCACCGTCCTGACATCGCTGGACGCCCAGGCGGTCGCGGCAGTCTGGGGTCGGGACGGAGACGTGGAGATGGAGCGCGAGGTGCTCAGGCTAGCCCGCGTGGCGTCCGACGGTGGCCTCGGCGGGCTTGTTTGCTCCGGTCATGAGGCGGGTCCCGTCCGCAACGCAGTCGGAAACGAGCTCAAGCTGGTCGTTCCAGGGGTCCGCTTCGCCGATGCCTCGGCCGCTGACGATCAGACCCGGGTCGTGACCCCGGCGAAGGCGGCTCGGGCTGGAGCGGACTTCGTGGTGATCGGGCGTCCCATCACCACGGCAGCCGACCCTGCGGCTGCTTTCGCACGGCTCAAATCTGAGCTCGCCGGCTGGCTTGAACAAATGACCTAAGTCCATTAGCCTTGAGGGCTTGTCCACAACCACGAGGCTCTGTTGAAAGTCCGTAGCAGCGTGCAACCGATCTGCGAGTACTGCAAAGTGGTACGTCGCGCGGGCACGATCTACATCCTCTGCAAGCGCAACCCCAAGCACAAACAACGGCAGGGGTAAATGGCGCGCATTGCAGGAGTCGATCTCCCACGCGAAAAAAAGGTTGAGATCGGCCTAACGTATATCTATGGCATCGGCCGTTCGACGGCGCAGCGCATTCTCGCCACCACCGGTGTGAGCGATACGCTGCGCGTGAAGGATCTGTCGGACGCCGACATCGCGAAGTTGCGACAGACGATTGAAAAAGATCATCGCGTGGAGGGCGCGCTGCGCACCGAGACTGCGATGAACATCAAACGCTTGATGGACATCGGTTCGTATCGCGGCAACCGTCACCGCAAAGGGCTTCCCGTTAGGGGACAGCGGACGCACACCAACGCGCGCACAAAGAAAGGACCGCGGCGCGCGATCGCCGGAAAGAAGAAGGTAACCAAGTAGCGTATGGCAACTGGCAAGAAAACAAAGCGCGTGATCGAGGCCGAAGGCATCGCCCACATCAATGCGACGTTCAACAACACGTTGGTGACAATCACCGACGCCTCGGGGAATGCGATTTCCTGGGGAACGTCGGGAAAGGCGGGCTTCAAGGGATCCAAGAAGTCCACGCCGTTCGCTGCCACCGTCGCCGCCGAACAGGCAGCGAAAGAAGCGTACGCGTTAGGCGTCCGTCGCGTGCACGTGCGCGTGCAAGGACCTGGAAGCGGGCGCGAGTCCGCGATTCAGGCGCTGGCAACCGCCGGACTGCAAGTAAAATCGATCCGCGACGTCACGCCGATTCCGCATAACGGCTGTCGTCCGCCCAAGCGTCGGAGAGTGTAGGCATGCGCTACACGGGTCCGAGCTGCAAGCAGTGCCGGCGCGAAGGGACGAAGCTTTTCCTGAAAGGGACCAAGTGCTTCACTGAGAAGTGCCCGGTGGAACGCCGTCCGTATCCGCCCGGTCAGCATGGTCAGA
>JBQTIF010000277.1:0-4671 GCA_052388395.1 Gemmatimonadaceae bacterium | reverse complement strand
AGCAAAGGCGTCACGAATGGCAAGCGAAGTGTGCGAATAGGCCCCGGCGTTCACGATGGCCGCGTCGGCGTTGCCGCGCAGCTGCTGAATCGCCGTGACAAGATCCCCCTCGCCGTTGTGCTGGGTGCAAACGACGGAAACACCCAACTCACCGGCGACTCGACGCAGATTCGCCTCGAGCTCGGCTAGTGTGGTTTTTCCGTACAGCTGCGGCTCTCGCGAGCCAAGGAGATTGAGGTTCGGGCCGTTCAGGACGGCTATGTTCACTTTTTCTTGAGTCCCTCGAGCCAGGCCGTGAATTGCTCCATGTCGGACCCCTCTTCGTCAAGGGGCGAGCGCACGGATTGATCCGCGGTGCCTGTGCTGAAGAACTCATCGAACGATGCCGCTCTTCCTCCATTCGTCGCGCCACCGCTGCCGCCACCGAACACATCGCCGAGTGATAGCTCTTGCGCTGCTGCGCGCGTGGGGCGTCCGGGAAGCGCTTCCGCGTTAGGTTGCGCGAACGCACCTGCCAGGACGGCCGCGACACCGTCGTCGTTGCCTTGCGAGCCACCAAACAATGCGCTCAGACCGGTCTCCGGCTGCCGAACAACGCTCGGGACCTCGGCGGCGACTCGTTCACGTCGACGCATCGGCGCGCGGCGGCGCGCAAAAACACCCAGGAAAGCGCGCATCGACTGACCAGTCGCGTCGGCATGAGCAGCGGGTGCCATTCGGTACGACTCGAAGCTCGTGGCCTCCTCCTCGCTAGGCGGCGTTTGCGCGTCGCCTCCTTCGAGTGCCTGCACGCGAGCAGCGAGGACCGCATCACCTTCGTTCATCGACAGCAGCTGGCGATAGACAGCGAGCGCTTCCTCGCGGAAGCCCTGCTGCAGATACAGCTCCGCCATCGTTTCCGTGACAAAAGCTATCGGGGCTGACTCGACGGCCGAGACACCCGACTCCGGCGTGCGGCCAATGAGTGCGTCGACATGCTGTGGCTCAGCGGCCGGTTCGGCCGCGGTGTATTCATCGTCAGGCAGCAACATCGCGCTGCTCGACGCGTCGGCTTCGAGACTTGCGGTCATGCGATCGAGCTCAGCGAACGCGTCATCCACGCTGTCCGCGCCTTCGACCGGCGCGCTGAAGGACGGCTCTTCCGGGATCGCGGCCGGGGTCTCTGTGACCTCCCACTCTCTCGAGTGTGGGAGATCGTTGAAGTCGGCGAGTGACCCTTGCGGGGTGAGCACTTCCTCTTCCGACTCCCTGTTAGGCAGGACCTGCTGGAATGCGGCGTCGAGGTCGAATGAAGATTCTGCCGCGCTCTCGACGACGCTGACTTCCGCTTCGCGGCCGCTCGGCATCGCGAACCAGTCGTCGCCCGATGCGTGCGGTACTTCGCTGGCGGCGCTCTCCTCCGCCGCTGGGGCGACGGCGCTTGGCTCGGGAGCTGGGGCAGCAGCGACTTCCTCTTCGTCGGCCACTGCTTCGAACAAGCTGTAGTCGATCTCGGCGAACACCGGCGGCGCCGGTTGCGTCGTCGCTTCGACAGTGGGGACGCTGGCGACGAACTCCTCGTCAGGCTCCGCCCGCGGCTCGTTAGGCGCGGCTGGCGTTTCGGCTGCAACAGCACCTGCGTCGACAGGCTCCGGGGACTCAGCGATCGGCTCGAGCTCGGCTTCTGCTGGCTGCTCGATGGGCTCCGGCGTCTCTGCGAAAGGCTCGAGCTGTTGTTCCGGCGACTGCTCGACTGTTGCCTGCTCGAACACTTCTGCGCTGACCGGCTCGGGCTCGGGTTCGGGCTCGTACGCGGGCGCGGGAACTTGACTCGGTGCGTCGAGCGCGGCGACTTCGTGCTGCCACGCTGTGGCCAGATCTTCGACAGGCTCAGACGCGACTGGCGCCGCGGGGCTTTCCGCCTCTGGCTCGTTAGGCACGTAGGCTGGATGTGGCTCCGGCTCTGTAATCGCTGGTGCGCTCTCCTGAACGCGCTCGGCGGCGGCGGGTACTGCTGCCGCGGCCCCATTCTCGATTTCGCGCACTAACCGCGCGATCTCGTCGTTCCGCGGATCGGCATCGAGCACGCGCTCATACCACTGCCGTGCCGTTAGGTGATCTCCCTGCGCCCGGGCGATATCGCCGAGGAAGCGCAGTGCGATGAGATTCTCCGGATCCAGATCAAGCGCGAGCTCGAACGTTTGCCGAGCATCGGGGGTATCACCGGCTTCAAAAAGTGCTTGCGCGAGCACGATGTGCCCGCTGACATGTTGCGGCTGCTGCGGCAGGTGAGTGCGGCAGAGCGTGATCGCCTGAGTAAGATCCCCAAGCTTTCTATGTTCGTTCGCCAGCGGCGCGAAATAGCGTCGCGGGTTCTCGTTGAATTTTTGCTGTAGCTCTTCCAGTCGCGCGGAGCTCGCCATGCCAAAACCTCGATCACCCCGCCAATCGCGGGGAATGGCCGTGAACGTTCTTTGGCTAGACGACCGAAGTCAATCAGAAGTGACACGTTCACTTGCTTTTAGCTTCCGGCGCCGCCTAGCTTTTTTCCCCTTCCCCAGCGTCCGTTCGTCCCCTTTTCCTGAGAGGTAGCGCCCCGTGCTGCAGTCATTTCGGAGCGCCGCGAAGTACATCTGGATTGTGATCATCCTTGCCTTCGTCGGCGGCTTCCTTCTGTTCGACACGTCGGGGCTCATTGGCCGTGCCCCAGTGACGAACACCTCTGTGGTCGCCAGTGTCGAAGGTCGGGACATCTCCTATCTCGCCTTTGAGCAGAACGCCCAGAACGCCGTTCAGCAACAAGAGCGCCGGCTTGGCAGAAGCCTGACGCTCGATGAGGTCGAGCAGGTCCGGAACCAGACGTTCGAGCAGATGGTGATGGACATCCTAGTCCAGCGGGAGTATGACCGCCGGGGCATCCATGTAAGCGAAGCGGAGATTCAACAGGCGGCTCAGAACTCCCCGCCGCCGGAGCTTATGCAAAGCCCCGATCTCCAAACAGATGGGCGTTTTGACATAGAGAAGTACCGGCGGTTCCTACGCAGCCCAGCTGCCCGGACTCAGGGGCTGCTTCTCCAGCTGGAGGGCTATTATCGCGACGCCATTCCGCGGGCGAAGCTGATGGACCAGCTGATGGCCGATGTGTACGTGTCCGACGCCCGGTTGTGGCAGACGTATAGGGACGCCAACGACACGGCCCAGGTGAGCTATGTGCGATTCGATCCGGGGACAATTCCGGATTCTGCGGTCTCGGTGTCGGACGCTGAAGTGCGCGCCTACTACGACAAGAACAAACCGCTGTTCGAACAGCCGGGGCGTGCGGTGGTGTCCGTGTTGACGATCCCCCGGACCATCAGCGCCGCCGATAGCGCGGCTGTCCGGGCTCGCGCGCTTGCCCTGAGAGATGAGATTGTCCGCGGTGCCAAGTTTGAGGATGTTGCGCGCCGGGAATCCATCGACTCGATAAGTGCCGCCGAGGGTGGCTCGTTAGGCAAGGGGGGACGCGGCCGCTTCGTCGACGAATTCGAGAGGGTCGCCTACGCGCTCAAGGTGGACGAGGTCTCGCAGCCGGTGCCGACTCCGTTCGGCTATCACCTCATTCGCGTCGATAGCCGCAACGGTGATACGCTCGATGTGCGACACATCCTGCTGCGCGTTCAGCAGAGCGACTCTGCCGCGTTGCGCACCGATCGCCGCGCCGACTCGCTCGCGCGCATCGCCGCTGAACAGACGACGCCCGAGAAGTTCGATACCGCTGCCAAAGTTCTGAAACTCACGACGGAGTCGTTGACCGCGATCGAGGGACAGCCGCTCGCTGGTCCGTCGGGCGTCTTGGCCGGCGTCAGCGCGTGGGCTTTTGGAGGAAGTGAACGGGGTGAAACGAGCTCGCTGTTCGACACGGAAGAGGCGTATTATCTCGCGCGCCTCGACTCGGTGCAACGTGGGGGCGTGGCTCCGCTCGACAACGTAAAAGACCAGATCAAGGTGGAGCTCCTGCGGCGCAAGAAGGTCGAGTCGCTCCGGACGCGTGCGCAAACATTGGCGCACGGCGCCGCGACGAGCACCCTCGAGAGCGCGGCGCAGGCGCAGGGCCTAACGGTCGAGAAGTCCGAGCCGTTCACACGCGCAGGGTTCGCCGGCACGCTCGGTCGGCTGAACGCCGCGATTGGTGCAGCGTTTTCTCTTCCTGTCAGCACCGTAAGTGAGCCGATCGCGACCGACGATGCGGTGTTCGTCTTGCGCGTGGACCGCCGCGTGCCGGCAGCGAGAGCTGACTTCGAAAAAGTGAAGGCCGAACGACGGCAGCAGGCGATCGCCGCGCTGCGCGATCAGCGCGTGCGCGCATTTTATGACGCGTTGCGCAAAGGCGCGGATGTGGACGACAATCGCGCCGAGCTCGCCGCCGCAGCGCGTCGTCAGGTCAGCTAGCACGTTAGGCTAAACCATTGCTCCGTGTTGCGGTCGGCGTGGGCCGCCCGCCAAAAAACAAAACGCCGCCCAACCAAAAGGCGGCGTTCAACCTAACGAGCTACCTTCAGCTCAATAGTCGCTTTGGCTCCGGTCGCTGCTCTTCGGCCGGCGTGGTCGTCGGCTCCGGCTCCGGCAGCCGCCCGCTATCGCGTACGCCTTCGCGAACCGACTTGTCCACATCGCTCAGACCGCGCTTGAACGCCGTAATGCTCTTCCCCATCG
>JBQTIF010000276.1:0-5015 GCA_052388395.1 Gemmatimonadaceae bacterium | reverse complement strand
GTTGGATTCGACGTTCGCGCCATCGCTGCCGCAGGCGACGGGAGAACGTGGTCGCAGCGCGTTTCCGTGGGCTGGTCTCGTTATGCTCATTCTGTTCCTGGTTGCGATGAGCGCGTACTCTCGGCGGCAGGGTGGCGGCGTGTTCGCTCCAGCGCCAATGTACGGACGCCGCCGGCGCCGCAACGATTGGTGGGGAGGAGGAGGTGGCTTCGGTGGATTCGGTGGCGGTTGGGGCGGTGGCGGCGGTGGTGGAGGAGGATTCGGCGGTTTCGGTGGTGGTGGCGGTTTCAGCGGTGGTGGAGCAGGCGGAAGCTGGTAACTGCGATCCCTCGATGACTCTCGACGATCTCGTTAGGCGACTCCGCGAAGCGTATGGCGACGGGCTGCGCTGCGTTGCCCTGTACGGTTCCGCGGCACGTGGCGAGACCGAGCATACGCCCAAGCGCTCCGACCTGAACGTGCTCGTCATCGTCTGGGCGCTCTCAATGGAGACCTTGCGGCGCGAGTCGCCTATCGCCCGAGATTGGGGGGCGGCGGGCAATCCACCGCCGCTCACCCTAACGCTGAACGAGTGGCACCGCTGTGCCGATATCTACCCGATGGAGTACGCCGATATCCTCCAGTACCACCGGGTGCTGGATGGTACGCTCCCGCCGGGGGTGCGCGTCGATCGCGAACACCTTCGCCTGCAGCTCGAAAGCGAAGCGATGGGGAAGCTGCTACGCTTGCGTCATTCGATTCTGCTCGCCGGTGATGACCGCAAGGAACAACGCGGCCTGCTCGAAAGCAGCCTCAGCGCGATGCTCACGCTATTCCGCGCCTATGCTCGGCTGCACGAGGCGACGCCCCCTGCAGATTCAGAACGGCTCGCTATTGACGTGGGAGAGCATGTGGGCTTTGACAGTACGCCCTTCGTTAGGATCTGGCGCCACCTCAAGGACGCCGAGAAGCTGAGCGACGACGAAGTCGGACCGACGCTGGCAGCATACTTGAATGCGGTTCAGACCTTCGTAGCGCATGTGGATCATTACCCGCTGACCTCTGATCTCTGACTTTAGACCGAGGCTTTCATGCACCGCCGTGTAATGCTTGCAGCACTAGGCCTCCTGGCGACAACTGGATGTGGCTACAACACAATCCAGACGTACGACGAGAAGGCCAATGCTGCGAAGAAACAGATCGAGGTCATGCTGCAGCGCCGCTATGACCTGATTCCGAATCTTGTCGAGACCGTTCGCGGCCAAGCAAAACAGGAGCTGCAGGTGTTCACCGAAGTAACCCGCGCGCGAGCCGGACTCGGGAGTGCTCTGCAACGCGGCGATCCGCGTGAGCTGGCAGACGCAAATGAGCAGCTGAACACGGCGCTGCGCTCACTGATGGTCACCGTCGAGGCGTACCCGCAGCTCAAGTCCGATCAGGCCTTTTTGCGCTTGCAGGATGAGCTGGCTGGTACTGAAAACCGCATCGCGACGGCGCGCACGGACTACAATCAGGCTGTCCAGCAGTACAACACTTATATCAGACGCTTTCCCGCCGTGATCACCGCCAAGGTCATCGGTGCGAAACCGCGGGAGTACTTTGAGGTCACGTCGAGTGACGCACGCGAGGCCCCCAAGGTTGATTTCTCCAAGTAGGGCTCAATAGCGGCGACGGTTCTCCCGTCGCATCTTTCGCCGCGAACCTATGACTTCACCACGAGGGTCGCTTTACAGCATGATCCCGGTCGCGCTCCTGCTGAGCGTCGGCTGCTATAACTACGTGCCAATTTCGGCCGCGGCGCCTCCCCTGGGATCGGAGTTCCGCGCGCAGCTGACCGAAGAAGGGAGCGCCAGGCTAACGCCCTTGCTCGGCGCACAGGTCGCGCTCGTCGAAGGGCGCGTGAGTGGGACCAACGACAGTGCGTACGTCGTGTCCATCAGTGCGACCACCAACCGGGCGCAGCAGCAAACGTTCTGGACCGGAGAGTCGATTACGCTTCCGCGCTCGACCGTGCAAGCGATCGAGGCGCGCAAACTGGATCGCCGCAAGACGTGGCTGATTGCTGCTGCAGGGGTGATCGGCGGTCTGGTGACCGCTCAGATCTTCGGCTGGGGCGGGAGCGCTTCGGGAACCGACGGAGGGGGCGGGCCGCCGCCGCCATAGTTGATAGTTGATAGTTGATAGCGGATAGTGGATAGTTGATAGTTGATAGTTGATAGTTGATAGAGGAGTGGATAGTGCATGCCTCGTTAGGCGCACTCCACTATCCACTATCCACTATCCACTATCCACTATCCACTATTCTTCGGGAAGAGCGGTTCGCCCTTCGTCACCCGCCAGCCACGGACGTCGATCGTATCGAGTGACGCGAATCGCTCCTGGTGGACGTCCGCCATCCCGCCGAGTTGCTTCCAGAGTGTTGCTGCCTTGTTGGGCATGTATGGCGCGAGCAGCACGCAGTGCCGGGCGAGGTGCCTAACGAGCGAGCCGAGTGTCGCTTCCAGCTCTCCGCGTTGTCCCGGATCTTTCGCCAGCCGCCATGGCGCTTGACGATCGACGTATTCGTTCCCCGCGGCCACGCTCTGCCAAACGTGCTGCAGTCCCTCGTGCAGGAGATAGCCGCGCTCGCCGCTGACGGCGGAATGATACGCGGCGATGCGTTCGCGATCGCCGGCGTCGAGTGACGTTGCAGCCGCCGCGGGGACGCTGCCGCCGAAATAGCGCTCGACCATCGCGACCGTGCGGCTCGCCAGGTTTCCCCAGGCGTTCGCGAGGTCCGCGTTATAGCGCTCTTCGAATCGCTCCCAGGTGAAACTGCCGTCTCCGTCGAAAGGGACCTCTCGCATCAGGAAATAGCGCAGCGCATCGGAACCGAACTTGTCGATTGCGTCCTCCAACTCAACGCGAACACCGGCCGATTTGCTCAAGCGCTCGCCGCCAAACGAGACGAAGCCATGCGCCCACACCTGTAGCGGCAGAGCGAGCCCGGCCGACTCGAGCATCGCTGGCCACACGACGCAGTGTAGACGCGTGATGTCTTTGCCGATGACGTGCAGTTGCGCGGGCCAGCGCTGGTCGAACCCTGGCGCGGGATATCCAGTGGCTGTCAAATAGTTAGGCAGCGCGTCGAACCAGACCCACGTCCCTTGCTGCTCGCCTTGCGACGACGCAATCGGGAAGGGAACCGCCCAGGTGAGCTTGGAGCGCGTGATAGAGATGTCCTCCAGTCCTTGCGCCAGCAGTCCGAGGATTTCGTTGCGCCGGCTCTCGGGTCGCAGAAAGTCCGGCCGGCGCGCGAACAGGTCCTGCAGAAACGCCTGATACTTCGTTAGGCGGAAGAACCAGTTGCGTTCAGTGGTCCACTCCAGCGTACGCGTGGGGTGGATCACGCACTTGCCATCGACGATCTCATTGTCACGCTTGAATAGCTCGCAGCCGACGCAATACCAGCCTTCGTATGTCCGTTCGTAAAAGTCGTCTGGATTGCGCGCATGGATTGTGCGAATGAGCGCCTGCACGCCGGCCTTATGCGCAGGCTCCGACGTACGAATGAAACGGTCGTTGGAGATGTTCAACCGGCGCCACGTCGCGGCGAAGCGTGTGGAGATTTCATCCACGAAGGCTTGTGGCTCGACGCCACGGGCCGCAGCGGCCTGGGCGACTTTTTGGCCGTGCTCGTCCATCCCCATGAGAAAGTCGACGTCGCGTCCGGCCAACCGCTGATATCGCGCGATCACATCAGCGCCGATCTTTTCTATCGCATGCCCGATGTGAGGATCGCCGTTGGCGTAGTCGATCGCTGTCGTTAGGTAGAACCGGCTCACGCGCTGGGTGCGCCCCCGGTTCCGCCCGCGTTGCCGCTCGTCCCGCCATTGCCGGACGACTCACCGCGATCTTCCCGTGGGTGTCGTCGGCCACCACGACGGCCGCGCCGGCGCCGGGATCGACGTGGCTGGCCCGGAGCACCTTCCATGGCGCCATCGTCCACGGGCTGCTGTGACTGAGGTGAATCGTCGCCTCCGTCGTCTGCGTCGGCTCCTTCAAACTCCGCGTTAGGCGACGCCACCGGCAGCACCCGCCCCGATGCTACCTCTGACCTTTCACCCTTGACCTCCGACCTCTCATCCTGCTCCCACGGAAAGCGAAAGGCAGGGCGCTCCGAGGTGTCTTGCAGACGGATCAATTCTTCGTCCAGCACTTCCTGTGTGGAACCGCTGCCGGTTGCCGGCGCGTCATCGACAGAATCATCGGCCGTGCCTAACGCGGCAGCTGCGCCGCCACCGGCGGCGCCGAGCTCGCGTCGAAGCTCAGCGAGCGGGATGACGCGCGTCTCGCCTTCACCATTTCGCAGAGTGACTCGTTCGCGGAAGATGTCGTTGCCGACGACCTTCTCCTCGCCTTTCGACGTTGTCAGCAGCCGGTTTTCCTTCGGGAAGCGCTTGCGCTGTTGCACATAGAATTCGTGCTCGTAGCGCAGGCAGCACATGAGCCGTCCGCACGCGCCGGAAATCTGCGATGGATTGAGGGAGAGTCGCTGATCTTTCGCGACGCCGAGGTTAACGGGTCGCAGCTCGGGGAGCCACGACGCGCTGCAGTACTCGCGGCCGCAGCGGCCGACGCCGCTCAGCCGCTTCGCTTCATCGCGTACGCCGATCTGCTTCAGCTCGATTCGTGTGCGGAACATCGCCGCCAGCTCGCGGACCAGATTACGAAAATCGACGCGCTTCTCGGCGGTGAAATAGATCGTGAGTTTGCGGCGGTCCCAGCGCCATTCAGCGTCGGAGAGCTTCATGACGAGGTTATTAGCGCGTACGCGCTCCATCGCTTTACGGCGCGCATCCTCGTCCTGACCGCGAACCTGCTCCAAGCGCGAAACTTCGTCCTCTGTAGCGAGCCGCTTGGCTTTTTGCGTGACAGGTTCGAGTCCCGGCCCGTGCGACGCTCCTTTCGCCCGGACGCTGGCCAGGTCGCCAATTGCATGCACGTGACCGAGATCCTCGCCGCGGTCAGCATCGACGATGATCGGCGCTTTCACT
>JBQTIF010000275.1:0-2688 GCA_052388395.1 Gemmatimonadaceae bacterium | reverse complement strand
CACACCGCACGCTAGGCTCGGCGCCGCTCGAGGAGCTCGCATGGTTTGCGGCGCACGGGAGATTGCGGCGATTTGAAGCGGGCGAAGTTGTGATATCAAAAGGCCAGGAGACGGACGACAACGGAGTGTGGGTGATTTTTTCGGGTCACTTCACCGTCTATGTGGATCGCGGCGCTGGGCCAAGACGCGTCGACGATTGGCGCGCCGGCGATATCACCGGAATTCTCCCCTTCTCGCGCACAACCACGGCGGTCGGCAACGGTGTCGCGCTCGAGGCCCTGGAGTTCTTTGAAATTCCGCGTAGCCACTTTCCGGAGTTGATCCGTGACTGCCCCGCCGTCACGGCGATCCTCGTCCACGTGATGCTCGACCGGACACGTCATTTCACATCGAGCGATCTGCACGATGAGAAGATGATCTCCCTGGGGAAGTTGGCGGCCGGCTTGGCACACGAGCTGAACAACCCGGCGTCCGCCGTCGCGCGCCAGGCCGCACAGCTAGATCACTCGTTAGGCGACCTGACAGCTGCCACGCGCGCGCTCGGTATGGCCAACCTCAGCGACGCACAACTTCGGTTGCTCGACGGCTTCCGCGAAAGCTGCAACGCCAGCGCAGCGACCGGTCTTGAGTCTCCTCTCGACAGAGCGGACAAGGAAGACGCCATCGATGCGTGGCTACGTGCACGCGGTGTAGACCCGTCTTGCGCGGCGCCGCTCGCAGAATCCGGAGTGATGATCTCGGCTCTGGATCAGCTGGCGTCCATGATTGACGCGTCCACGCTCGAGACGGCGGTGCGTTGGATTGCAGCGGATTGTGCGGTACATACGCTGCTCGGCGACATGAAGACAGCGTCATCTCGCATTTACGATCTCGTCGGCGCCGTGAAGCGTTTCACGTTTATGGACCGCGGAGGGGCCGCCGAACCGATCGATGTAGCGCAGGGTCTGCGCGATACAGTCGCCGTAATGCGCGCCAAAGCGCGTGAAAAGGAATGCGAGCTCAGGCTCGACGTTCGCGCAGACCTTCCTCCTGTTCGCGCTGTCGGCGGCGAGCTGAATCAGATCTGGTCCAACTTGATCGACAACGCACTCGACGCAGTGCCTCGCGGTGGTCAGGTAGTCGTCGCGGCGCGAGCGGGAATTAACGCCGTTTTAGTGTCGGTCATCGATAACGGACCGGGCATTCCGCCGGATATCGTGGATCGAATCTTCGATCCGTTCTTCACAACGAAGTCGGTGGGTCAGGGAACAGGGCTTGTCTTGGACATCGCGCGGCGCTTGGTGCGACGACACGGCGGCGACATCGAGGTGGAATCGAATGTCCGCGAGCGCCACACCGAGTTTCGCGTGGAGTTGCCGATCGGTCAGCCGTGATCCGCCCCAGACAGTTACCGCGGAGCCGCAGAACGCGCGGAAAAACCTCACAACCTCAGAGGGCCCAGAACCCTTCGCTCACTCGTTAGGCCTCCGATCGCGGATTGCCGAGGCGCCGCGACGGCGGTAAATCGGGGCGCAGAGATTCGTCAACGGTCCTTAGGAGTCCGAGATGCCACTCGACAGAAAGGTGCGCTACGGGATGGTGGGGGGAGGACCCGGAGCGTTCATCGGCGCCGTGCACCGTAAAGCGGCCGCCATGGACGGGGAGATCGACCTCGTCGCGGGCGCCTTCTCGTCCTCTCCCGAAAAGTCGCGCCGGCAGGGAGCGGAGCTCCACTTGGCCCCGAGCCGCGTGTATGCCTCCTGGGAGGAGATGGTTGCAGCGGAGAGCGGCCTTCCACAGGGGGAGCGCATCAACTTCGTGAGCATCGTCACGCCTAACGCGTCTCACTTCGAAATCGCGCGTGCATTCCTCGAGGCGGGATTCCACATCGTCTGCGACAAGCCGATGACGACAACGATCGAGGACGCCGAAGAGCTCTGCCGCCTCGTGAAGAAGCAGAAGGCGGTGTTCGCGCTAACGCACACGTACGCCGGTTACCCGATGGTGAAGCAGGCGCGCGAGCTTGTGCGCCAAGGGAAGCTCGGCGAGATCAGGAAAATCGTCGTCGAATATTCGCAGGGATGGCTCGCAGCCGTCGCCGGGATCAACATGTGGCGGCTCGACCCGAAACAAGCGGGGATATCCTCGGCGTTAGGCGACATCGGAGTGCACGCGTGGCACATCGCGCACTACATCACGGGACTGGAACTGGAGTCGATCTGTGCCAGTCTAGCTACGTTCGGCAAGGGTTACGCGCTGGAGGACGACGCGAGCGTGCTCGTGCACTACCGCGGCGGCGCGCGGGGACTCATCCACGTTTCGCAGATGTCGGTTGGGGAGGAGAACGGGTTGAGGATACGCATCTATGGAACGAAGGCCGGGCTGGACTGGCGCCAGGAAAACCCGAATTACCTGCACGTCCTGCACTCCGTAGGCCCCGCGGAGGTGTACCGGCGCGGCAACGACTACCTTGATGATATCGTTAGGCACAACTCCCGTCTACCCTTCGGGCACCCCGAAGGCTTCATCGAGGCGTTCGCGAACATCTACCTCAACGCGGCACGAACGATCGCAGCCCGCAGTGCCGGCGAGGCGCCGGGCGAGTTCGACACCGATTTCCCGACGGTGCAAGATGGCGCGCGCGGCGTGCACTTCATTCACAAGGCCGTCGAGAGCGGCAAGACACGTACATGGGTCGACGCGACGTAT
>JBQTIF010000274.1:0-12315 GCA_052388395.1 Gemmatimonadaceae bacterium | reverse complement strand
TCCCACGAGGGCATGTTGGGCGTCCGTTGCCTGGCAGGTCTTCTGGCTCGGGTGTCATCCGCTGGAGAGCGCCTTCCCACGAGCTCGGCGCCCGCAGTGGCACTGCATGCTCTCCAACGTCGACCCTTACAGCGGCGGGGCCGCCCCGGATTTACACCGGGTTCCCTTTCACCTTCACGACGAGACGGCATGTCGTGAAGCGACCAAGCTGAATTGTGCCTGAGATCTACCATCGGCGGGCAGCGGGAGCAAGTCAGGCCGGATGGGGGTACTGGTACAGTCTCACTTTCCGGACGCCTCTAGTAGGTGAACGATCTCCTCAACCTTCCAAACATGTTCCGCCACTCCGGCAGCCATCGCGGGCGTTGTGTGAACGCCGCGACGTTCCTTCGTCAAAGTTTCGTGCTTCCGGCAGAAGTTGTAATACATGAAGTAGAGCGACATCGCGTGAATGTGGTTAGCGAGCTTCTTGGAAAACCCATTGGTCAACCTAGTTAGGCGCCGAATGTTCATCCGCATCGTTAGGTTGGAACGTTCAACGTAGGAAGTGGATACGTGCTCCACGTCCGGGTTGCCCATTACCCAATGCGTTTCAGTTCCGATGCATTCAGGCGGCGAGTACCGATGCTCTCCGTCGATTGGTTCGCCGTAGAGTTTAACCAGCATCGCGTAGTCCACACCGTTCCACCCAAAGGCACCTTCAACCGCTGAGAGATAAGCCTTGTGACCGTCAGTCGTGAGTTGAACGCGGGTCGCGAGACGCGATGCCAAATCCTCCATGAAAATGCAGGCAGCCACGGCGTCGCGAGCGCCAACATGCCAGCACGGAACGAGCTTCGTTTCAGCATCAATCGCGGTCCATGTCCACACGTCACCACGACCGAGGCCCCTTTCATCCGGGAACAGGTGGCCTTCCTTGCACTGGATGAACGACCACACTTCGTCGCACTGAATCCGCTTGCACGGCAGGTTGACCAACGTCGTTCTCTGGAAGTCCAATACGACCGGGCCAACGTCAGCAAGCAGCTTCAGAATGGTCACCTTCGACACACCAGTCTGCCGCGCTGTGGCGTTGATCGAAGCACCCTCGCACAGAGAGGCGAGGATGCGGGTACGATCAGTGCGAGACAGGCGGTTCATTGGAGTGGTGGTGAAACTGTACTAACTTACTTGCTTGTTGTTCTGGTGTCAACAACTCTTTTGCCGTAGGATTTGCGTCATGGGTGCTCGGGTCGCGGTTGAGATGAACTGGCCGGACGTTGAAGTCGATGACTTCACCAAGGCGCTGAATGCCCAGTTGCGCCTTGTGCGCGAAGTCATGAGCGAAATGGGCTTGAATTCTGATGCCGTTAGGTGGGTGATCGTCGAGCTGCGAAAGGGCAGTACGTATGCAGGCGTCGAGGCCATCATCGATGATGCCGCGTTGTTGATGGATGACGTGGACCGTGCGATTGCTGAATCTGCACGGGGCTACACATCACTGCGGCAGGTCGCAGAACGGCCACCTTACTTCAATGACGAAGCTCTTGAGACGTGTCGTGAACTGGCCGAGCTGCGCCCGCCGAGCGACGCAGGCCTAACGCGGCTGCAATTCGGTAACGAGGCGGTTGAGCCTTCGCTGCATGTCGCGGCGAACGTGGAAGAGATTACCGTCGGCCGATTTCAGAGTATCGGCAGCGTGGATGGTTTCCTCTACGGCGTAATGACCGCAGAAGGCGGTTACCGTATCTCAATCAAGGACAGGGCGCGCGGAAAGGCTGTTCACTGCACCGTGCCGCGAGAGATGCGCAAGGATGCCCTCGACTCCTTTGAACAGCGCGTCATCGTGCGGGGGATCATCTGGTCCCGCAAGGACGGGCATCCGCAGCGTATTGAGGCCAAGTCAATAGAACGTGTTCTGCCTGATGATCAGTTGCCTGACGTGTAGGATGTGCGTGGCATTTTGGGGGGATGGCGATTGGCAGATGGCGAATAAGCTGCGACGATGTTGGGACTCCGCCTGCTGTTTCGTATTTCTGTCAAATCAGAATGACAGAGCAGCGCCATGCGAGCGAGTGTTGCGGGATGCGCAGGAAGGCAAGTGCGAAATCGTCGTTTCGTCGCTAGCGATTGTTGAAGTACTTCATCTGCGCGGCGACGGACATCGCAACTTATTTCGAGACTCGCGAGATCTGATCCGCAACTTTTTCAAGCGCAGCTACTTCATCGTTGTGGACATTGACCGCTTCATCGCCGAGCAAGCGCAGGAGCTCTTTTGGGACTTCAACCACGTCGGCGTTATGCCGAAGGATGCGGTGCACGTCGCAACTGCGCTGGCGACGAACTGCGCGTTTCTAGAGACCTTTGATGAACCGTTGCTCGCGATCAGCGGCAATGTGGGCGGCGATCCGCGGCTGATTGTGCAGCCCCCAGGCCATGACCTGCTCTCGCTATTAGAAGGCGGCGAAGAACCAGGTGGTCAGCTACGTCTCGACAAGGCGGACCCTGACGACGATCTACCGGCGCTTCCGCCGGGCTGATGCTTGCCCGCCCTTGCGTGCGATAGCAACACGCTTCTTCCGACTGAGCTTCGCCGCTCTTGCCTTGCCGCCTTTTGCCGCCCGCTCCTGAAACTTCGTAGGCGCGGCCACGCGCTCCTCAGCAATTTCACCAGTTGCCAGCGAGCCGATGTGATGCGCAAGCTGGTTCATATCGCGTGGGCGGTAGGGCTCTGTACGTCGTTTTGGCACATCCCCAACTTAGGGCATTCACCCTAACGCGCCACTGTCGCAATGAAACTGTACCAGTACCCGGATGGGCGAAGGTTCTCCCCGAGGTAGCGACTCAACATTTCGTCGAGGTGGTCGCTCGTCGTGGCCGCGATCTTGGGTCGCGACGCGTCCGACGATGTCATCAGTTCCAGTTGCGCCATTCACTCGCGTCGGCCGCGAAATCGCCCGGCGCGCGCTTGAGCGTTGGAGCGAGGCCGGGCCTGTGATACCGTGACCGCGCAGAGATCTTCGTTCCGTATCGCACACGGGGTCGGATCTTGAAATACAACATCTAACGCCTGCAAACCGCAGCATTTCGTTGCGCACCACGCTCGCATGCTGCGGCCTGCAGGGATGCGGTGTTTATTTCAAGATCCGACCCCCTCCAAATCCCATGAAAAGACTTTTCTCAGCACTCTTCGTCGCCGCACCACTCGCCGCACAGGAGCCTACCGCGAGCGGTATGCGCATCGTCGTGACGCCGGCCAACCCCGTCGTCACCGCCGGCGACACGCTTCGCTTGAACGCCCACGTTGTTGATGCCAGCGGCAAAACTGTCGATGGCATGCGCGTCCGCTTCCAGCAGCAAGGCGCTCGCTTTGAAGCGTTCGTCGACAGCACTGGGCTCGTCGTGGGTGGTGTGACAGGCGTTGTGCCTGTTGCAATGGTCGCCGTCGTGCCGGGTCAGCGACCGATCGCGCAGCGCGTCGACGTCAAGATCGTTCCCGGGCCTGCCGCCGTCGTGGAGCCGTCACCGGGTACCGCGAAGCTCGCGGTCGGGCAACGTCTCCGCTTCGGCGCGACTGTGAAGTCGAAAACTGGCGACGTGCGCACCGGCGACGCTGTCACATGGAAGTCCTCGGCGCCTAACGTTGTGCGCATCGACAACGACGGCATGGCGACTGCCGCGGCGGCTGGCCGTGCCACGCTAACGGCAACGAGCGGCAGCGCCACCGGCACCGTGAGCGTGCAGGTCGTGAATGCCAGCGTTGCCACGTTGGAGATTTCGCCAGCGCGCATCGACGCACGTCAGGGCGACGTCGTCCGCTTCAAGACCACCGCAAAGAATAGCGCCGGGAGCACTGTCGACGGTCTCTCGGTCAATTGGTCGTTCGCACCAGGGCAGGGGACGATCGAGCAGGACGGCGCCTTTGTCGGCTACGAAGTGGGTGACTACGTGGTGACGGCCTCGTTAGGCAGCCGCACGGTTCAGGCTGTTGTGCGGCTAACGGACCGTGACGTGCGGCGCCCGTTGACTGTCGTTGGCCGTCTCCCGCGCACGCGCTTCAGCACCGAAGAAGTCTGGCTGCACCCGAACGGGAAGAATGCGTACCTCGGCAGCGGTGGCGGCGGTGACGTGCTCTACGCGCTCGACATCAGCAATCCAGCGAAGCCTGTTGTCACCGACTCGTTGATTCTCAACACGCGCCGAGTCAACGATGTGATGACCGACCCTGATGGGAAGTTCATCATCTTCACGCGCGAAGGGGCTGCCGATCGCAAGAACGGCGTCGTGATCGCATCACTCGAAGATCCGGCGCATCCCAAGGTCATCTCCGAATTCACCGATGGCGTCACATCCGGCGTTCACTCGGCTTTCATCTACCGAGATGCGAAGTACGGCACGCACGCGTACATCACCAACGACGGCACAGGGGCGCTGCACGTCCTCAACCTCGACAATCCAGCGCAGCCAAAAGAAGTCGCGCAGTGGCGCACGCCAAAGGCATTCGGCGACGTCGGCCGCACGTTGCACGACATCGACGTGCAGAATGGCTTGCTTTACGGATCGTGGTGGAACGATGGGCTGGTGGTTCTCGACGTCGGCAACGGAATCAAAGGTGGGTCGCCCAGCAATCCGCAGTTCGTTTCGCAGTACAAGTACGATCTGAACGCACTCTATAAGGATGTGGAGCAGACGGCCGGACCGGGATTCATCCGCGGCACGCATACGGCGTGGAGGCACAAGAACTATGTCTTTATCGCGGATGAGGTCTTTCCGGCCGCACCAGTCCGGGGCGCCAAGGACGCGAGCGCCGGCCGAGCCTACGGCCGACTGCAGGTGATCGACGTGACGGACCTGGAGAAGCCACGCGCGGTGGCTTTTTATGAACCGGAGTTTGGCGGCGTGCATAACGTGTGGGTGGCTGGCGATACGTTGTACATGGGCGCGTATAATGCTGGCTTCCGGGCGTTCGACATTTCGGGCGAACTGCGCGGCGACTTACGTGCGCAGGCGCGCGAAATTGGGCACATCCACACAGCCGACATGGACGGCCGCGTACAGAACGCGGCGATGACGTGGGGCGTGGTCGTGAAAGACGGACTCGCCTACGTCAATGATATGTACAACGGCTTGTGGATCGTTAGGATCGAGCCGAAGACGCAGGTAATACCATAGTTGATAGTTGATAGTTGATAGTTGATGCCTAACGACTATCCACTATCCACTATCCCCTATCCCCTATCCCCTATCAACTATCAACTATTTACCAGTTACGAGTATCGCCCCCGCGTCGTGCCCCGTCCCGAACCGGGTTGTCGCGTCGGACGAGCTTAGATACTGAACCGTCTTCACACTCGATGCCTGGATGTTTCGCAACATCGTGATGTCGCCAATCGGACTGCCGTTCTGGTAGACCTTGATCGTGCTCATGCCCGCGCCGCTGTCGCCGCCCGCTGCACCAGTGACGCGACCCATCTGGCCACGCGTCCGCAGCATATTGGGCCGCAGGCGTTCGATGACCTCGTAAATGCTCTGCAGCCCGGTCGCCGCGATCTCCGGTTCCGTAATGAGATTGGCGCTGCCACGCGGGCCAGACGGTGTCGTCACGGCGCCCGGCGCCGCGCCGCTCGATGAGCCGCCGCTGGCACAGGCTGCCGCGCCGGCTACGAGACCGGCAATCAGAACTCGGCTAATTCGTCGCATCTGCATACTATCTCCTGACTGCTGCTGGTTGGGTAAACGGTCAGACAAAAGACGTGCCTTCAAGGTCCGCCGGCGTGTCGATGCCTAGCGCGGCGAGCGCGCTCGGCATCAGATCGACAGTGCGCCGCGGGATGTTGCTGCAAACACGGTTGAGTAGCAGTGGTACGAGCATGTGATCGCGGTGAAGCGCGCCGTGTGACGAAACGTGCGGGATTGGCTCGTAGCGCCCGCGAAAGTCCCAGCCGCGCGACGCTGAGAGCATAACATCTCCCGCGCGGCTGCACGCCGCCAGACGGGCGATCTGCACGAGGGAGTCCGGATAATCCGTGTCGTACGTGATCTCGTGCGCTTCTTCCTCGGTAACGCCGTTCTCCGCGATGTCGCCGATTCCGAGCGGATCGCCTGTTTCCGGCCGGTACGAGTGCCAGCGGCCTAACGATTCGACAATGGCGCGGCCCCGCGCGCGCGAGTGAATCGCCACCTTCCCGGATCCGTGCGGCAATAGCACCAGGTCAATCGACCGCCTCTCTAGCAACGCGTCTACCAGTGCGCGCCACTGCGGCTCGAGCGCCGGCCAGAACGCCTGCTCGCGCCGCGCGAGATCGAGGTACAGGTGCGCCATCGCATTTCCACTGACCATCACTGCCACGTTCGCCGCCGCGCGGCGCGGCGTGCCGAGCGTCCATGGATGCGCCAACACACGCCAGCCGAGTGAGCGTAGCAACGCGGCGATGTCATCGTGCGCGCCAACCGGCGAGTGCCCATGATCACTCACGACCCACAAGTGCGTGTCGTCCCAGCGTCCGTCGCGCTCGGCATCTTCGCGGATCCGCCGCGCGGTCTCGTCAACCGTTTGCAGTGCACGCAGTACAGCGGGCGCATCGCATCCCGCGGCGTGCGACGTCTTGTCGATGCCGGTGAGAGCGACAAACGCATAACGCGGCTTCTCTCGCGCGATGCGCTCGACCGCGCGGTCGGCGACGTCGCGGTCGATCGCAAGCCACCCTTCCACGTCACCGCGGAAATGCGTCCAGCCGGCGCGCACCGCGAACGCCAACCCCGCTCCAATACGCGACGAGCGCGGCAGTCCGCGAGCGATGCAACTCAAGGCACCTAACGAGGGACGCGCGAGCTCGAAGACCGTCGGCTGCGTTGCATCCAGATCGCGATCCACTTCGCGAAATTCGATCCCGACGTAACTGCGAGAGTGCGCACGCACGCGGCCGATCCGTCGGCTGCGGTCATACCAGCGCAGCCCCGGAATTCCGACGCTCCCCGGGTGTCGCCCGATCAGGAACGGCGCATACGCCACACCGGTGACTGATGGGAAAGCGGTGGTGATGCGGTGCAGGCCTCCCTCGTAGCGCATGCGCGCGAGGGCTGGCACCGCGCGCGCTGCGATGGCGCGCAGCAGATCTTCATGCCGCAGGCCGTCCGCGACGAGAACGACGACCGAGCCCACCGCGTTGGCAGCGCGCGGCGCGCGCTGAGCCGGAGCCGACGGTGTCTGTTGCGCAACAAACGGGGGAGACTGACCTGAGGGAGACATCTAGAGATCGCTGGCGTCGCGTGTCGTGCTGTCGGTAAACTCAACCCCTTTCGCTCTATCCTGCGTCACGAATCTCAAGTTGGGCGGATGAATGGCAATTAGAAAGGCACGCAAGAAGCCTCCGCGCACAGCACGGGGCACCCCGGCCACAACAGAAGTTCTGCGGCAGGCTGAGCATGAGGCGCTCGCCTTTCTGCGCGAGCGAACTGAGGAAGGGCATCTCCGCGCTGGGCGCACGCCACCCTCGCGCAGCTCCGACGTGCGCACGAGCGGTCCGCGCAAAGTCGACACCGCGCTGCGCGACGACTTCATCCTGACTGAAGACGCCAAGCTGCTGCAGGCGACCCCTGAGCTACTCGCGACGAGCAATGGCGCTGAGTTCACACGAACGGATCCGTGGCGACTCATGCGCATGATGAGCGAAATCATCGAGGGTTTTGATACGCTCGCTGATGTTACCAAAGCTGTGACGCTCTTCGGCTCGGCGCGCACCGGCCCTGACGATCCGCAGTATGCGAAGGCGCGGGAGACGGCGCGTCTTCTGGCACAGAACGGATTCGCGATCATCACGGGTGCCGGCCCCGGGATCATGGAAGCGGCGAATCGCGGCGCGCGTGAGGGGGGAGCGCTATCGATCGGGTGCAACATCGAGCTCCCGTTTGAGCAAGGAGCCAATCCGTATCTCGATCGCCTCATCAACTTTCGCTACTTCTTTGTGCGCAAGACGATGTTCGTGAAGTACTCGTCGGCGTTTGTGATCTTTCCCGGCGGCTTCGGGACGCTGGACGAGCTGTTCGAGGCACTCACGCTCATTCAGACAGGAAAGATCTATCAGTTTCCGGTTGTGCTGTTCGGGCGCTACTATTGGGCTGGGCTCGTTAGGTGGCTGCAGACGAAGGTCGCCGGCGAGCGGAAGATCTCACCCAGTGACATGGACCTGATGCTGCTCACCGACGATCCTGAAGAAGCGGTGCAGGCGATTCTCGCGGCGTATGCGTCGCAGCAGCGTAGCGGCCCCGCTGTCATGCGACCAGACGGCACGGTCCCCGAGCGCGTTTAGATGGCGAAGCCTAACGAGGGGCGCGCACGCGGTGGGTTCAAGGCATCGCGCCACGGAGCACGTCATCCCGTTCGCGCCTCGCCAGCCGGACCCAAAGCGGAACAGAAGCAAGCCGCCGAAGCGCGTGAGGCCAAAGGGGTCGCGCATGTGGCACGCGAGAAGAGTGTCTTTCTGCGCGGCTCACGCATCGAGCCGCCGCCAATCTCGGGTGCAGAAAGCGCTGCGGACCTCATCGACAATGCTTTCCTCGCGTATAACGCGGGGCGGTTGCATGAGGCGTGTCGGCTCTTTACCGAGAAGATGCTCGAGCGCGACGTCACGGTGGGACTCACCCTCACCGGGGCGCTGACGCCGGCCGGCCTCGGCATGGCGGCGATCATTCCGCTCATGGAAGCGGGCTTTGTCGACTGGATTATCTCGACCGGAGCGAATCTCTATCACGACACGCACTTCGGACTCGGCCTAACGATGCACCGCGGGAATGCGCAAGCGTCGGACGTGGTGTTGCGCGAGGAAGGGGTGGTGCGCATCTACGATGTATTCTTCGACTACGATGTGCTCCTCTCCACGGATGCGTTCTTTCGCAAGATCATCGAGGGGCCGGAGTTCCAACGTCCGATGTCGAGCGGCGAGTTCCACTCTATCTGCGGCAAGTATGTCGCCGGACGAGAGAATACGCTCGGTCTCAAGAACAAGTCGCTGTTGTCGGCCGCGTATCGCTGCGGCGTCCCTGTGTACACGTCGTCGCCTGGAGATTCGTCGATTGGGATGAACGTCGCGGCGCTGGCGCTCGATGGTAACAAGTGCACGATCGATCCTAACGCGGATGTGAACGAGACCGCGGCAATGGTGCTCGCTGCCAAGCGCGGCGGCGGCAAGAGTGCCGTCATGATCTGGGGCGGTGGGAGCCCCAAAAACTTCGCGCTGCAGACGGAGCCGCAGATTCAGGAAGTGTTAGGCATCGACGAGAAGGGGCACGACTATTTCCTGCAGATCACCGATGCGCGGCCGGACACCGGCGGACTTTCCGGTGCGACGCCAGCTGAAGCAGTCAGCTGGGGGAAGATCGATCCCGATCGTCTGCCTGATGCCGTTGTCTGTTACGCTGACTCGACAATCGCCGCGCCGTTGCTCACGGCGTACGCGCTCGCTAGGCACAAGAAGCGACCACTCAAGCGGCTATACAAGAAGCGAGTGGAGAATATGAAACGGCTGATGCGTGAGTACCGGCGATCCAACAGGTGATGGCCTCCGCTGTTTCAGGAAACTCCATAGGGAAGCTTTGAGGTGAGAGCCTTCAGTGTTCCAGCTGTCAGTTCAGACGTGTAAAGCATCTGGCCTCAAAGCTCTGCAACGCAAAGCTCGCACCTCACAGCTTCGCGGAGGGACTCAACGTACAGAGGAGGCGTTTGAAACGGCGGCACGTTTGGCCGCCCTAACGAACCCCGCCCTCGAGTACTGCCCATGCGACACTCGGCCAGTTAGTTCCTCGCCGCCGAGGACCTCGCTTACGATCCGCTCATCGCTCCACTCCTGTGCCGATCGGCGAGCAATCGTCGCAATTGTTTCCTCGAGCCAGTCGGCTTTCGCACGCAGCGCTGACGCTGCGTTAGGCACGAGCCCGCGGTGTCCGCAGAACATGCGCGCCGGCGCGGTTGCCGCGAAACGACGCAGGGACGCGATGAGCGTCGCGAAATCCTCGTCCTTGTGCGCGATGCGCACCTTCACGCCAAGAAAAAGGTCCCCGGCGAACAGCGTACCGGTGGCGGCATCCCACACCACGCGGTGATCGGGTGAATGACCGGGGGCGGCGATGATCTCGATGCCGTTAGGCGTGAATGTTGTCGGCTCGGCGCTGAACAGTTGAAACGACCCCCACGTAAACCGCCGATACAGCTCGAGCCGCGGCGGCGCGCGCAACCGCCGTTCGGTCTCAGGATGTAAGGCCAGTGGTATACCACGCTCGACGAAGGCGGCCGCGCCACCCGAATGATCCTCGTGCCAGTGGGTGACTACCGCGCCGCAAATGCGCTCGGCTGTCGCCCATTCGGCCAACGCGGCAGCAACGCGCGGAAATCCAGTGTCGATCAGCAAATTGCCAATGCGGTACACGCTGACTGTGTACCCGAGCGTGCGCCCTGCCCAACTTGAAAGCTCTAGGCGCGTGACGTCGCCGTGCGATTCGATTCTCAGCACTCTCAAAAGCTGGCTGTGCGGATGCGTTAGGGGGATCAACAGCCTGGGCCGTGCGTTGCCGCCACGCCGCCAAGCTCGTTACTATTACTAGCACCCTGCGCCCGGCCCCACCGGCCGGGCGCTCAGTTTCTCTACTGACCTGACCGACTATGCTCGAAGCCCTGAAAGAGAAGCTCGGCCAGGAAGTACAGCGGCTGCAGCATGAGCTCAATGTCGTCCTACCCGCGGAGATACGGAAAGCCGTAGAGCTCGGAGATCTGCGCGAAAACAGCGAATACAAGGCTGCTCTCGAGCGTCAACAGTTCGTGCAGGCGAGGTTGGGTCAGCTGCGCCAACGTCTGAGCAAACTCTCGCAGATTGATATGGCGCAGATCCCAACCGATCGGGTCGGCCTCGGCTCGACGGTTATCGTTGAGTGCCAGGAGACGCAAGCACGGGAGACATACCGTCTAGTTTTCGGCGACTCGGAGGAGTTCGAAGACGGACAGGTAACGATGGCATCACCGATCGGGCGCGCTCTCGCGGGAAAGGCAGTCGGGGAGCAGGTGATCCTCAAACTTCCGGCACGCACACGCCGTCTGCGAGTGGTCGAGCTCGTCACGATTCACGCCGCGACCGCAGACTAGGGTTCGTTAGGCACCACGTTGCATCGCCGCGTCCGCTGTGGTTCTGTCAGCGGCTGGGCCTCGCCGAATTCGGCCAACACCATTGACGACCACGCGGGGACATCCACAAAGTTGATGTGTAAACGGTTCATGGCGCGGCCGTGACCGCGACCTCTTTCACGCTCCCCCTGAGGAAAAAGACGATGCGACTTCTCGGTGCACTTTGCGCAGGAACTCTGCTGCTGACCGCATGCGGTGGTAGTGACGATGGCGGTCCGGGTCCCACCCCGCAGCAAACGCTCGGTGAAATTCGAGCTGGTACGACGACGCTCAACCTGACAGCTGGAGGAACGTCAACAATTCAAATGACCGCTCTCGATACACAGGGCGGGACCATATCAAACCCAGGGACCTACACCTTCACATCCCGGTCAGCGACGATCGTTGAAGTGAATCAGCAGGGGGCAGTCGTCGGTATCGGTGCCGGCACCAGCGCGATCGATGTCTCCCTAACGCGTGGCGGCGTAACCAAAGCGGCTGTGGTCAACGTCACAGTCACCGGCTCGTTGGGTCTCACCGCGCAAGTAGCTGCAGGCTCCACTTCCAACACGTTCCAACCGCAAGTCGTTGCTGTAGCGCGCACCGGCAGCGTCTCGTGGTCCTTCGGTTCCGTGAACCACAACGTGACGTTCTCCGGCGGCGGTGGCGCGCCAGCAAACATCCCAACGGTTAACAACACATCAGTCTCGCGCACGTTCAACACTGCAGGTAACTTCCCGTACGACTGCACCCTGCATGCAGGGATGGTAGGAACGGTCATCGTTCGCTGACGCGATAGTGGCTCGCTAGGGCTGATTTGGTGGGACGGGTCCGACGGCTCGTCCCACTTATTGTTGGCGTGGAACGTTTTTTGTGTGGCGGCGTCCCATTGTGGGACCGGAGGGGTCTATGCGATCGAATCGCCTCGTTGCATTTGCGCTGATGTCGTCAGTACCGGCAGTCGAAGGCGGCGCACAGGAGCTGCGGGCCATCGCTCTCGATCGAGAAACGAAGCAGCCCGTCGGCGACGTTCGAGTAGCTCTGCTCAGCAGGCGGAGAGCAGAACTGGACACGGCGCGCACAGCGGCCGATGGGTCCTTCACCCTCCGCGCCAAAGCTCCTGGGAAATTCTTCCTCCAGGTGCGGCGTAGCGGTTATCCGGCCGAAGAGACTGATGCGATCTTCCT
>JBQTIF010000273.1:0-33067 GCA_052388395.1 Gemmatimonadaceae bacterium | reverse complement strand
GGCCATTTGCCGATCGACTCATGGAAGAAGAAGGTGTTATCGTGCTCCCAGGCGCAGCGTTTGGCGACGGAGCAGAAGGATTCTTCCGCGTCTCGTTCATCGTCGCGCCGGAGCGGTTGCGCGAAGCTGCGCAGCGCGCGGGACGCGTGCTGACGAGTTTCGCGGCACGGGTGTCTTAGCTCTTTAGCTCTTAAAAAGCTCTTAGCTCCTTCCGTGCGCTTCACTCCGTTCATTTTCTTGCTGATGCCGCTGACGCTTGCAGCTCAATCGCGTGTGCGAGCTCGCGCGTTAGGCGTTGCCCCAGGAGTCTTTCAGCCGGGAACGCATAACGCGATCACCGACGTCGCCGGTGTGCGCGTGGGTCACGCGACGGTCATCGTGGGCGACTCGGTGCGCACCGGCGTCACAGCCATCCTGGCACACGATCAGAATGCGTACTTCGAACGCGTTCCTGCCGCGCTATACGTTGGCAACGCGTTCGGCAAACTTGTCGGCGCTACTCAGGTGAAAGAGCTGGGTGAGCTGGAAACGCCGATCCTGCTCACGTGCACCCTTTGTGTGTGGAAGGCCGCTGACGCGATGGTCGAATGGATGCTCGAACGTCAAGAGATGCGCGAGGTCCGCTCGCTCAACCCGGTGGTCGGCGAAACGAACGACGGTGGTCTGAACGCGATCCGATCGCGCCCAATCACTGCAGCGCACGTTAGGCAGGCGCTAGACGGCGCCGCCGGCGGTTCAGTGGCCGAAGGGGCTATTGGCGCCGGCGCCGGAACGACGGCTTTTGGCTGGAAAGGAGGGATCGGGTCATCGTCCCGCGCGCTCGCGGCCGCACTGGGTGGCTACACGGTTGGCGTGCTCGTTCAATCGAATTACGGCGGTGTTTTGCAAATCATGGGTGCCCCGGTCGGCAAGGAGCTTGGACGCTACGCGTACCAGAACGTCCCGGGCCGCGACAGCGACCCTAACGAGTCCCCCGGTGACGGGTCGATCATGATTGTCGTGGCGACTGATGCGCCGCTGTCAGCGCACAACCTGGAGCGTCTCGGCGCGCGCGCGATCATGGGTCTGGCGCGCACTGGATCATCAGGATCTAACGGCAGTGGCGACTACGTGCTCGCGTTCTCCACCGCCCCTAGCGCTCGGCGCCGCCTCGCGCGGCCCGGTGAAGGCGCCGTGCGACCGGCGCGCACTGTCGACGATCTCGGCAATGACGCCATGTCACCACTCTTTCAAGCGGTGATCGAGGCGACTGAAGAGGCGATCTACAATTCGCTGTTCATGGCCGAGACCGTGAAAAGCAATGGACGGACTGTCGAGGCACTGCCCCTGGAGCGTGTGCGGGACATTCTCGCGAAGTACGGAGTGACGCCGCGCACACCATAACGCGAACCCAGCGACGAGACGCGGGTACGACGCGAGGTATCCTCTCGGGACATCTGCATGCGCAAGGCATTCATCGTTGGTTGCATGGCGAGCACGCTGGCCGCCTGGCAGGAGGCGAGTGCTCAGGCTGGAATCTCGTTAGGCGCGGCGGTCGGCTCCGTCTGGCACGACAACAAGCTGTCGGGCGACGAGCTGCATGGCCTGGTCTATCTTCGTATCGGCGTACCGCTCGTTCCGTACGCCGCGCGAGGCGATCTCTTCATCTTCGACCAGCCGGACGCCGACTATGACGTTGGGTTGATCGGCAGCGCCGTGATGTCCGTGAGCCTCCCACTTATACAACCGTATGCGATTGCCGGCATCGGGCGTTACGGGTTGGGCGACGGCGGAACTACCGGCCTGAGTTTTGGTGCTGGCGTACGCGTTGGCGGCCGGCGCGGGCTTTTTCTCGAAGGGCGGCGGCACGAGCCGATCAACCGGACATTGGTCTCACTCGGAATCGCGTTTTGAGCTGACCCCCACCCCTCCCAAAGGTCTGGGGTGAGTGCTATGAGATGGCTGAGCTTTCAGTAGAGATGTTTTGAACATCTGTACTCATAGCTGTTAAACTCACAGCCCTCCCCTGACTCCTTTGGGGGCGTGGGGGCTTCTCTGCTAACAACCGCGCGGCCCTAACGACAAATGACGGTCGCACTCCGTGCAGTCCCTGCGCTCGTTACCGCGCTCCTAACGATCGCCGCCTCGCTCGACGCCCAGCCCAATCCGCTTGCAGAGCGCTATCGTGACGCCGCCGATCGCCTCATCCAAGCAGCGACGGCGGATTCCGCGGCATGGCGTCGCATTGCCGAGCTCACCGAGCGCTTCGGCCACCGCTTTAGCGGAGCGCCGAGCCTCGAACGCGCGATCGACTGGGTGCTGGCGGAGATGAACAAAGACGGTCTACAGAACGTGCGCGGCGAACCTGTGATGGTGCCACGCTGGGTGCGTGGTACCGAGTCAGCTGAGCTCATCGAGCCCCGTCGTCAGGCACTGCCGATGCTTGGTCTCGGCGGCAGTATCGCGACAGCGTCACAAGGCATCTCGGCCGAAGTGCTGATCGTCTCGAGTTGGGACGATCTCAAGGCGAAGAGCGCGCAAGCGCAGGGAAAAATCGTCCTCTTCAATGTGCCGTTCACGAACTATGGCAGCACCGTGCAATACCGAACGAACGGTGCAGTCGAAGCGGCGAGAGCCGGCGCTGTAGCGAGTCTTGTCCGCTCGGTCGGTCCTTTCTCTATGCGCACACCGCACACTGGCGGCATGCGTTACGATTCGACGGTGCGGCGCATCCCGCACGCAGCGATTACATCGGAAGATGCCGACATGCTCGCGCGCTTGCTGGCGCGCGGCGAACGCGTCGTCGTTAGGCTCACCATGTCCGCGCAAACACATCCAGACGTGCCATCGCGCAACGTGATCGGCGAGATCGTCGGTAGTGAGAAGCCTGACGAGATCGTCGTGATGGGCGGTCACATCGATTCCTGGGACGTCGGTCGCGGGGCGATGGATGATGCCGGCGGTGTCGTCGCCGCCTGGGAAGCTGTGCGATTGATGCACAAGCTTGGGTTGCGGCCGCGGCGCACCATTCGAGTCGTCGGATGGACGAACGAAGAGAACGGTTTACGGGGTGCGAATGGCTATCGCGATACACATCGCTCTGCCGTCAATCGGCACGTGGCGGCGATCGAATCGGACGGCGGAGTCTTCAGGCCCGCAGGATTCGGCTTCACCGGCTCGGACAGCGCGTTTGCTGTTGTGCGTCAGATCGGATCATTACTCGAGCGTATCGGCGCTGGGACCATCACGCGCGGCGGCGGCGGTGCTGATATCGGTCCTATCATGCAACTCGGCGTGCCAGGGCTCGGCCTCGTCGTCGATGGGACACGCTACTTCTGGTACCATCACACCGAAGCTGACACTGTCGACAAACTTGATCCGAACGAGGTCGCGTTGTGCGTCGCAGCAATGGCCGTCATGGCGTACGTGCTCGCGGACATGGAAGTACCTCTCGCTCGGAGTCCTTAGCTCTTAGCTATAGCTCCTAACGAGCGAGACTTATTGAGCCGCACTATTGTTGTAGCTATTCCTGCATCGGTACCCCGCGTTAGGCGACCGATGCTCCGGCGTTTCGCCCGGCTGGCGCTGCGACTCCTTGGCTGGCGCATCGTTGGCGAGCTTCCCGATCAAGCGAAGTTCGTCATCGCCGTCGCACCGCACACTTCGAACTGGGACTTCGTGCTTGCGTTCCTGAGCTATCTCGCACTCGAGCTTCGTGCGTCGTGGCTCGGGAAGCACACAATCTTTCGCTTCCCGTTTGGACCGATCCTGCGCTACTTCGGCGGGATTCCCGTTGTCCGAGGCGCGGCCGCCGACGTCGTCGATCGCGCCGTGGCGGAGTTCAACGCCCACACGGCTTTTGTCCTGGCCCTAGCTCCGGAAGGAACGCGCCGTCGCGTGCAATCGTGGCGCAGTGGTTTCCATCGTATCGCGTTAGGCGCCGGCGTTCCTGTAGTGGCAACGTCGCTGGATTTCGCGAAGCGCCAAGTCGAGCTGGGCCCAACGTTTCACCCAACGGGTGATTTCGCTGCCGACCTGCGCCCTTTATTGGAGCGCTTTTCCCGCGTTACGCCCAAGCACCCCGCGCGGTACAACCCGGCGCCAGTTGTTTAGCTGGCTTTACTTGAGGCCTTGCGCACGGCTGCGACGAATCGGTCAGCGTCATCGGGCTGAAAATTCGTCATCGGCGAGCGGCCGTCGTTCTTGAACGAGTGAAACTTGAGCTTGCGGTCAGACCGGTAGTCGAAGCGGATCTCGCCATCCTCGTACCGCGCATTTTCGATGTCTTGGACCGGGACAGAGAACTCCATTGCCATCCCTTTGGACACCAGCTGTGCGGTTTGGCGCTGAATCCAGCGGCCAAACTTGCTGTCGGCGCTATCTGTGGCGAACTCGCGCGCGACTTCCGCGTTGACGGCCTGACGTAGAGAATCAGACAGACGCATCGCGACCGTGTTGCCATTCGTGAGCGCGAGCGTGACGTTGCCGTCCCGTGTTGTTATCGCCAGCTGGTCGTTGCGCTCGATTGTCGACTTATCGTCACGCTCCGCAGCCTTCGAGTGACCGCAGCCAGCGACAGCGATAGTCAGGCAAGTGGTGAGGCAGACCGCGTGAGCGAGCTTCATACCGAGGCTCCCGTGAGGTGGTCGACGTAGCGATTCTTACGCAGCTTGATGTCCGCTGTTTCGCCTTTCTTCTCAACTTTCGGCTCCTAGCCACTATGCTGTCCTGTCTCGTCGCTGTCCTCCCGCTCCTGGCCCAAGCTCAGCCTAATCGTACTACTTGGTCAGCCGAGGTACCTCGCAAGCCGGCTGTCGCTCAGGCTCTAACGTGGTTGGAGCAGAACTTCCCGCGCCAAGTGGAAGAATGGGTCCGCATCGCCGAGATGCAGGGCAAAAGCGGGCATGAACAGGAGCGTGGCCGGTATGTCACCGCCGAGATGCAGCGCGAAGGCCTGACCGTTTCGACTGATTCGATCGGCAACGTGATCGGCGTGCGCAAAGGAAGGGGTGTTGTGCCATCCGTGGTCTTTGCGGCGCACCTCGACATAGTTCATCCGCTCGGCACCGATCTCCGAGTGAGGCGCAACGGCGACACGCTCCGCGCGCCCGGCATCTTCGACAACTCGGCGAGCGTCGCCAACATGCTCGCGGTGATCCGCGCGCTAAACTCGGCGAAGATCGAGACACAGGGGGATCTGATCTTTATCGGAACAGCTCAGGAAGAGCTCGGCCTCAATGGGATGGACTACTGGTTCGAGCACAATCCTCGGCCTGGATTGTTGGTCTCGATGGACGGAGGCCTCGGGCCGATCAACTACGGCGCGTTAGGCATCTATTGGACGAAGTACTACTACAAGGGCGCCGGCTCACACACGCTGACCTCGGTGGGGAAGCCGCACCCGGCCCGCGCGGCCGCCGCTGCGATTCAGTCGATTTATGAGGTTGCGATTCCCGAGGGGCGCGGCGGAGCGGTCTACAACGTGGGCCAAATTCACGGGGGTGTGATCTTCAATGGAATTCCTCAGGAGGTTTGGTTCTCCATGGATCTCCGTTCTGTGAATCCCACACTTCTCGACTCGCTCGACGTCGAGATCGAGCGCCGCGCGCGTCAGGCGGCTGAGCGAGAGAAAGTGGAATTCGTGAAAGAAGTGGTGCAAAAGAACCGCGCGGGTGGTACCGAAGAGATGCTACGCGACCGCCGCGCACATCCGCTCGTGCAAACCGCGGTCGATATCCAAAAGTGGCTCGGCGTTCAGACGGGCGGGCGAGATGCGCTCGCGACGGGTTCAACCGACGGGAATGAAGGTGTTGTGCGCGGCATTCCCACGATTGCAATCGGGCGTTCATACGGCGGCAATCAGCACACACTGAGCGAATGGGCGCACTGGCCGAGCGCGATACTGGGAACGAAGCTGACGTTGCTTCTCGCAGTTACGATGGGAGGGGCGGCAGGAAGCGTAACACCGGTTCAATAACACCAATTGGCACGGCGTAAAGGGTGAAGCGTAGAGGGTCAAGTGTTAAGCGTAGCCACCCCTCCCGAACCCTTAACCCTTAACCCACAACCCTTCACCTTTAACGCCTTTCATGCGCCTCGCATTTCTTAGCCTTGCTGTAGTGTCCACAGTGTTAGGCGCGCAGGCTCGCGTCCGCAACCCGATCGCGGAACGCGTGACTGTCATGCCCGCGGCCCAATACGACTCGACGCTGTATCAGGCGCTCGACTGGCGTAACATCGGGCCGACGCGTGGTGGCCGCGTCACGACGGTCAGCGGTGTGCCTAACGATCCTTTCATGTACTACATGGGAGCGACGGGTGGTGGCGTCTGGAAGACCGAAGATGCGGGCGTCTCCTGGCGCAACATCAGCGATGGTTTCTTGAAAACCGGCTCGATAGGCTCGATCGCGGTCGCGCTGGACGACCCTAACGTGATTTACGTGGGGATGGGCGAGTCGCCGATCCGGGGCGTTGCATCGTCGCAGGGCGACGGCGTGTACCGATCGACAGACGCCGGACGTACGTGGACGCATGTCGGTCTCGAGAAGACGCGCACGATCTCTCGCGTCCTCGTGCATCCAAAGAACGCCGATGTCGCTTGGGTTGGCGCACAGGGCACGCGCTGGATAGCGAGTGAGGATCGCGGCGTCTTCAAGACCACGGACGGCGGGAAAACGTGGAAGAAAACGCTAACGCTCGGACCTAACGTGGGTGTGAGCGAGCTGGCTTTAGACGTCGTCAACCCGCGCATCTTGTATGCAGCAACATGGGAGCATCAACGGCTGCCGTGGCTCGTCAAGTCCGGTGGTCCTGGCAGCAGCATCTGGAAATCGACCGACGCTGGAGACACCTGGACCCGGCTAACGGAGGGACTTCCCAAGGGCACGATGGGGAAGACGAGCGTTGCCGTGTCACCAGCCAACGCTGATCGAGTGTGGGCGCTCGTCGAGGCAGAGCCGGAGGGTGGTCTGTATCGCTCGGACGATGCAGGGAAGACGTTCCGCCGAATCAACGACACGCGCGAAATCCGCGCTCGGCCTTGGTACTACATCCACATGCTGGCCGATACGAAGAATGCGGATGTCGTTTACATAATGAACGCGCCGCTGCTCAAGAGCATCGACGGCGGCCGCACGTTCACGTCGATCGCCGTGCCGCACGGCGACAACCATGCGCTATGGATTAATCCGAACAACGCGCAGAACCTGATCAACGGGAACGACGGTGGCGCCAACATCTCGTTCAACGGCGGACGGACATGGAGTACGCAGCAGAACCAGCCGACCGCGCAATTCTACCGCGTCAACACCGACAACAAGTTCCCGTATCGCGTGTACAGCGGCCAGCAGGACAACTCGTCGGTGGGGCAGCTCGGCTGGGACCCTTCAGGCTTTGTGCTCGACTGGAAAAGCTGGGACGTGCGCGCGGGGTGCGAGAGTGCGTTTCTCGCGTTCGACCCTAACGATCCGCGCTATACATACGGCGGCTGCTACCAGGGGATCATCGAAGAGCACGACGCCGAGACGGGAAAGACACGCAACATTCAGGTTTGGCCCGCGTTAGGCTTGGGCGAGCCGAGTGATCTGCAGAAATACCGCTTCAACTGGAATGCGCCGATCGTCGCGAGTCCACACGACCCGAAGACACTGTATCACGCCGGCAATCGCGTCTTCGCGTCGACGGATCGCGGCTACACCTGGAATCCGATCTCGCCTGACCTCACGCGCAACGACAAAACCAAACAAGGGCTCGGTGGCTCGCCCCTAACGAATGAAGGCGCGGGCGGCGAAGTGTACGGGACGATTTCCGCGCTGAGCGAATCGCCGATTGAACGTGGCGTGATCTGGGTCGGCAGCGACGACGGTCTCGTGCAAGTGACGCGCGACGGCGGTCAAAGTTGGACCAACGTGACGCCGCCCGGTCTGCCAGGCGAAGGACTGATCGCGACAATCGACGCGTCGCCGCATGCACGTGGGGCGGCGTATTTCGCGCTTGCGCGCTACAAACTGGGCGACGACGCGCCGTACGCGTACAAGACGACCGACTACGGCCGAACGTGGACGCGCATAACGAGCGGCTTGCGCGATGCGGAACCGGTCCGTGTGGTGCGTGAGGATCCGGCGCGTCGTGGTCTTTTGCTCAGCGGCACTGAAACCGGCATATATGTGTCCTTCGACGACGGCGCTCGCTGGCAGACGCTGCAACTGAATCTGCCGCGCGTTCCGGTTACGGACATGCAGATACGCCGTGATGGCGACGTGGCCATATCGACCGAAGGGCGCGCGTTCTGGGTGCTCGATGACATCGCGCCGCTACGTGAAATGGCGCCTAACATTGCTTCCACCAGCGCGTATCTGTTCAAGCCGAGCGACGCGGTGCGGCTCGAGTGGGGAAGTCCAGCGGTTCCTGCGGGCGCAGGAGGGCGTAATAAACCGCCCGGAGCCCTGATTCGTTATGTGTTGCCGCAAGCCGCCGACTCCACACAGGAAATCAAGTTAGCGATCCTCGACGGCGGCGGGGCAATCGTGCGCAGCTATTCATCGCGTCCTCGTGCCGATGCCCCACCCGCGGGACCGGGGGTGCCGGCGCCTCGCCTCCTCCCCGTCAAGAAGGGAATGAATGCATTCACGTGGGACGTGCGTAGCGAACCGGCGCCGCGCGTCGCGGGCGTCCTGCAGCCCGGGAATCCACAGGGGTACAGAGTGGCACCGGGGCAATACAGTGTGCGCCTAACGGCGTTCGGCACGACGTTGACGCAACCATTTCGGGTGGTGCCAGACCCGCGCGAGCGCTATAACGAGCAACAGGTCGCGGCGCACGTGCGCCTCGCGCGCCAAGCGTGGGAGCGAGTCAGCGAATTGCACAACAACGTAACCGACGTGCGTTCGGTCAAAGAACAGGTGAACGGCGTGCTCGGAAAGGTTGCCGATCGGCAGGATGTGCAAGATGTCAAAGATCTGGCCAAGTCGATCACGAGTAGGGTGGACAGTGTCGACGGCCGTCTCGTGCAACCGAAGATGAAGACCTTCCAGGACGTGATCAATTTCCGGAATGGCATCAGCGATCAGTACCTGTATTTGCAAGAAGCGATCGACGCGAGCGAGCCCCCACTCACAAAGGGGATGACGGAGCGTTTCGGCGAGATCGAAGCGGATTATGCGCCTTTCGCCGAGATCGTTAGGCGTGTGCTCGCGGATGTCGAGCGCTTCAACGCGCTCCTCAAAGCCAAAGGCATTGACGGCGTGGTAGTCAAACGCGCACCGGGTCGCGTCGCCATGTAGTTGAGCTCGCTGTGAGCAGGGTACGGCACGCTTTTGGCTGCCCCGGGTAGTGGTTAGTCGGGGCGTGAGCGGTCTCAACCAGTGCGCCCCACCCAAGCAGGTGGAGCTCACTGCCTAACAGGAGTTGAGGCCATGCAGTCCGGAGTCGTGCGCCAAATCGCCCTCCTCGCAGCCTTCACACTCGCGGCCGCGACGTCACTCGACGCGCAGTATTTCGGCCGCAACAAGGTGCGCTACGAGTCATTTGACTTCCGCATTCTCGAAACGCCGCATTTCGAGATCTTTTTTTATCCCGCGGAATCGCTCATTACAGCCGACGCAGCACGCATGGCGGAGCGCTGGTATACGCGCCTGAGTGGCGTCCTTAGTCACCAAGCGAGCAAGAAACCGCTGATCTTTTACGCCGACCATCCTGACTTCCAGCAGACAAACGTCATCGGCGGGTTCATCAGTCAGGGGACGGGCGGGGTGACAGAATCGCTGCGCGACCGCGTCATCATGCCGTTCACAGGGGTGTACGCCGACAACGATCACGTGCTCGGTCACGAGCTGGTGCACGCCTTCCAGTACGATATGGCACATGGTGGCGAGGGCCGTTCGCGCGGCCCGGGGATCGCCGCCTTGCCTCTCTGGCTGATCGAAGGGATGGCCGAGTATCTCTCGTTAGGCAGGCATGATCCCAATACCGCCATGTGGCTGCGCGACGCCGCATTGCGCAACGATCTTCCCACAATCAATCAGCTCACCCGCGATCCGCGTTACTTCCCGTACCGCTACGGTCAGGCGTTGTGGGCGTACATCGGTGGTCGCTGGGGTGACCCAGCCGTCGGCCAGGTCTACCGCACCTCGCTGCAAAAGGGATGGGACGCCGCGCTCAAGCAGCACCTCGGCATGAACAGTGATTCGCTGTCGGCGGCCTGGAAGCAGAGCATCCGTGAGACGTATCTGCCGCTCATGCACGGGCGCACCAAACCTGAGGATGCCGGGCAGATCATCCTCGGGAAGAACCGCGAAAGCGGTGACATGAGCGTGTCGCCGACGATCAGCCCGGACGGCAATCGCGTCGCGTTTCTCGCGCGGCGCGACATCTTCACGATCGACCTCTTTATTGCCGATTCGCGCACCGGCGATATCGTCAAGCAGCTCACGGGGCCTAACGTCGATTCGCACTTCGACGCGTTGAGCTTCATCGCGTCGTCAGGCACGTGGTCACCAGACGGTCGCAAGCTCGCGTTTGTGGCGTTCGCCGATGGCGACAACGAGCTAGTGATCTTCGATGTGGGATCCGGCGATATCGAGCGGCGCATCAAGCCGCGCGATATCGGGGCCATCGTCGACCCTGCCTGGAGTCCCGACGGCCGGTCCATCGTGTTTTCAGGGATGCAGGGAGGGATCGCTGATCTCTATCTGCTGAGCATCGAGACAGGCGCCGTAACGCGCCTAACGAGCGATCGTTCCGCGGAACTCCAGCCGGCCTGGTCGCCGGATGGGCGTGTGCTTGCATTTGCGACAGATCGCGGCGCGCCGACGGACTTCGAGACGCTGAAGTTTGGTTCCATGCGCTTGGCGCTGATGGACGTCGCTACACGGCAGGTAACTCTGCTGCCAGGCTTCGACGGCGTGCGTCACATCAATCCGCAGTTTACGCCGGATGGTCGCGAGCTCCTGTTTGTCGCTGACCGCGAGGGCTTCAGTGACGTGTACCGGATGAACCTCGCTGGCGGTGAAGTGCGTCAGATCACGCGGCTCGCAACGGGCGTGAGCGGGATAACGCGGTTGTCGCCAGCGCTTACGGTGGCGCGGTCAACGGGCCGCATGCTCTTCTCGGTCTTCACCGATGCTGGCTACAACATCGTCGGGCGCGACTTAGAGGGTGCGGCTGGGACACCGATCGTTGCCAAGGAGCCCGACGGCGCCGGCGTTCTGCCTCCGGCCGAGGCGTTAGGCAAGAGCAGCGTCGAGGCCTACCTCGCCGACGCTACCACCGGACTGCCACCGGCTTCAACACGGTATGCAGTCCGGCCGTACCGCAGCTCGCTCTCTCTCGACTATCTCGGCGCGCCGTTCGTCGGTGTCAGCACGAGCCAGTTCGGGACAGGTCTCGCTGGTGCAGTGGCTGCCTATTTCGGAGACATGCTGGGCGACAAAACAGTCGGTGCCGCGGTGACGGCGCAAGGCGATATCAAAGACATCGGCGGGGAAGTGTTCTACGTCGACGCGTCACGACGCGTGCAGTTCATGTTGGGCGCTTCGCATGTGCCGTATCTGACGGGTTTTGGGGAGATCGTCGATACTTCCGTGAATTCCGGCTCGGTCGCGGCGCGGCTCTTCCGCACGAACCTGCAACGCACCTTCATCGACCGCGGTGGCCTAACGCTGCAGTATCCCCTGTCACAGACTCGACGGCTCGAGTTCGGCGGGGCGTACACGTGGGTGAACTACGATCAGGAAGCGCTCGAGTCTTTCCTTCTGGAGACCGGGGAGGTTGTTGAACGTCGCCGCGGCGTTGACTCCCCCCCCGGCATCGGCTTCGCGCAGGGGTCGATCGCGTTCGTTGGCGACTATTCGTTCTTCGCATTCACGTCGCCAGCCGCGGGAGCGCGATACCGCTTTGAGTACACACCGATATTCGGTGGCCTGCAAATGCACACGTTCCTCGGCGACTATCGCCGCTACTTGTTCAAACGTCCGATCACGTTCGCGATGCGCGGATTGTATTACGGGCGCTTCGGCCGCGACGCCGAATCCGGACGCCTGTCGCCGCTGTTCTTGGGACAGGAGACGCTCATCCGCGGCTACTCCTTTGAGTCGTTCGACGTCACCGAATGCTCGGATACGGGCAACGCGAACGCATGCCCCGAGTTTGACAGGCTGGTCGGGTCGAAGATTGGCGTGGCGAACGTCGAGTTGCGCATCCCATTGTTAGGCACGCGCGAGTTCGGCCTCATCCCATGGGGCTTTCTCCCGGTGGAGGTCGCTCCATTCTTCGACGCCGGCGTCGCGATGCAAAAAGGGGCAGCGACCGACTTCACGTTTGTGCGGAACACGACCGCACGGGTGCCGGTGTTCAGCGCCGGCGTATCGAGCCGCATCAACTTGTTCGGATATGGTGTGCTCGAGGCGTATTACGCGTATCCGTTTCAGCGGCCGGAGCGCGGTGGGCATTGGGGCTTTTCATTCGCCCCAGGCTGGTAGCGAAGTCGCCTAACGCTGGAACGATTTGAGGTCGCGCTCGATCGCTGTGAGCGCGGCCTCGCTCAAGATGATGCGCGTCGAGCGGCGTGTCTGCGCGTCGATAAGCTCCACAATCAATGACGGGAAGCGGCCGCCGCGGCGCGCGAACTCGCGCGGATGGTACACCGCGACCCCCGCTGAATACACACGCTGGTTGGCGCTGCGATAGGCTTCTGGGTTCACGATGGCCGGAATGCGCGCGGCTTCGATGGGCCTAACGAGCGTATCTGCGCGCAGCAGGCGCAGGTCGCCCACATCTCCGTGTTTGAGGTCGACGACAGTGGCGCGACGCAGCCGGTCATAACCAGCGAGCTCCGGCGTCGCGTGAAGCACAATCACGGCGCGCCGCTCTCCCGTATACGCGTTCCATTCGCGCCAGCTCTGTATGGCGTCGACGCTGCGACGAGGCTGCGAATCACCGATCGCCATAACCTGGGCCGCTGCGATCTTGTCTTTGATGCGTTCGGCGCGCCACGCCATGACGTGCGGCGTCATGACGAGCAGCTCGAAGTCGCCTTGAACAGCTTTGTATGGTGCGAGCTCTGCGTCTGTGCGTGCCTTGGCGGCATTGAGTTCGCTCGGGCTGATCCCCCTGACCGGCCACGTCGGGATGAGCGTGTCGTTAGGCAGCACGTCGCTGCGGCGCTTTATAGCGTCGCTGCGAAGCTTGCCAAGTATTGCAGCCGGCACCAGGTTGGCCTGGCCGTTGCGACGCCGCAGCGCAAGGGCAACGACGCCGTTGCTCGCGGACATTACCGGAGCGCCGATCGCGGCACGGTTGTCCAATTGCAACGACGTCTGAATGTTGCCGCCGTCCATCTGCGTCACGCTGCCGCGTGCAGCGACAGCGGACGCCCCGCGCGTGGTAGCGGCCGGAAGGACCAGCGAATCCCCAATATTCACGCGGCTTGTGGAGTCGGTCGCTAGTGCAAGGGCCGTGCATTGGCGGCAATGCTGAATGGGGATGCGTAGCGCAGCCACGCCGCGCTGCGCGTCAACGGCCATGACGCGGCCCATGACATGGCGGCCCGTATCGAGCTGTATGCGTGGCTCCGCGCCGTTGCGCGCGAATTCTGCTGACGTGAGGACGATACCCGTTAGGTCCACAAGGAAGGCGCTCCCTTGCTGCCCGTCACGGAACAGTGGGAACACGCTGCTGCGCGCCAGCGCTGCCACTGAGTCGAGCTGCAGAGCGGGGAGAACGCGCGCTGCCGATGCTGGCTGTGTTGCTGGAGCGCTAGCCAGTGGCGGCGTGCTGGAGTCCACCGCCGTTGTTGCCGGCGTGCTCGGTCGCGCCGCGGCGTACTGCCAGACGACGATTGCAACTAGCGCAACCGTGGCCGCGACCGCCGTCAGGCGCCAGCCCAAAGACGGGCGTCGCGCACGGGAGCTGCCTAACGAGGGAGCAACCGGCTCCGCTGGCGTTTGCACGAGCGGTTCGGATGCGACCTCGGCGTGCTCACTGATCGTTGCAACACTCGGCACGGGGTTGACCGGTGTCATTTGCAGCGACGGCAGCGCTCGGGGCGGCGTGACGAGTGGAGCGCGCGTCGGAGTCGTAAAACGTTGCCGCAGCGCTTCGCGGTAATGCTCCATCGTGTCAGTAGCCGGCATTTGCGCGATGGCCGCGTCCAGCTCGCGCCCGAACTCGTGCACTTCGGCAAAGCGCTCGTTTATGTCCAGCGCGAGCGCGCGATCGAACGTCGCTTGCAGCGCCTCGGGCCAGTCGACGTCGGGTTTGGTGTCGGCGAGCTTGCGCGGCGCCGTCGTTAGGCGAGTGAGCAGTGCGTCTTTTGAAGCGCCAGCGGGGTAGGGAAATGCGCCTGTCAAGGCGAAATACGCGATCAGGGCCAGCGCGTACTGGTCACTGCGGCTGTCGAGCGCGTCCCCAGTCAGCTGCTCGGGACTCATATATTCCGGCGTGCCGACGATCATTCCAGTGGACGTGAACTGCTGCGTCGCCGACGCCATCGCTCGCGAAATACCAAAGTCAACGAGCTTGACCAGATCGGTCCCCCAGCGCGTGGACGTCAACATGATGTTGTCCGGCTTGAGATCGCGGTGCAGGATCCCCAGCCCGTGCGCGGCACTCAACGCATCTGCGGCTTGTGCAATAATGTCAGCCACGCGCGCCGGATTGAGCGCGCCCTCCTCCTCCAAGACATCGGATAGCGGCTCGCCCGGGATGTACTCCATCGCGATGTAAACGACGCCGTTCGGTGTTTCGCCGAAGTCGTACACGGCAGCCACGTTGGGGTGATTGATCTGGCTGGCATTCTCGGCTTCGCGATGAAAGCGGCTTACTGCGATGGGATCGCTGGTGAGCGCTTCGCGCATGACTTTGAGGGCACTCTTCCGCTTCATCCGAACATGTTCGGCCAGGAAGACTTCACCCATCCCGCCAGCCCCGATGCGCTCGAGGATGTGATACCTGTCAGCGACGATCGTACCGACGAGGTCGTCCGCCGGTTGCTCCATGACCAGCGTCGCGCCGTCGACAGAACAGAAGCGAGATTCGGCGCCATAAATGGCGCCGCACTGAGGGCAGACCTTACTAAGACTCACGCGACAGTGGGACTCAATTGGCTGGCGCCTGGAGAGATTAGGAGCGCCGAGGCTGGAAATCTAAGTTGCCGACGGCCCGCGGACGGTCAAGGAGCCGAAGCCGGTGCTTTGGTTCCGTCAGCACCCGCCAGCGGGCGCAAATGCAGCCGTTAGGCTCCGTTAGCAAAGGGCGTGCACAACGATCGCGCGTCCGCGCCACCGGTGTTGCAAGTTGCCAGGTGCGCATCCCGCTGAGCCGATGACGCTCGTGTGACGGGCGCGGGTAGTATGCGCCGATGATGCCAGCGATCGCTGATGCGCACCCACCAGCCAGCTTTTCGAGCATCGTTGCATTCATCAGCGACGGTCGCCGCGGCGCCCTGTCGCAGTTGTTAGCGGAGCGGACGTGGCTCAAGACCGACGCGCTTCTCTTTGCCGCTACCGCGGACGACCTGGAGCGCGCGGTCACGAGCGGGTCGCTGGTGCTCGTAGATGGGAGCCGGCTTCCCGAGCTGACCTCCGCACGCCGCGTTCGAGAAGCGGTGCGTGCGGCCCATGATCATGCGCCTCATATCGAGCTCGGCGAAACCGTGGCGACGTGGCTGCAAAGGCTGCCGGCGCCGACGCGAGCGGTGCTGCACCAGGCGCTGCGCGCGCCACGGGCCTGGAGCGTCAAGCGACTCGCGCACGAAGCCGGCGTGAGCACGCGACAACTCGTTAGGCAGTTCCGTGTCGCCGGTCTCGGCGTGTCTCCCAAAGGCATCCTCCTCGCGGCGCGGCTCGCCGCGGCGCAGGCGTTGTTGCGCGGCCCACGCGTCCCGACGGTGACCGACCTGTCGCGCGCATGTGGTTGGATCGACGTCCGCTCGCTGCGCGCCGCGCTGCGGCGCGCAGGGCTTTCCTCGATCTCCGGGCTCACGTTCGTCGCCGATGGAAAAGCGACTGTGAGCGATATTGCAGCGCGCATCGCCGGCGCCTAACGAGGAGCGTGAGCAGCGTGTCGCATCTCCACAGGGCGATGTCGCACTTTGGCGCTGGTCGTGTGTCGGTCACATGCCCACGTTTCGGCTGCGAAATTCACCGATCTCGGAGGCAGTCGTGAAATCCTTGCGATTCATTCTTGTGGCGCTCACGCTGAGCATCGCAGCAACCGCGTCGTTTGCCGTCACGGCACGCGCCACCCAATCTGCGACATCCTGTGGGCTGGACTACTGCTTTTGTATGGACATCGGTTGCTACATGGGCAGCCAACTGTGCGCCAGCAGTGACCGTTGGGTGTGCTACCAGCCATAGCAATCCCACGTTAGGCGCTCATCAATGTCACTGCGACGTCTTCGCACTCCGCGCATTCGCCCGGCGGTAGCATGGCTGGGCGCAATCGGACTCACTGCCGTGCTGGGTCTCGCTGCCGGCACGCTGCTGCGGGCCGACGAAGCACCGCTAAACGCCTTGGACCAGGCTGACCTCGTAATCACACGCGCACTCGGCGCTCCAACCGGCGTGCTTGCCGTCGTGAATCCCGTCAATTGCGCGCTCACCGCACAGGATGCCGCGGCGCTCAATGCCATCGCGTCCCTTCCGGGCGTTCGCGTCACCGTGTTACTGCTCGCGGTACCGGCGCGCGACTCTGTCTTCCAAGAAATCCGGCGCGACTTTGGCTTCTCCACTGCCGTCGTCGTCGCGGCCGCGGCCACGGTAAACCCGCGCCGGCTCCCGGACATGTTTCGCATGCCATTCATCGCTGTGCTCTCGCGTGGTCAGCTGCGGCATGCTGCCTGGGGCCAATCCCTCAAGGGCCTTCACGCGTGGCTCCCCTCGCTCGTTGGCATTCCGGCGGACGCACGCCAACATCTCACTCCCTCCGCTTCATGATCCGCTCACTTGGCCCGGCCGCGCTTGCTGTGGCATTGCAGCTCACTCCACAACCTGCATGCGGGCAGCCATCTACTGCGCAAGCAGCAACAGGGCGCGTGTTCGCAAAGGGCAGTTGGGTGGAGGTGCATCGCATCTCCGATGCAGCGGGTCGCCTTTTCACCAATCCCCAGTTGCTGGCTGTTCGGGGAGACACCGTCTACCTCTACGATGCGGGAACACAGGAATTACTCGCGGTGCTGCGCAATGGCTCACTCCTTTGGCGGGTCGGCCGAGCCGGTAAAGGCCCGCGAGAATTCTCGAATCCGGTCGATCTGCAGGTAGGGCCTAACGGGTCCCTGCATGTTCTCGACTCTGACGTCTCGCGCATAACAGTGATCGACGTCTCAGGGCGCGTTATAGACATGCGCACGGTCGAAGAGCGCCTCCACCGCATCGTACCGCGCCGCAACGGATGGTGGGGCGTTTCACTTGGCCGACCAGAGCTGTTCGTTACGCTAAACAGCGAAGCGCGAGCATCTGGTGAGCGCGGCGTGCCCGCCCCTCCGGACATTGCTACGCGGCACATTCTAGTGCGCGAGCCACACGTCGCACCATTGCCTAACGGCGGCGCCATCGTGGCGTTCGTCTGGTCCAGCCGTCTGCTCGTCGTCGATGCTGATGGCCGCATCACCGCAGATATCCACGGACCTGAGCCGATCCCATTTGCCGACGTGCGGTCGTATACGATCGAGACGCCGCAAACCGCAACGGTTCAGCGTATAGACCCACGCGCCGTTCACGGCGCCTGGCTCGTAAGCGCCAACGACTCGATGGCCATCGTCGTCTTCGGCGGCCGCTCGCCTGAAGCGGGGAAACTCGTCGATCGCTTTGATCTACGCAGCAAGCGCTACGTTGATAGCGCTCGCCTAACGAGGCCGCCCGCGGCGCTGCGTGTCGTTGGCAATAGACTGGTCGCGCTAGAGGTGGATCCAGCACCGGCGCTCGTGTTTTACGAATGGCGGCGAGCCGGCTGAACCTTATCGCTCGCCCCGCGCGCGGCCTCGCGCCGCGCCGCGGCGTGCATCGAAGACGGATGCAGCGACGCACGGATCCTCACGAAATCCAATCACCAGGAGGTTCCATGTCACAACTCCTCAAAATCGGCGCAGGCGCAGCGACCGTCATCGTTGCCGCACTGGCGCTCATCGCAGATCCCACACGCGGCTGGGCAGATTCCCCGTTATGCAGGCCGACGGGTTGCCCAACGGGCAATCAACTCTGCGCCACCATAACCGCCGGCGTTCCGGGCGTCGGCAATGTCACTTACTACTGCTACCAGCCGACACCGGGTGGTGGTGGAAGCAAACCGCCGCTGAAGTAACCCGCGCGCTCTTTTCGAGCGCGGCTAACGCATGCCTCTCTCCGTGCGCGCTGCGCCCGTCAACGGACGGGCCAGCGCAGCCGCGATGCTGTCCGCGCTGGGCGACATCCGCTTTTAACGCAAAGGACAGTCGCCTCCTGCGGAAACCCTAAGTTTCTGCAGTTCAACGACATACAAAATATCCACGTCCTGGCATCGCCGCTGCAATCTGGCCCTGGGTCGCCCGGCACACCGCCGCGCGATTCAAAGCGTGGAGGCTTCATGAAGGTGTTTTCTCAGGTTTCTGTCGCGTTGCTCGCGGGCGCACTGATCACCATCTCGCAGGACGCGGTCGCGCAGAGTCGCCGCGCCGACGACGTTAGGTGGTCCCGTGTACCAAGCGCGCGCAACGATCGCCGCAACGATGACAATCGAGGGCGATACGACAACGATCGGCGCTACGACGATGATCGGCGGCGCAATCGCGACTTCGAGCGGCTTCGGCGTCAGCGGGCGCAACATATCGAATGGTGTCGCCGCCATCGCAACGACCGGCGCTGTGCAGAGTTGTATCGGCGCGGCAATAACTGGTGCTGGGACAATAACCGCGATGGCCGCTGTGACAACGTCGACTTTCGCCGACGCGATTCACGCGGTGTCTTACGCGGCGATCGTGGGCCCGATTGGGAGCGCTGGCTCAGGTCGAGCGGCGCCGACGTCGAGGCACTGCTGAATCAGCCTCGTTAGGCAAGCTCTCGTTGTGGCAGGGCGTACCGCCCTTCGTACTCCATGTACCCTGCGGTCTCCTGGGCGACGTCGTCGCCCAGGAGCCGCTCCACGACATGCAGGGTCATGTCGATCCCCGCGCTCACACCGGCCGACGTGATCACGCGGCCAGTATCTGCATAGCGCATATCGGTGCGCACACGACACCGCGGGGCCACCGCTCGCAGCTCGTCAAATGCACCGAAGTGCGTCGCGGCGTCCAAGCCGTCGAGTAGTCCGGCTGCGCCAAGTATCAGCGCTCCGGTGCAGACACTGAGCAGCAACTCGGCATCGGCGTTTGCTCGCTGCACCCAATCGAGCATTGCCGGGTTTCGCATCTCGCGTCGTGTACCAAAGCCACCAGGGACCAGCACGATGGCGGCGCGCGGCGCGTGCGGGTCGTCGAACGTGAACGATGGGTTTACGCTGAGCTGTGCTCGAGCGAGCACGGGACGCGCCGTCTGCGCGATTGTGTGAACTTCGAACGGCGGCGCACTCCCCGACCGGCGGCCACACACAGCAAAGACCTCGAACGGGCCGCAGAAATCCAACACCTCCACGTCATCGAAGATGACGATCGCGACGTGACGCACTCGTTAGGGTGACGCAGTGCCTGGCGCCGGCTCGGCAAGCGCCGCATCGAGCGCTGCCCGGAAGGTGGGAGCGTCAGGCTCGACTTCACCGACCTGATGCCAACGCAGGATCCCGTCCCGGCCGATCAAATACGACGCGGGCAAGCCGTACGCCCGAAAAACTCCAGAGAAGATGTCGTCAGGGTCACGCCAGACCGGATACGTCATCGTGTACGTCGCCATGAACTGGCGCACGCGCTCTTGCGCTCCGCTCACGTCGACATTCACGCCGATGATCTCGAGGCCTTCGGCGCGACGTGCGGCGTAGAGTCGCTCCAACGCGGGGATTTCACGTTGACAGGGAATACACCACGTGGCCCAGCCGTTTAAAAGCACCACACGGCCGCGGAGCTCGGAGAGGGCGGCCGGCGCACCACTTAAGGTCTGCGCTCGATAATCCGGCGCCGGGAGGCCGATCTCGATCTGTCCCGCACGCTCTGCTCGTCCGCATGCGCTGCTCAATGCAGTCAGGCTCAGCCCGATAGCGCCGAGCGCCCGACTGAGCCGGCGCTGCATGGAGACCTGCATGTCTATGCTAACGAAGCCTAACGCGCGCGACATGCACGCGTGACGTATCGCTCGCTTGCGTCCAGGCGACGATCAACGCGGGAACACCGGCGATTCGCTGAAGAGCCGTCCGCGGGAAACCGCTGGCGCGCGACGGAGACGTTGCCGCGAGTATGAGCGGCTGTGACAGCGCCCCGTTAGGCGCAGCGACGCGCAGCCGCAGTTCGGCGTGCGCGCTATCCGTGCGCTCCAGCCACGCGACGACGGCGCGCCCGCTGTCGGCGAGCTGCACATCGACACGTCCAACGGGAAGTCCGCCGTCGATGCGCAGCGGTGCATTGAACGTCGTTCCTGCGTCGAAGGAGTAGGCGAGACGCACGCGCGCCGTGTCGTCGGCGGCGGTGAACCACGCCACCACAACGGTATCGCCTTGCGCAGCGATCGCCGGGCCGTTGACAGGGCAGCCGGGGATCTTCCAGCCATCCGCATGCACGACCGTCGGCGTTGTCCACGAAGCGCCGTCTCGGCGCACGACATAGATGTCGCGAATTTCAGCATCACTACGGTCGCGGTATACGACAGCGGGGCCGCGCGACGTTAGCGCGGCGTCGGTCTGGCAACAGTCGCAGATACGCGGATCGATCATCGCCTCAACACCTAACGAACCGTCGGGCGCCAGCGTGGCCGTTGCCAGCTGCATCTCGTCGGGTTCCGGGCTCGAAAACTTGCGACCATCCAGCCACACGGCCGCGACCGAGTCCCCCGCGCCCGCGAAGAGCGACACGAAACCGTGTTCCGCTCGGCTGCGATCGGTGTGGAGTATGGCCGGTGCGGACCATGTTGCGCCGCCATCTGCCGATTGTGCGACGCGCACGTCGTACGCGTATTTGGCGGTATCGCTGCGCTGCAACCAGTGCGCCACGAGGCGACCACTCGTTGTGACGAAGACCGACGGAAAGTCTGCCCAATTGACCATCAGGTCGCGTCGCGCAGTAACTGTTGAAGGCGTGGACCACCCTGTGCCGTTGAACGCCGCTACGCGCAGCTGTGCGACCGAATCCGTCTGTTCCAGCCATGACAGCCACACACGACCGTCGGGTCCGGCTGCCACGTTGGGCTCGCCGCTGCGGAGTCCGGCAGGCGACTGCAGCGTATCGATCGCGCCCAACGCTCGGGCGTGCTCCACCGGCGCGCGCTCGCAGGCCACGAGTAGAGCGGCGCAGAGCAGCGCAGTCACAGCCAGGCGCGGGATAATCACGATGTGCTTCTTACGCATGAGATGAATGGTCGCGGCTCGCGCCAATGGCGTCAACAGTGTGCACGCGGCCGCTGACGAGCGTAGCCTCGTGCGCTGGGGGTGTACTCATCGATCCTGCGGTCGCCTAACGAGGGTTCCGTCCTTCATTACGAGGCGCACGCGCTGCAGTGCGCTGATCGTCGTTAGCGGATCGCCGTCGACAGCGACCAGATCAGCGAGCAGGCCGGGCCGGATCGCGCCGATACGGTCCTCCATGTGAAGCACCTTCGCGTTGACCGACGTGGCCGCCTTGAGCGCCGCCAAGGGCGTAAACCCGTAGTCGACAAGAATCTCGAGCTCGCGCGCATTGTCGCCGTGGGCGAAGACGCCGACGTCGCTGCCGTTGCAGATGGTGACGCCCGCCGCCACCGCTGCCTTCACGCTCGCGCGCTTCTGGCGAATGCGGTCGGGCTCGGCATCGCTCCCCTTCTTCCACCCACGGTACTGTGAAACCGCGTCTCCGGCGGCGACAGTGGGACAGAGCGCCACGCCGCGCTCGGCCATCAGGCGGAAGACTTCCGGCGTCCCGTTGTCGCCGTGATCGATCGTTTCGACCCCTGCGAGGACAGAGCGTCGCATCGCCTCCGCTGTCGTGGCGTGTGCGACAACGGGGCGACCGCTGGACCGCGCGGTCTCAACGATCGTGCGGAGCTCGTCGACTGAGAAGGTGGGGCGCGCCTCGCCGTGAGGTCCCCAACGATAGTCGGCGTACACCTTGATCCAGTCGGCGCCATGGCCGATCTGATCCCGCACGATACGCGTTAGGCTTTCGCTACCATCCGCTTCCTCGGCGCCTTGCGGGACCTCCCATTCGATGGCGAAGCCCTTCGGTCCGTAGCTTCCGCGCGCCACGACGGCTCGCGTCGTCACGATGAGCCGCGGGCCGAGGATGATCTGTTGTTCGATCGCCTCTTTGAGTCCCACATCGGCGTATCCGGCGCCTTCGGTCCCGAGATCGCGCAAAGTCGTAAAGCCGGCCATCAGCGTAGCGCGCAGGTGGTTGGTAGCGCGAGCCACACGAAGGGCTGTGGACTCACGCAGAACCTGATCGTCCCACGATGTCTCGTTATAAGGGTGCAGCAGGACGTGGGAGTGCACGTCGATGAGACCAGGGATCAGGGTCATCCCGGGCAGATCGATTGAGGTGGCGTCACGAGGGACTTGCACGTCGTTAGGTGCGCCGACCGCAACGATGCGCTGGCCCGTCACCACGACAACGGCGCCTTCGCGTGCGCGATCGCTCACGCCATCCCAGACGCGCGCGGGCCGGAGTACATACGAGCTCGCCGGCTGGCTAGAAAGCGGCGGAGCAAGCGCCAGACACAAGGCAACGATCCAAACCGCCTCGCCGCGGATTCTCGGCGTGCAGTTACGGGGGGTCGCGCTACACGGCGTCATGTTTTCTCGGACACGGCTTTCGAAGATGTTGGCGTTTGTAATTGGGGCACATCGGTCACGCCCCCAGACACGATAAAGGCCATTACATCGGAGCTGCTCGCGGCAATCCGCTCCACATCGCGACCGGGAACGAGCAAAAGGCTCCCGGCGAAGTTGTAGGACTGCGGGAAGTACACACCAACGAAGCCATCGAGGCCGAGCGTCGTGAGCGACTTCTGCGTCACGAAACCTAACGCGCGAGCCTCACCTAGAATTCGCACGGCCACCGGCTGATCGAAGCGACGCTTCTCGCCAACGAACGCGTTCACGAGATCTTTGGTCGACGAGTACAAGAAGCGTACGAACGGTAGCCGCTCCAGCAGCCGGTCGAACATCGCGAGGAATGACCGCGCCAGAAACGTGGAGCCGACGAAACCGACGAGCGTGATCAGGACGAGCGTGATCAGAAAGCCGAGCCCAGGGATGCTCAGCCCCAGCCAGCCGTCGATCGTCGTAAAAATGACCACGAGGATGTAGACGGTGACGGCCACGGGCGCGATGAAGACCAGCCCGCGCAGGAAGTAACCGAGTATTCGACGCATGCGTTAGGCGCCGTCCCGCTCGACGGGAAGACCGGCCGCCCGCCAGGAGTCGTAGCCGCCCTCCATGTTCGCCACGTTAGGCAGGCCCAGTGCCAGCAGCACACTCGCTCCGATCGACGAGCGTCCACCAGCGGCGCAGTGCAGCACGAGCGTTGTGTCGCGCGGGAGACTTGCGGCGTGTTCCTGCAGCTTGCCCAGTGGGATGTGCATCGCGCCGGCGATGTGCCCGTGGCTCCACTCATCACTGTTGCGCACGTCGATCACCGCTGCCTGCCCACGCTGCACGCGTCGCGCAAGCTCGGCAGCCGTGACTTGTGTGACGAGTTGGGTTGCGGGCAACGCTGGGTTGTTGAATGCGTCGGCGCCAAACCATCCGCGCACGCGGTCGATGCCGATCAGCATCAGCTCCCGCGCCGCAGCCTGCGCGACCAAATCGGTTTCGTCGTCGACAAGGAAATACACATCTCGGTCGTACGGCACGAGCCAGCCGGCGCGACTCACGAACACTGTGTTGAGCGGCAAGTTGATTGTTCCCGGGATCGCACCGCGCGCGAAGGCCGCGGTAGGCCGCAGGTCAATCACAACGGCTCCGTTTTGCAGCAGCGCAGGTAACTCGGCCGCCGCCTGACGAGTGAGCGCGGATGCCAGCATCGGACTCGGGCCGTCGCGGTTGACGCGCTTCATGATTGCAAAATACGGCGGCGGGTCAGATTGACTGTCCAAAACCGCCGCCGCGAAGGCGTCAGCGTCGGCCGCCTGAAACGCCCAGTTGGCGATCTTCTCATAGCCGAGCGTGGACATCGGCACCGCGCCTAACGCCTTGCCGCAGGCGGAGCCCGCGCCATGGCCCGGCCAGATCTGCAGATGGTCGGGATGCGCCGCCGCGAAACGGCGCAACGACTCGAACAGCTGCCGCGCGCTCTCGCGCATGCTGCCGGCCACGCCCGCCGCGCGCTCCAGCAAATCGGGGCGACCGACATCGCCGACGAAAATGAAGTCACCCGTCAAAGCGCCCATCGGCTGATTCGAGGCCACCGTGTCGGTCACCACAAACGTTAGGTGTTCCGGGGTATGCCCCGGTGTGTGTTCCACGCGCACCGCGACCCGGCCGACCCGAATCACGTCGCCATCGTGCAGGAGCCGCGCGGCGGCGCCTTGGGCAAATCCGTACTGCCAGTCGTCCCCGCCTTCCCCAGAAAGCAGCAGCTGAGCATGGGTGCGGCGCGCGAGCTCGCGCGAGCCGGAAACGTAGTCCGCATGGATGTGTGTCTCCGTCACGTATGTGATCCGGAATGATTGCGCGGCGGCCGTGCTCAGGTAGACATCGAGGTTGCGGTTTGCGTCCACAACCAGCGCTTCACTGGTCGCCTGACAGCCGATCATGTAGCTGGCCTGCGCCAGGCCCTCATGATAGAATCGCTGAAGAAACACGGCGTAATAATGGCCCGTCACGGCCGCAGCGAGCAATTCGCCTGCCTGGTGCGTAACTCAGTGTTTCGACGTTCTGCCGCTCGATCGCGGCTCTTCCCCAGGTGGCCCATGACACGATTCGGACTCTGCGTCGCCCTCGTACTGCTCGCGGCGACGGCGGCAGCTCAACCCGCCAAGAAGCCTCTTACTCAGGACACCTACGACTCCTGGCGAACGATTTCCGGGTCGACGCTCTCCCCCGATGGGCATTGGGCAGCCTATACGCTCTCCCCTGTTGTCGGCGATGGCGAAGTTGTCATTCGGGCGACAACGGGGAGTATGGAATACCGCACGCCGCGTGGTTGGACAGGTCGGCCGATCAACAACGTCACTGTCGACTCACCGTTCGTCGCGCCGCCAGCGGCGTTCAGCGGCGACTCGCGATTCCTCGCTGTCCTCACGTACGCGCCGCAAGCGGAGTTCGACGCGGCGCGCCGGCGCCGCGCGCGTCCAGCGGATCAGCCGAAGAGTCGCCTCAAGATCGTTAGGCTATCCGATGGCCAGATCACCGCGGTCGACCGCGTCCGTGCGTTCCGCTTGCCACGTGAGTCGACGCGCTGGATCGTGTATCACTTGGAGCCAGACTCTGGCGCGGCACCAGCCGCCGGAGATTCGGCTCGACGCGGCGCCAACGCGCGCCGCAAAGAGTATGGCTCGACGCTCGTCCTGCGCGATCTGGAAAACGGCACCGAATCCCGCATCGCAGACGTGGCGAGTTACGTAGTCGACGACAGCGCCAAGTCTCTCATCTACGCGGTTTCGTCGCGCACAGCCAGTGAAGACGGCGTGTACCTGCGTGCCTTGGGCAGCGATCAGGCGGCTCCTGCGCTGCGCGGTGAGGCCAACTACAAACAGCTCGCGTTCGATCGCGCCGGCGCACAGTTCGCATTCGTCAGCGACAAGGACGAATACGGCCGCGAGAAGGCCAAATATGCGTTGTACTACGCGACAGTAAAAGCGCCTAACGCCGCCAACGTCGCCACGGCCGTCGACGGCATGACGCCGAGTGACCGCGGTGCTGTGAGCTTCTCGCGCAACGGCTCGGCGGTCCTTTTTGGCGTCGCGCCAGCTGCGATGGATTCGATCCCGGCGGATTCGCTCGCCGACAAGGCCGTCTTCGACCTCTGGCATTGGCAGGATGCGCGCTTGCAGCCGCAGCAGTTGCGCGAGCTGACGCGTGACCGCAACCGTAGCTGGACGACCGTGTATCACATCGCGAGCAAGTCGACCGTTCGCCTAACGAACGATTCGATGCCCAATGCAACGCTGAGCGATGACGGCCGCACCGCGCTGGCTGTGACGAATGTCCCGTACGCCGTGGCGCAAATGTGGGGGGATGGCGGCTCCGATGTCGTGCTGATCGACGCCGCAACCGGTAAGCGCACACGCATCGCGACCAAGCTCACGTTCGGCGCGCAGCTATCGCCCGGCGCGAAGTACGTGACATGGTTCGCCGATGGCCGCTGGCACAGCTATGCCATCGCCAGCGGTAAGGTCGTGGACCTGACCGGCGGGATTTCTGGCGTGCGTTTCGACGACGAGGAGCATGATTCACCGTCGACGCCGGGACCGCACGGGCTCGCCGGCTGGACGAGCGACGACCGCAGCCTCCTCGCGTACACGCGCTACGACGTGTGGGAGCTGGACCCCGCGGGGGTCCGCCCTCCGCGTGTCGTGACCGATTCGTTAGGTATCCGTAGCAACACCGAATTCCGCGTCATCGATCTCGACCCGGAGGATCGTTTCATCGATCCGGCCGGGCCGCTACTCCTGCGCGCTTTCGACACCAAGACGAAGGCAAGCGGTGTGTACCGAGATCGCGTCGACGCCGCAGCGTCCCCACCCGTGCGCATCACGATGGCCGATGCAGCGTTGGGGAATCCGCAGAAAGCGCGTAAGGCGTCGCAGATTTTGGTTACGCGGTCGACAGTCAGCGATTTCCCCAACCTGTGGAGTGGCCCAAGCATCGATCAGCTCACGAAGATCAGCGATGCCAATCCACAGCAGTCATCCTACCTCTGGCCGACTGTGGAGCTGGTGTCATGGAACAGCGATGACGGCATCCCGCTCCAGGGCCTCTTGTATAAGCCCGAAGGTTTCGATGCGTCGCGCAAGTATTCCATGGTCGTGTACTACTACGAGCGGTTGTCTGACGGGCTGCACCAGTACCACGCGCCGGCTGGCCGCAACACGGTCAATCCGTCCGTGTACACCTCGTTAGGCTATCTCGTCTTCTTCCCCGACATCGTGTACCAGCCCGGCTGGCCCGGACCGAGTGCCGTGAAAGCGATCGTTCCCGGGGTCCAGTCGCTCGTCGCGCGCGGCTTCGTCAACCCGAAGGCGATCGGCATCGCGGGACAATCCTGGGGTGGCTACCAGTCGGCGTACGTCATCACACAGACCCACATGTTCGCCGCTGCCGTGCCGAACGCGCCCGTCGCGAATATGACGAGTGCTTATGGTGGCATCCGCTGGGAAAGCGGCATCGCGCGTCCGTTCCAGTACGAGAAGACGCAGAGCCGCATCGGCGGATCGATCTGGGAGTATCCGGTGCGCTTCATCGAAAACTCGCCGCTGTTCCATCTGGACCGCGTCACCACTCCCGTGCTGTTCATGCATAACGACGCGGACGGTGCTGTTCCGTGGTATCAAGGGATCGAGCTCTTCGTCGGCCTCCGCCGGTTAGGCAAAGAGGTCTACATGGTCAACTACAACGGCGACGGGCACAACCCTCGCAAGCGCGCGAACCAGAAAGACATCGACATGCGCATGCAGCAGTTTTTTGCGACCAAGCTCAAAGGCACGCCGCCGCCGGACTGGATGCTGCGCGGAATACCGGCGCTCGAGAAGGGGCGCGATCAGATCGCTCCAAAAGCAACGACGAGTACGTCGCCGATCCCTGAGTCTCAGAAGCCCAAAAACTGAAAGAATTTTCACCGCTCTGCGGTTAATGCTCTTAGGGAAATCAGAATCGTCGAATTCCTTGCACATCTAAAATGCGCGGTTCGCCTGCAGGCGGACCGGATTCGACGGCCGCGACGATCGCCCGCACCACCTGCGCGATTGTAACGAGCCCCGCGCGGCGCGCATTCTCCCGCATCGAAGGCACGAGCGCTGCGACGCCGTAGAACGGAAGCAGCGCGATCGGCCACCAGTGGCCGGGTCCGAGCACGTACCACGGCCGTAACATCGTCGCCCGCAGTCCAGCGTCTCGAATCATCGCCTCGCCGCGGATACGCACGTCCTGATACGCACGCATAACGCCGACTGGATGAGCCACAGATAAGTAGATGAAGTGCGCGACGCCGGCAGTGGCGGCGACACGCACACTCTCTCTCGCCGAAACGAAATCGACACGCTCGAATTCTGCCGCCTTGGACGGCCCGGGGTGCGGCGTGCCCACGAGCTGCAGGAATGTATCGGCGGGTGCAACCTGTGCGGCGAACGTCGCGCCGTCGAGCGCGTCGCCTAACGCAACTTCGCAGCCCGCGGGAAGGCGCCGTCGCGAGGCGGGCCGAGTCAACGCGCGCACGCGATGACCGCGCTGCAGCAGCGCGGCAAGCGCACGTGAGCCGATGTACCCGCCTGAGACGAAAACGAATCGTTTCACGTCCGTATCAATCATGCCCGGTCGACCGAAGCGAGAGATTACTAGTCTACGCGCTCCACACGCTGGCGGATTGCAAAGGCGCGAGCAGCGCGCAACGCCTGCCTAACGTGACTGCGAAAACCGTGCGCCGTGGTCCACCGGACGCGGCGCCGTGCCGCTCCGCCCGCCAGGATTTGTTGCTGGCGCCGCACGTCCCTATTTTGAGCAACATGGCAACGACCCAGCTCACGACGCCGGTTACCGTCGACAGCCCTCCCGCGGTAGCCGATTGGAGTGTCGAGCAAGCCAAGGCGCTGTACAACATCGATGGGTGGGGCGCCAGCTTCTTCGATGTCAATGAAGCCGGTCACGTCATCGTGCGGCCCGATCCGACACATCCGGAGTTGACTGTCGATCTGCTCGAGTTGGCGCATGATCTCGAAGAGCAGGGGATCGCGCTTCCGGTGCTCCTTCGCTTTTCCGATATCCTCAAAACGCGCATCCAGCAGCTCGGCGAGCGGTTCGAGAACGCGATGCGCGAGTTCGAGTTCACCGGTCGCTACACAACGGTCTATCCGATCAAGGTGAATCAGCAGCGCCACGTCGTCGAGGAGATCATCCGCTACGGCTCAGCGCACGGTGTCGGGCTGGAATGCGGCTCGAAACCCGAGCTACAAGCGGTGCTGGGCATCTCGGAATCCAACGAGCAGCTCATCGTCTGCAACGGCTACAAGGACGAGGAGTTCATGCGCCTCGCCCTCATGGGTCAGAAGCTCGGACACAACGTATTCATCGTGCTGGAGCAGCTGTCGGAGCTCGACGTGTTGCTGGCAGCCGCCGACGACCTCCAGGTCAAGCCCAATGCCGGGGTTCGCATTAAGGTGACGAGCGAAGGATCAGGACGCTGGGCGGAATCTGCCGGGGAAAAGTCGAAGTTCGGCATGAACGCCGTCGACCTGATGCGGCTCATCAACAGGCTCGAGGCGTTAGGCAGACTCGATGTGCTCAAGCTGATCCATTTCCACCTTGGCAGTCAGATTACAGACATCCGCGTGATCAAGACGGCGCTGGCTGAAGTGGTACGTTTCTATGCCGAGTTGCGCGCCATGGGCGTTGACATCACCCACGTGGATGTGGGCGGTGGTCTCGGCGTGGACTATGACGGGACCAACTCCACGTCGCATGCCAGCGTGAACTATACGCTGCAAGAGTACGCGAACGACGTGATCTACACACTCGCGGACACGTGTCGCGCCAAGCAGCTGCCGATGCCGCATGTGATAAGCGAGTCGGGGCGCGCACTCACGGCGCACCACGCCCTCTTGTTGCTGAAAGTGATCGACGTCGAGTCGCAGGCCGACCCGGAGTTGCCGACGCTGGCGAAAGAGGATCACCCGCTACTACACGAGATGCTGGAAGACTTCAACACGCTGGGCAGGAAGAAGCTCCCCAAGCGCAAGATCAACGAGATCTATCACGACGCGTCATTTGACAAGGATCGCGCGCGTGACCTCTTCAACAGCGGGGTGCTCTCACTGCGGTCCCGTGCGACCGCGGAGTCGATCTACTTCGCGACGATGAATCGGCTGGCGCACACAGTCACTGAGAACCAGACCGCGTACGCCGGCATCATCAAAGATCTCGAGTCGATCCTGGTCGATCGCTATTTCTGCAACTTCTCTCTCTTCCAGTCGCTCCCGGATCACTGGGCCATCGATCAGCTCTTTCCGATCATGCCCATTCACAAGCTGTCGGAACGTCCCACGCGCCGCGGTACGCTGCAGGACATCACATGCGATTCAGACGGCAAGATCGACAAGTTTGTCGGCGATGAAGACGGGCGGCCAAGCATGGAGTTGCACGCCCATCGCGACGAGGAGGAGTACATCCTCGGCATCTTCCTGACTGGGGCCTACCAGGAGATTCTCGGCGACTTACACAACCTTTTCGGCGACACGAACGCCGTGCATGTCAGGTTGCGCGACGGCACGTACGAGATCACCGACCTGGTAAAAGGCGATACGGTGACAGAGGTGCTGAACTACGTGCAGTACACGCCAACGGAGCTGCTGACGACGTTCCGCCGCAAGGTCAGCGCATGCGCTGACATCTCGCGGCAGGAAGCGAACATGTTCATCGCCGAATACGTCGCTGGTCTCGAGGGGTACACGTACCTCGAGGGTGAGGCGGCACGTTAGGCTAGAACTTCTCCGCGACGGCGCTCCAGTTCACGACGTTCCACCACGCCTTGATGTAGTCCGGGCGGCGGTTCTGGTATTTGAGGTAGTAGGCGTGCTCCCAGACGTCGAGGCCCAGGATCACGTCGTTAGGTGCGACGCCGTCCATGAGCGGATTGTCCTGGTTCGGCGTGCTCGTGATCGAGAGCCGGCCGTCCTTGCGGATGAGCCACGCCCAACCCGAGCCAAAGCGTCCCGTCCCTGCGGCGGCGAATTGCTCCTGGAACTTGGCGAAGTCTCCGAAGGCAGTGGAGATGGCGTTGGCGAGCTTGCCGGTTGGCGCAGCGCCCGCGTTAGGCGCCATCCAGCCCCAGAACTGTGTGTGGTTCCAGTGCCCGCCTCCGTTGTTGCGCGCCGCAGCGCGGATGTCTTCGGGGACCTTTCCAATACCCGATAACAGACTCTCTAACGATTCGCTATGCAGCGTTGAATGCTTGTCCAGAGCGGCGTTCAGGTTCGTGACGTACGCCTGATGGTGCTTGCCGTGGTGGATCTGCATCGTCTGCGCATCGATGTGCGGCTCGAGCGCGTCGAAAGCGTAAGGCAAAGCGGGGAGCGTGTGCGGCATTCCAAGTTCTCCGATGGTTCGTGCGACGTGCGCGGTTCTGCGATCAATCACTGACTTGCTGCTTGTAGTTCCCAATCAATCGGAGCCGGGTCTCGGACGCAATGAGCGCGCGCCGAGCCCATCAGGCGGCGCGCTGCATTGCACAACAGTCACGCGACTTCTACACTGGCTGAATCTGACGTGAGCCCGCTCATGACTTCTGGATACGCTGCCCTATTCGGATGCACTTTCGTTGCGTTTGCAATCGGCGCGCGTTCCGCTACCGCTCAGGCGCGCTGGGAGCTTAAGGTCGAGCAACGATTCGTGTTGGATGACGGGCCGGCGGACCCGATCAAAGATCTGCGCGACTTTGCAGTGGGTCGCGACGGTCGGCTCTATGTCCTCGAGAATACAGTCAAACAAGTCCACGTCTATCTGGCCCGTGGCCGCTATTCAAAGAGCTTCTCACGCAACGGCAGCGGACCGGGAGAACTGCGTGACGCGAACGGCATGATTTCAGGACCCGATGGCTCGCTCTGGATCAACGACCACGGCAATAGCCGCATCAGCAACTATTCGCCTGACGGGGCATTCCTCCGGCAAATGTTGTCGGAGGCGCATGGTTATGGTTTCCGCTGGAGTGGCTTCATCAGCGCTGAGGGCACTCTCGTCGATGAGTTGTTTGGCGCGCGCCAGTCCGGAGCGCCCGTTTTACACGTTCTGCAGCGTCGCCGGGTCGATGGTACCGTCCTCGACACGATCACCATCTCGCTGTGTCCGGGCGATGGCGAACGAAAGACAATTTTTCGCGCGCAGTCGAAGGGGAGCAGCTCAAACATGCAGATCCCGTTCGTGGCGCCGCGCCTTTCAGCGTTCGATGCGCGCGGCGCCGTTTGGTGCAACGTGGGCACCGCGTATCGGGTGCTTCGGCTGGACGTAAAGTCCGGCGCTGTGACTGCCCAGGCGGTGCGCGCGGTGAATCGCTATCCAATCCCGCGAGCGATGCGGGATAGCGCTATCGCGGAGATTCGCGCAACGGTGGCCAAGTACGACGCTTCGGACGTGGATTTCTCGTGGGTGCCTAACGAGTTCCCATACCTGCAGAACTTGCTTGTAGACGATCGCGGCCGCCTGTGGGCGCGTCGCCGGTCGGCGGACAGGACACGCACGGAGTTCGATGTCTTCGACGCGCAGGGCCGCTTGCTGACGAGCGCGAGTCTGCCCGCCAGGGTGAGCGCCTACGGCCGGATGTTGGTGCGCGGCGACGAGGTGTACGCGGTTGTCCTGGATGATGACGATGTTCCCAGCATCGTGCGTGCGCGAATCGTCACCGGAGCGCAATGAGCGGCGAGCCAGTCGTTTTTGTTCTACGCCACACGCATTGGGATCGCGAGTGGTACCACCCTGCCGCAGTCTTCCGCAAACGCCTTGTTGATCTGATCGACGACCTACTCGGCGACGCGCCTAACGCGACCTTTCTGCTCGACGGCCAGGCGATCGTGCTGCGCGATTATCTCAGCGTGCGCCCTGAACGCGCTGCGGAGCTCGCGTCCGCGCTGCAAACAGGCCGGCTGGAAGCGGGACCATGGTACGTCCTGCCGGACGAGCTCATCCCGAGCGGTGAGGCCCTCGTGCGCAACCTGCTTGCCGGACGACGCACCCTTCGGTCGCTGCGTGCGAGTGCACCGCCGGTTCTCTACTGCCCGGATTCTTTCGGACATCCCGCGGCGCTCCCCGCGATCGCTGCGGGTTTTGGGTACAGCAAAATCGTGCTCTGGCGCGGCTACGGGAG
>JBQTIF010000272.1:0-4575 GCA_052388395.1 Gemmatimonadaceae bacterium | reverse complement strand
TTCGGCCGCCGGCCCATTCGTGTCGCCTGGCTGGCGCTCGTCTTCCCTGCCCTCTTGCTCAATTATTTCGGCCAGGGTGGGTTGTTGTTGCGCGATCCCTCAGCGGTCTCCAACCCGTTCTATCTTCTCGCGCCGCGTCCGCTGTTATATCCGCTCATCATCCTGGCGACGGCGGCGGCGATCATCGCCTCTCAGGCGCTCATCTCCGGGGCCTTCTCGCTGACGCAGCAGCTGATGCAACTGGGGTATTGGCCGCGCGTCACGATTGTGCATACCTCCGAAGAGCAGCGCGGGCAGATCTACATTCCTGAGATCAACGCCGCGCTAATGGTCGGATGTCTTTTTGTCGTCTTTTATTTCCAGTCCGTGAGCAACATCAGCGCGGCGTACGGCATCGCTGTAACCGGCGCGATGGCCGCAACAACACTGCTTTTCTACACCGTGACCACGCGTGTGTGGAACTGGCCGTTAGGCAAGGCGATCGCATTCTCCGGGGTTTTCCTCATTGTCGACCTCGCGTTTTTCGGCGCGAATGTCTCCAAGATCGCCAAGGGAGGGTGGTTCCCCATCGTCGTCGGCATCGCGCTCTACATAGTGATGACGACGTGGAGTCGCGGACGGGCGCTCCTTCGCATCATGATGCTGGAGCGGTCACTTCCGGTGGAGGAGCTGCTGCGCAGCATCGAAGGATCGCGCATCCCGCGCGTCCCCGGCACCGCGGTGTTCATGACGTCGGAGGAACAAGGCGTTCCGATCGTGCTCCTGCACCATCTCAAGCACAACAAGGTGCTGCACGAACGGGTCGTGCTGCTCTCGGTGCTGTCGCGCGAGTTCCCCGATGTGCCGCAAGAGAAGCGCCTAACGATTGAACCGTTGTCGCAAGGTTTTTATCGCGTCAAGGCGTTCTACGGCTTCATGGAAACGCCCAGCGCCGACGAGATCGCGGCGTTGTGTACCAAGGCCGGCGTGAAGACCAAATACATGGACACGACGTACTATCTTGGCCGCGAGCGTCTCTTGCCAACGGGCCCGTCGAAGATGGCGAAGTGGCGCAAGGTCCTGTTCGCATTCATGGCGCGGAACGCGCGATCAGCGACAGGGTTTTTCGGGATACCGCCTAACCGTGTCGTCGAATTGGGTGCTCAAATAGAGTTTTAGCGAGGCCGGTGCTGCATGGGCTTCGTGACTCTGCGCGAAGCTCGCAGTTCGCAGCCGTGAGTTCTCAGCTGTCAGTGAGTAGAAAAACAAACGGCAACGCATTGCGCGCTGCCGTTGCGACTAGCTGATAGCTGAGAGCTGCTGGCTGCAGACTGCGAGCTTCGCAGCGGAGTCCTGTTGCGCCTCGCGGGCCCGTCCTAAATCGTTACAACCGGTCTAATCCTGCGCATCATCGGCGCGATCTTCGGCAGCGCCTGATCGAGTCGCTGCTTGAGCATCGCTCCATTGAGCTCGTCCAGCGGCTGACGGAACCGCAGTGTCCTACCGGGCATGATTGGCATAGCTCGGAGCACCTCGCCGCGCGGGAATAGCATGGTGCGCGCGGACGGTCCGTCACCAAAGAAGAAGCTGCTATGCTCGGGAAGATCGCGCGCGCTGACAGTCTTGATACGCACCGTCTTCGTGGTTCCCCCGCTATAGACGCGCAACTCGACGTCATCCCCCGGCTTCGCCTTTTCGAGTTCCCGCGTTAGGCGCCGCGTGCGCGCGTTCGACATCGCCCAGTCACCGGCATCCTCGGCCGGGACGCGAAGGTCGACGCCATTAATCGACTGGATGCGATCCCCCTCGATGAGTCCCGCCTTGCCCGCCGGTCCGTCATCCACCACGCTCGAGACGAGAATGCCTAACGTGTCGCGGCGACTCCCGTTGGATCCAATGCCGATTCCCAGCGACGCACGATCGGGGCCCTCGAAGGAAGCGGTCTTGAACAGGTTCCTCTCGAGGTCGTCCGCGCTGACAGTCTTCACTTTCACGCTCTTCACCGATCCGTCCGACCAGACGCGCAGATCGACCTCATCGCCGATCTGTGCCTTGCCTAACGTGCGAATCAGCCGTCGCGTCGCGATCCCGTCCATGTCGTCTTCACCAGCATCCTCGCGCGCGATACGCAGGTTCACGCCGTTCACCGACTGCAGCCGGTCCCCTTCTTTGATCCCCGCCTTTGCCGCCGGCCCGTCTTCGGTCACGCTCGACACAAGCAACCCCAACGTGTCGCGCACACCGCTCGACTGCGTTGAGATTCCGAGCCGCGGGCGATCTCGATCGTCGCCGAACGCATACGCAAATGCCGTCGCTCCACGGCGCGCCTTTTCAAGCTCTTCGGCGCGTCGTTCGCGCTCACGCGCCGTCTGCTGCGCCTCAACACGCAGCGGAACGATCATCAAGGCGGCAAGGCCGCCAACTACCAAGCTTTTGCGGTCCATATGAGTATCCCTCGCTGTTCACTTCGTCTGTCACGTTCTCCCAAGCCGAGGGTTGCTCGCGTGGCGCAGCGTTGCCGCCTCGGGCGATATTGGTCACCATGGGCGTAACGACCACCGTCGCTGAGCACGCTGATCGCGACACGTTCGAAGAGCACCGGCAGGACGAGGGAGACGCGGCGTTTCTCTATCGCGAGCTTGCCCGTGCGGAGCGAGATCCACATCGGCGTGGGGTGTTCGAGCGTCTGGCAGCAGTCGAGGATGAACACCGGGCGATATGGGAGCGCGTCCTGGGCCTCAATGGCGGCAACAGTCGTCTCGCGCCATTCCATCCGTCTACACGCGCCCGCCTCATGGCGTTTATCGGGCGTAGGTTTGGCGCGCAAACGCTGCTCAATCTCTTGCTGCGAGAAGAGGGTCGCGAAGTCAAAGCGTACCTCGATTTGCACCGCGCCCTCCCGACAGGAGGCACGGGGTCCGCCGAGGCGCTGCAGCTCGCGCGTGAGAGCGCGACGCACGCCACCGAACTAGCGAGCCTTACGCATGGCGAAGGGGCCGGCGAGCCATGGCACCGCATCGCGTCGGGCGGGTTTCTGCGCAACGTTGTGTACGGCTTCAACGACGGCCTAACGGCGAACTTCGGTCTCGTCGCAGGCGTACTCGGCGCAGCGACATCGCAGCAGCACAACATCGTAATCGTGGCGGGGGTGGCAGGTCTCGTCGCTGACGCGTTGTCCATGGGGTCGAGCGGCTACCTTGCGGCAAAGAGTGAGCAGGAAGTGTACGCCCACGAAATCGCGATGGAACGAGATGAGATCGCGATGATGCCGGAGCTAGAGCGAGATGAGTTAGCATTGCTCTACGAAGCGCGCGGCGTAGCGACTGAAACGGCGAACCAGCTTGCGACGGCGGCGCTCGCGAATCCTGCGCGCATGCTGGATGAAAAGGTGCGCATGGAGCTTGGCATCTCCGACCGCACGATGTCGCCGCTGCGCGAAGGCTGGGTCACGGGCGTCGCCACCGCGTTTGGGGCGCTCATTCCAGTCGCGCCGTTTTTCTTTTGGACTGGAGCGGCAGCGATATGGACTGCGTTCATCATCGCGATGGCCTCGCACTTCGTCGTCGGTGCCGCGCGCTCCGTGTTCACAGGCCGCGGCACGTTTCGCTCGGGACTCGACATGTTCGTCGTCGGCCTCGGCGTCGCCGTGGTGGGCTATTTCGTCGGTGAATGGATCAGCCGCGTAATTGGTGCCTAACGCCTGCCGATAGTTCAACACAAGGAGCTGTGAGCAACTAGCCTCCAGCGCCGAGTATACAGGATTTCGGGTCCTTGTGGCGACCCCACTCATCCTGAATTCTGGAGACTCGCAGCTGCACACTCCAAGCTCCTTGTTTTTCGCAGTTGCAACTGGTGGGTAATGCAACCCTTCATGACGCATACCGCACCCATTCGTACTTGAACGGGAGACTGTATGCGTCGTCCACATAGCGGCCGGTGGGTTGTGCTTGTGCTGCCATTCGTTGTTGCAGCGAGTAGTGACGCGCACGCACAAGGTCAAAGAGCTGGTCGCGCAGGAAAACGCGCAGTCCTCGCTCGCGAGTTCGAGATAGCACTCGCGCGATCCGCGGCGCCCAAAGAGGTCTCCGCCGCGGCAGAGATTTTCGTGCTCGGTGACTCCGGGTACGTGGTCGCGGTGCGTGGGACCAACGGCAACGCGTGCCTCGTGGATCGCAGCTGGCCTGAGAGTCTGGAACCCACCTGCTATGATGCCGAGGGTGCAGCGACTGTCATGCAAACACACCTCCGGCGCGGCGCGCTGCTGCAAGCCGGCGCCTCGATGGCAAGCATCGATCAGGAGATAGACGAGGAGCTCGAGCGCGGTCGCTTTCGCACGCCGTCACGACCGTCGATGACCTACATGATGTCGGCAGCACAGGTACTCTACAACGACAGCGGGCAGCGCGTCGGCGCGTGGCAGCCGCACCTGATGATCTACTACCCGAACCTAACGAACGAACAGTTGGGTCTTGGCGCTACAGCAAACATGGACGCCGCTGTCGTCGTGGATCCGGGGAAGCCGTGGTCCAACATCATGATCATCGTGAAAAAAGCCATTACCCCGGACGGCGGCTCCGGCTCGTGAGCGGATGACAG
>JBQTIF010000271.1:0-5867 GCA_052388395.1 Gemmatimonadaceae bacterium | reverse complement strand
GATCTTCGCAAGAAACTCCTGCACTACATCAAACTGCATAACGCGACGTGCCAGCCCTTCGTGTGGCGGTATCGCTCCCCGCGGCGTCGCATCCGTGCTCCACATAAATCAATTACAGTCCACTAGTTAGTAATACGCCGCCGCAGGCGGACGCCCCCAGACCCAGTATCAATCCGGATCTCGCCCTTTCCATCACCTATGGTCCCGCGCACATAGTCGTCGTTGCGCCGGGTGATGGTCATCGGGAAATCGACGTCGAGTCCGTGTCTCCCAGACTCGATCATCACTTCGGCACCTAACGAGGGCGGGACATGCAGCACGAAGCGCCCCGATCCCGTGTCGGCTTCCAGCCGGTCGACATCGGAGGCGAGATCGAGATCTACCGATCCGCTCCCGCTGTCGATCGTGATGTCTTTGGCGCTGACGTTGCGCAGCCGGATCGACCCCGAGCCGGAGTCGACATCCAAGTCGGCGACCGTAACGTCCGTGCCGGTTACAGCGCCACTTCCCGAATCAATTGTGAGGTCCTCGCCCGAGACGCGCGTGATCTCCACATCTCCCGATCCGGAGTCGATGAGCGTGCTCCCGGACGCGTCAGTCACGCGCACGGCGCCCGCTCCCGTATCCAGCGTTAGGCGGCCCTTCGTGTTCGTGGTCGTGACCGTAGCGGCATGGACGTCGACGACAATCTCCCCCTCCACACGGGCCACACTCGCTTCGCCAACGCCGAGATGAATGGCGAGGGTCCGGCCCGGCGGAATTCGAACGACAACGTCTGCGTACCCCTCGAAACCGCCGCCGCGCGCGGAGATGACATAACGGTTGCGATCGGACCATCGCCGACCGCCGCCGGAATTGCCGAACGTGCCGTCGTCGTCGATCTCGATCTCGGTGCGCTCGAACCAGTTCCGCAGAACTCCTCGATCATCGGAAAAGCTGATGCGCCGCTCGGGATAAAGCACGCGGAGCGTCTCGCGTCCGCGAATCTGTCCGGTCTCCACGCGCAGGCGCGCCCCGTCAGCACCACGTTTGGTAACCTCAATCGTGGTGGCGCCTCCGGTCTCGGAGGCCCCCTCGACTCGTATACTCCCGACGAGATTGTAGATCGAGACACGGTCGCTGCGCAGCGAGAAGCGTTCAGCCGTCTGCGCCTCTGTGCGCCCCGCTACCACGAGGGCAACCACCCCTAAACTCGCAGTGCCTAATCCGCGACCCAACCGGCCGAAACCCAATCTGAGCATGTCAAAACCTCGTGCGATGTGTATTGCAGGTGGCGGATTAGATGGGCCAAGCGGTGACAACGTTTGAAGCGACGGGCTCTCGCGGCCGGCTTCGGGATTTGCACAGCTTTGCCCTATCCACTATCAACTATCAACTATCAACTATCAACTATTACTGATGCTCCCCTCGCGCGCCGAAACTCTCGCATTAGTCCGGGAGTGGACCGAGAGCGATTCGCTGCGAAAACACATGCTCGCTGTTGAAGCGGCGATGCGTGCCTACGCGGTGAAATTCCGTGAGGACGAGGATCGTTGGGGCCTTGCGGGCCTCGTCCACGATTTCGATTACGAGCGGTTTCCGAACGTCGAGCATCACCCGACCGAAGGGCATCCATCGCACGGTGTAGGCGTCCTCCGCGAACGCGGTTACCCGGAGGATGTGTTGCGCGCCGTGTTAGGTCACGCGACGTACTGCGATACGCCGCGCGATTCGCTCATGGCGAAGACGCTATTCGCAGTCGACGAGCTGACTGGACTCATCACAGCAACGGCACTCGTTAAGCCGAACAAAAGCTTGCATGAGGTCGAGGCGAAGTCGGTTAGAAAAAAGATGAAAGACAAGGCCTTCGCACGAGGCGTCAATCGCGATGATGTCATTAACGGGGCGGCCGAGCTTGGCGTCGAACTAGACTCACATATCGAATTTGTGATTTCCGCAATGCGGACCCGAGCAGTGGAACTCGGCCTGGACGGCGCCCCAGCCCCGAGCGCCTAGCTCCCAGCCACTTGCATCTTCCAACACCTAGCCACCACTACGCGTTTAAGAGATGGACACGGACGTTCCGAATGTGACGGCAGCCACGGTTCCGCGAAGTACGCAGGCGCTCGCGGAGACGGCCAGGTCAGATCGCGTGGTCATTGATCTGACGCAACGCTCCCGCGAGCGGGAGTTGGTACTGTCGGCGCAGGCGGGTGACGAGGTCGCGTTCGCTGAGCTTGTCCGTCTCCACGAACGGCGCGCCTATGCCGTTGCGCGATCGATCGTGCTGACGCATGAGGATGCTGAGGACGCGGTGCAGGAGGGGTTTTTACATGCCTATCGAGCGCTCTACCGGTTCTTGCCGGATCAAGCCTTCGGAGCATGGCTCCACCGCATCGTGGCCAACGCTGCGCTCGACATCACGCGCCGGCGCAAGGTGCGCGATGCTGACGCACTGAGTGAAACGATCGCTTCGCCGTTTCGCGATCCCGCGGAGTCGTCAGAGTTGCGGCGGCGCCTCGAAGTCGCGCTCCGCGCGCTGAGCAGTCGTCAGCGTTCGGTGATTGTGTTGCACGACATTGAAGGGTACAAGCATTCGGAGATCGGAAAGATGTTGGGGATTCCAGAGGGGACAGCACGGTCCGACCTCCATCATGCAAGGGCACGTCTCCGCGATGTGCTCGGCGGAATTCGGAGTGAGCTATGAACGAGGAATACAACGAAGATCGCGATGCGCTGCCGCAATCCACGCAATCGGTGTTGCGCGACATCTATGCGCCGCCGGCGGATGCCGGCTATTGGGAAGTACTAGAAGCGCGCATTCTCGCTCGCGTTAGGCGCGAGGGGAGCATGGCGTGGTGGGCGCACTTCCCAGACTTGATGCGTACGGGCCTCGTAGCGGCGGCCGCAGCGATTCTGCTTCTGGGTTTCGTCTGGTTCCAGGACCGTCGCTCGGATCAGCGTATGGCCGAGGAGCGACTGTTGCAACCGCTCATCGATGACGTCCCGGTACTCGTAGAAACCATGGCGGACGAGCCGCGTCGCACCCGCGATGCGACGCTGCGCCACATCATTTCTCGTTAGGCTAGAGCATGCATCAGTCCAAACACCTGGCGATGGCGTTCCTCTTCGGTGCTGTCCTCGTCGGCGGCGCGCTCGGCTTCAGCGCCGACCGCGTCTTCGGACGCGACCGGCGCGGTGAACGCACGCTCGATATGCTCGACCGGCGCCTCGGGCTAAGCGACGAGCAGCGCACGCAAATCGACGCCATCCTGGACGAGCGCCATCGCCAGTCATTGGCGGTGTACGGGACAATCAAGCCCAAGATGGACTCGATCCGGCTCAACGCTCGCGAGCAAATGCGTCAGGTGCTCGACGCCGAGCAGCGTTCGCGATACGAAGCCCTCCTGAAAGAGCTCAGCGACTCGACGAAGCGGAAGGATCGATGAAGTACCTAACGGTTCTGCTCGTCGCCGTGCCCGCCGCGGCGACTGCGCAGGCGCGCCCGGACGCGGCACAGGGAACTGCGCGACCGATTGCGCTGGCCGAGGCGGTACGACTAGCGCAGCGAAATGCCCCAGCGACCATTCAAGCGCGGGGACAGGTAGCGTCGGGCCACGCCGCGTTGCGCAGCGCCTACGGGGCGTTCATGCCCAACATCAGCGTGAGCGCCTCCACTTCACGAATACCGGGCACGGAACGCTTCAACAACGACGGGGAGCTCTTTCGCACGCCGTCAGCGTGGCAATACGGCAACGGCTTGTCTGCGAACGTTGAGTTGTTTTCTGGCTTTCGTCGTTTCAGTGAGCTGCGCGGAGCAAGGGCTGATATCGCCGCCGCGGAGGCGAACGAGACTCTACAAGAGTTCAACATCGCGCTCACTGTTAAACAGCAGTACTACAGCGTGCTGGCGGCGCGGGAATCCGAATCCGCTGCGCGATCGCAGCTGGAGCAAGCAGAGCAACAGTTGAAAGCTGCCTCTGCGCGCGTTGCACAGGGTGCCGCCACGAAGTCCGACTCGCTGCGATCCGTGATCCAAGTCGGTAACGCGCGGCTCGCGATGCTGACCGCGCAAAACAACTTGTTGGTCGGGAATGCGACACTGAGCCGCCTCATCGGCTCGACCGAGCTCGTAACAGTGGTCGCTGATTCACTGGAGGCAGTGGGGGCGGCCGTGGATAGCGCGCAGCTCGTAGCATTTGCCACGGATGGTCCGAGCATTAGGCAAGCAGCCGCTGGCGCGAACGCAGCTGGCGCGGCCGCGCGTACCGCGCGTGCCCCGTACCTGCCGACAATCACACTCTCCGCCGGCAGGAGTGGAGGGGGTTTGAACAACCCATTCGGCTTGGGTAACGATCCTTACACCTATTCCAACAGCCTGCGCTTCTCGCTGTCGTATCCGCTCTTCAATGGCTTCGCGCGGGAAGAACAGGTCACGCGGACTCGGGTACAAGAAGACGTCGCCAACGCGCAGCTGCGTGACGCCAGGCTCGCCGCGCAGCAGCAGTTAGTGCAGCTCATTGGTTCCCTGCGCCTGGCTGAGGAGCGTGTCCAGATCCAACGCGCCTCTGTTGAAGCTGGAGAAGAGGATCTGCGTGTCCAGCAGCAGCGCTACTCGTTAGGTGCTTCCACGCTGTTGGACCTACTCACGTCGCAACTGACACTCAACCAGGCCAGGGCGTCGCTGATTCAGGCGCGCCTGGACGCCCGCGTCGCGCGGGCGCAGATCGAAGCGCTGATCGGCCGCGAACTCCGCTAGCATCGAGATAACTACCGTGAATGCACGCATGATGGCTGCTGCGCTCACTGCCCTTCTTTTGGCAGGGTGCCGCTCGACCAAGAACGAAACAGTCAGCATCCCGACCGTCGCTGTCGAGCGACGCGACATCGTGCTGGACGCGACAGCGTCCGGCACGGTGGAGCCCATCAACGTCGTCGAAGTAAAGTCGAAGTCCTCTGGTCAAATCACGCGCATGACTGTCGAGACGGGGTCGCTGGTAAACCCGGGTGAGCTGCTCGTGCAGCTCGACACGCGTGACGTGCAGAATCAATACGATCAGGCGAAGGCCGACCTCGACGCCGCCGAAGCGCGGCTCAAAGTCACCGAGGCGCAGAAGAAACGCTCAGACGAGTTGTTCCAGCAGCGCATCATCACGGCGCAGGAGCATGAAACCGCGCAGCTGGACTACGCCAACGCGCAGGCAGCCGTGGTGCGTGCGCGCACGACGGCCGACATTCAACTGCAGCGTCTCGAAGACGCCACGGTTCGCGCACCGATTCATGGCACCGTGATCGAGAAGACAGTTTCGTTAGGCCAGGTCATCACCTCCGCGACAAGCAGCGCCAGCGGCGGCACGACAATTCTCAAGATGGCCGACCTCAACCTCGTGCGCATGCGCGCGCTCTTCAACGAGACCGACATCGGCTCCGTGCAGGCGGGGCTGGAAGCGACCGTCACTGTCGACGCGTACCCGGATCGGCCATTCCGTGGGACTGTCGAGAAGATCGAGCCGCAAGCTGTTGTGAATCAGAGCGTGACAATGTTCCCCGTGCTCGTCACCCTCGCGAATCGCGAAGGACTGCTCAAGCCTGGGATGACGGGTGAAGCGTCGGTGCTAGTGGACCGGCGCGAAGCCGTTCTCGCGGTTCCTAACGATGCGGTGCGTAACGTGCGCGAAGGCGTTGCCACCGCCGTGCAGCTTGGCCTTAACCCGGACTCGGTACAAGCTGAAGTCCAGCGTCAGATGGCCGCGTCGATGGGCAGCGCGATGATGGGAGGCAGCAACGGCGCGATGATGGGCGGCGGCGGCGGCGGCGGCGGCGGTGGCGGCGGCTCTGGCGCGACGCGTCCGAACACGACGGCGCGTGAATCGCGCGGTGATGTTGTA
>JBQTIF010000270.1:0-2953 GCA_052388395.1 Gemmatimonadaceae bacterium | reverse complement strand
ACTTGGGAATCCAGATGACGTGTACCTTGAGGTCCGTCTTCGTGGGCGCTCCCAACCGGCAGTGTCGCACGCGACCAAGTTACACGCACCTTCTCTTCGCCTAAAGGCGAGGGGTTTCCACCATCCCCGAAACAGATACTAAACTCCGGCGTTAGCCCGCTGTCGGCGCCATAGAAGAAGGAATGTTTGTCGCTGCGCAGATGAAACGAGGACCAGAGGGTCGAGTTGCGGTCGTTGATAGCGCGACCGGAGAAGTGCTGCGCGGGAGTCCCTGTCACCTCCACGCCATCGACATGCGTGCGCTCCCACCAATCCAGCTCGGTGATGCGCTCCGGTGGAATTCGCCATTTTTCGAGACGCGCACCGACGCCTAACGACGTAATGAACGCGAGCTGCGTCTTCGCCAGAACGTGCATGGTCGGCGCGTCGAGGTGGTCATAATGGTCGTGCGATACGATCACCGCGTCGAGCGGTGGCAATTCGGCGAGGCGCACCGGTGGTGGATGAAAGCGCTTGGGACCGGCGAAGGGGAGCGGTGAGGCCCGATTCCCCCAGACGGGATCGGTCAGCAGCCTAACGCCGTCTATCTCGATGAGTAGCGCCGAATGCCCGAGCCACGTCACGCGCAAGCCGCTGTCAGGGCGCGTGGCCCAATGCGCCAAGGGATTCCCCAACAGCAAGGGTCCCGAAGGAACGCGTCGGTCTCCGCCGCACAGGAAATCGCGCATCGTGGGCCGTTCAACACCTTCTTTGAATCCGAATGGGGTCGGCGTGGTGTTGACGAATGTGCGACCGTTGAATTGTCGCGAGGCCCTGATGCGCTCGAGGCGCTTGCCGTTCGCGCCGGTGCTTCGTGCAGACATGCGTCAGACCTCTGAAGTGACCTGACGATATCGCACGGGACCGAATCGGCCTAGCGCTTGACTTCAGCCTTCGCGCAGCACCTCGATCGGATCCACATGCGACGCACGACGGGCTGGAACCAGACTGGCAAGCAACGCAATGCCAATCAACAAGGCGGAGACGCCGGCGAGCGTCAGCGGATCGTTTGGCCCGACTCCAAACACGAGAGTCGAAAGCATGCGATTCAACACGAGCGATGCGCTCACGCCTAACAACACGCCGAGGCCGGCGAGTTGGAGCGACTCGACCATAACGAGTCGCGACACCTGACCGACACGAGCGCCGAGTGCCATCCGCACGCCGATCTCCGAGCGTCGCTGCGCCACGACGTACGAGATCACGGCGTAGAGCCCCACGGCGCTGAGGATAACAGCCATGGCCGCCGCGACCGCGAGCAGGGCCATGATGAACGACACGCGTGCCATGGAAGCACGCACGACGCTTTCCATCGTGCGTATGTTAGCGAGCGGCACGGATGGATCGAGCTCGGAAACGACACGGCGGATCGACGATACGAGCGTCGATGGATCGGCGACTTCGCCTTTGACGACGAGCGTTGACGCGTTAGGCGGTTGCCAGAGGGACGCACCCGGAATCTGCTTCATCGGATAGAACACAGCCTCCGTCGGCGGCTGTTCCAACCCGGTGCCACGGATTTGGTCCACCACTCCGACGACGCGATAATACGGCGGCGTGGGGCCGTTGCTCCGAACGCCTTTGCCGATCGGGTCCTCTCCTGGCCAAAGGCGCTCGGCGAGCGCACCGGTCACCACGACGGCGCCAGTTTGACTATCGAGGTCGGACCATGTGGGGACCCGTCCGCGAACGGGAATGCCCAGCGCCGCGAAGTAGCCCGGTCCCACCAACAACGTCGCCACGCACGGCGGTTCGACTCGGGCATCGTGGGTTCGCCCCTCGCCATACACGACAGAACAGCCACCCATACCATCCAATGGCAGGTCCGTGCCGAGTGCTGCATACCGAACGCCGGGAAGCGCTGATACGCGATCATGCAGCGTTCGGTGAAAGAGCGCGACGTCGTCATATGTACGGTAACGCGCACGCGACAGTGGCAGATCGATGGCGAGCACTCGCGCCGCGTCAAAGCCTGGCCTAACGGCATAGAGCTGCAGCACGCTGCGCACCATTACCCCAGCACCCGCGAGCAGAACCAGAGCAAGGGTCACCTGACCAACTACCATCGCGCCGCGCACGCGCCTGCGCCCGCGCGACACGGTAGCTCCGCGCGCGCCGTCACGCAGCGCTGCAGCGCTATTGGAATCACCAGCGAGAGGGAACAAGCCGAAAGCAACGCCGCATGCAGTGCCGAGCGCGACGGCGATGCCGACTGATCGCAGGCCGATGTGCACTTCGTCGAGGCGCGGCATCCCCTCTGGCGCCAAGCCAATGAGAGTGCGCACGGCCACGTGCGCGATGAGCAATCCGAGGCTCGTTGCGAGGAGCGCCAGCAGAACGCTTTCACTCATGTAATGCATGGCGAGCTGGCCGCGTCCGGCACCTAACGCCGAACGCACAGCCGTCTCTCGGCGACGAACCTCGGCGCGCACAAGGAACAGATTCGCCACGTTGATAGCAGCAATGGCGAATACGAGTCCCACAGCGCCCAGGATCAGCCACAAGACGCGCTCGGTCGAGCCGAGCACATCTCGCCGCAGGGACGTAGCTGCGATACCGAACTGATACTCCTTGATGAAAGTCGCGGAGTATGCAGACGGGAACTCGTCGGGGAAGCGATTGACGACGCGCTGCAGATCGGCATGTACAGTTTGCGGCGTCACGCCGGGCTTCATACGTGCTACCGCCTGCAAAAAGTGCGCGTTTTGCGCTCGTGCGTTAGGGTCCAGCCGAAACGGAATCCAGAAGTCGACGCGATGCATCGCGCCGCCACTCGCTTGTGACCCTGTGAACGCAGCCGCAACGAATGGCAGTACAGTGCGCGGCCGCATGACGCCGATAATACGATATGAGAAGCCACCCAATTCGACAGTTCGACCGATGACCCCAGAGTCGTTTCGGCACCGACTCTGGG
>JBQTIF010000269.1:0-12150 GCA_052388395.1 Gemmatimonadaceae bacterium | reverse complement strand
CGCCAGCCGCCTCGAGACGATCAGGGCGATTAGTTAAAAGCGTCTCGACGTCGATGATGTCACCGGATGCGATGCGAAGCACCGGTGCCTTCTCGGCCCAGTAATAGCCGTAGGCGACGGTCTGCGGTGTAGCGGGCAGCTTGTGCGTGCGCTGGCCAACTGCGAGCGCGGGCGCAAGGAAAGCGAGGCTAAGACACGAAATCGTACGCATGCGCCGAGTATATCGGCGCCTGAGCGGAAAGCGGGCAATAGTTCGTCAAATCAGGATTTCGAGACTGCGCGCGCGGCAGGTATCATCTGTGGTCTCAATTTCTCGACAGGCACAGATGACGTTCACTCGACGCGACTTCATTAACGCGGGTGTCACGGTGGTTGCCGGTACGGCCCTGGCGCCATCTCTTCTGCATGGTGAGCGCCCGCTTCAGACACCGTCCAATACGGCGCGGCCGATCGTCATCGCGTCGTCGAACGGATTGCGCGGCGTCAAAGTCGCTTATGATAAGATCCTGGCGCGTGAGGACACGTTGGACGCAGTCATTGCCGGTGTCAACATCCAGGAGCTCGACCCCGAAGACCAGTCGGTCGGACTTGGTGGACTGCCTAACGAAGAAGGTGTCGTCCAGCTCGACGCATCGTGTATGCACGGGCCAACGAAACGCGCCGGAGCGGTCGGCTGCCTGGAGGACATCGCGACGCCGTCGCTCGTTGCTAAGGCGATCATGGACTACACAGACCACATCATGCTCGTCGGCGACGATGCCAAACGCTTCGCAATCAACATGGGATTCAAGACGCAGAACCTGCTCACCGAGAAGAGCCGTCAGGATTGGCTCCGTTGGAAGGCACGGCTCAACAAAGACGATAACTGGCTGGATCATGATGACGACGTGCGCATCAAGTTCACGCACGGGACGATCAACATGAACGCCGTGAATGCGGCGGGTGACATCAGCTCCGTGACGACGACGAGCGGCCGCGCGTGGAAGGTCGCCGGTCGAGTGGGCGATTCGCCGATCGTCGGGGCGGGCCAGTACTGCGACAACGACGTCGGAGCCGCCGGGTCGACCGGCCGCGGTGAAGCCAATATCAAAGTCTGCGGCGCCTTCCTCGCTGTCGAATTCCTGAGGCAAGGGAAGACGCCTCAGGAAGCGCTGCTACAAGTGATTCAGCGCGTCATCGCGATGACCGAAAAGCGCCTGCTCGATCCTAACGGCCGCCCGCGCTTCGACCTCGAGTTCTATGCGGTGACCAAGGACGGGCGTTACGCTGGCGCCAGCTGCTACGAGGGTGGCAAGATCGCGGTGTGCGACGAACGCGGTGCGCGTCTGGAGGACTGCGCATATCTGTTCAAGGCTGACCAACGGCCGCGCCCCGCGTGATCCCGTTAGGCAACAACGCTACGAAGAGCTTTCACCACAGAGGACACGAGGACTGCAAAACGGAGACGGTCACTGTTCACGCCGTTGACACGCCCGCGCGTAGGGACTCTTTAACGTGTCGCGGTTTTAACGTGTACGGATGCCGGCGATGGCCGTGTTTTGTGCCGAGTAGAGCTACGCTGCCGCCCGTTCTATGACAAATCGCTCGACCACGGCCGACAGATCCGCCGACTCCGCCAGCAGCGCATTCGCCGCCGTCGCGATCTGTTCGGCGCCAGCGCTCTGATCCTGGGTCGAAGCGGCGACTTCCTGTAACGCGGCGACATACTGCTCCGTGCGCGCGGCGAGGGCCTTGAGCCGCTCTGTGAGCTCGTCGACAAAGCGCGCCGCTTGACCGGCTGCACGATCGACACTCTGAACCCAACCATCGGCGTCGAGCAGCGAACGGCCCACGTCCTCAAGCGATTTGCGACCGAGACGGGCGGCGACGGCGACTTGCTCGAGCCGCTCGACAGCACGACCCGAGGCCCCGCTGGCGTCGCGCAGCACGCTGCGCACCTGCTCGACGACTAGATCGGCGCGTTCAGATCCTTCCTGCGCGCTGCGCGCCAGACGGCGGACTTCGTGCGCAACCGTTGCAAAACCGCGCGCCTCCTCACCAGCACGCACTGCCTCGAGGCTCGCGTTGAGGGCGAGCAGCTTGGATTGCTTGGCGATCTTCGTTACGAGCGCGACAAACTCCGCCAGATGATCGGCTGCCTGCTCCACGGCGCGCGTCGCGGTTGCGCTGGCCTCGACGTCCGAGCTTAGGGCGTTGATCGCGAGCTCGGTGTCTTCGAAGCGCTGTCGATTCGCTTCGGCCTGCGCGCGCAGCTGCTGGTAGCGCTCTGTTGAGCCGCGGGCGCCTAACGCGAGATCCGCGGCGATCTGTCGCAGCTTCACCGACTCGTCGACCGTCGAGCGGATTTCAGTCTGCATCGAGGTCGACTCGCTGCTGAGTGTCGACGCCGTGTGCGCGATCTGCACCGTTGCAGCCGCCATTCCATTGGTGCCTGACGTGATCTGATTCGCCGTCGACGTGGTTGCGGCCGCGGCGCCGCGCACGGCGGTTGTTGCTTGCCGCAGGTCGTGCAGCATGCTCGCCATCGCTCGGCTCAAGCGTCCGATCTCGTCATCTACCTCGCTCGGCGCAAACGGCACGGACAGATTCCCGGCGGCCACTGATTCGGCCACGCGCGCAAGCTCCGAGACGGGGCGCGTGATACGTTGCGCGAAGAAACGGTTGGTGAACCAGGCCGCCGCAATGACGAGCAACGCGACGACCACTGCGCCGGCGCCCACCATGAGCCAGTTCGATTTGAGCGATGTCAGCGCGGCATCGCGCGGCTGCATCGCCACGACGTGCCACTCGCCCTGGTTGGCTACGCGCACCGAGACCATCGCGTCGACGCCGCGCCAGGGCACACGACCCAAGCGTGCATTCGTTAGGCGATTCAGCGCCTGCACGTCGCGTGCTGTCGAATCTGTGACGCCGGTGGCAACGGTCGACATGACGACGCGCCCGGCACTGTTCACAATCTCCACCGACACGCCGGGCACCGTCAGCCCGCGCAATGCCGCCTGCAGCGAGGCAGCCGCGAATCCGACCTTGATGACGCCTTCGGCGCGGACGCGAGTCGTGGCAACGTCGCGCACTGCGGCGGCTTGCACGATGACATTGCTCCCTGTGGATTCGTCGAAGTCGACGTCGGCTGGGCGCGCCGCCGTATCCTGCGCCAGACGCCACCACTCCTCGTCGCGCTGGACGAAATCCGATGGCAGTGATGTCGCGATAACGTTCAGTCCACTCGCTTCGGTAATGATGATCTCGGCGGCGCCTAACGGCTGGAGCTCACCGCGGAAGTAGTTGCGCAACCGCTCACTCACATCCAGGGAGCGCGAGGCTTTGAACATCGACTCCAGTTCTGCGATCGGTCGATCCACGAGGCCCTGGCGAGCCGCAATCGCTGCGCCTGAACGCACGGCGTCGACGACGTACGGCGAGGAACCGAGCAGTCGTAGCTGCGCGCGCTGATCGGCGAGCGTGCGGTCGACGAGCAGCACCGCATTACCAGCAACTTCGCCGAGCGTGGCGCTGGCGCGCTCCTCGGCGAGGCGTGTGGCAATGCGCGGAACGGCGATAACGAGCAGAAGCCCGAAAACGACAAGCACAACAGTGACGACGAGCATTACGCGTCGGCCCAGTGTGCTCCCGCCGGTAACGGCGGTCGTAAGCGGTGCGATGGACGTCATGCGCGCACCCCGGCGGGCTTGATGTGCCTAACGTTTTTCGCGGCACGCTGTTTCTTGCGCGGCGTGCGCGACGATGTCGGTAGCGCGCCGGCCACCGGCGCTGATCCCTCCGTCACCATCGTGCCGATCACGTCGTTAGCCCGCGCGACACTTGCCGCCGTCGCGGCGAGTGCCTGCTCCATCTCGCGCGCTGCGCCCTCCGCCGTCGCCAGCGATTGATCCAGCGTCGCCAATCGGTCAGCGAGGTCGCCGATCCCTTTGGCCGAACCTGTGGCCCGTTCGCGGATCGCGCTCGTCAGGATCGTCAGTTCGGTACCCGCCTCGGCGAGCGTGGCGTCATCGGCGCGACGGGCGGATGCCGCGGCCGCCGCGTGCTCGAGCGCAGTCACGCCTAACGAAACGGCGCCATGCGCCGCCTCGATGTGACGTCCGCCGTCTACTGCCGATGCGTTGAATGCCTGAAGCGACCGTCGTGCGCCATCGACGATGCGCATGACGTCTTCTGTTGACTTGGTCAGGTCCAACGCCATGCGCCGCACTTCCAGAGCTACCACGCGAAACTCGGCGCCGCGTCCTCCTCCTACCTCCCCATCGCTTGCTGGTTTTCCCTCGCTTTCGGAACGAGCCCCCGCGCGCGCCGCCTCCATCGCGGCGTGCAGCGCGAGCAGCTTGAATTGACGCGCGTTCTTCGCGACAACCACCAGATACTCGGCCAGCTGTCGATCGGCTTCGAGGCAGCGCTCACTTTCCTCTGCCTGCTTTGTCATCACGGCGCGGAGATCGGCAGCACGTGACGCGCATTCCGTCAGCGTCGACGTCGCCTCACTTACGGCTGAATGAACGCGCTCGGCAAACGCGGCGGTGTCGCGATGCGACTGGCCAATGACTGAAGCGAGGACGCATGCCCGCTGCGTGAGAGCTGCCTGCTCCTCGGCACCAGACGAAAGGAACTGCGAGTTGCGCATGAGTTGCTGAACGTGGCCCGTATTCGCCGCGACCGAATCGCGCAGTCGGGGCAACGTTTCGTGCACTGAGTTGACGCCCTTCTCGACGCTTGTTACGGCAGACCGCGAGCGCTCCACCCAGGCGCGCAGTCGGTCGAGCGCCGCCGATGCTGCGCCAGCGAGCCGAGCTTCGCGACCCAAGCCGCGAGGCGCAGTCAGGCGGCTGGTGAGTTTTCCAGCAGCGATCGCGTCGAGTGCGCTGGCAACTTCTTCGCTGGCGCGATCAACACGTGTTGACAGAAGGAGTAGGGCCGTGAGGACGCTGAGGACCGCGCCGGCGCCTATAAGCGCCAAAGCAGCGGCGGCAAGCTCGAAGGCCGATGCGCGCGCGATGACGCCGCGCGCGAGCCAAAGCCCAGCGGTAAGCAACGCCGCGCCCGTGAGGCCGGCGTAGAGGAGAAAGGACTGTTCGCGATCGTCCCGTCCAGCGCTCACGCGACCCGCGTCGTACTCCCTGCCCGCCTCAGGTTCGTCCGCGCTAGATTGCCGCACTAGTTCTCCAGCGATTTGCCGAGGTGCCGTGGCCAGTGTCGCGTGCTAGCTCCCGGTCGCTGAGCAGCCGACTATGACATCGCCCAAGCCACAATTCCCAGCCGCCGTAACGGCCGGCTATGACCCCGCCGTCGTCGAGCCGAAGTGGCAGACGCGATGGCGTGAGCGAGGAACGCACGAGACGGATCTCGAGCATGGGAGGAATCCGTTCTATGTCTTGATGATGTTTCCGTATCCGTCGGCGGAAGGGCTCCACGTGGGCAACCTCTTCGCCTTCACGGGCAATGACATTTATGGACGATTCCAGCGCCTCCGGGGGCACACTGTCTTCGAGCCTTTCGGCTACGACGCGTTCGGAATCCACAGTGAGAACTACGCGCTCAAGCTGAATGAGCACCCGATGCGCCTGATTCCGGCGAACATCGCCAACTTCAGGCGCCAGGTAGAGCGCGCGGGGCTCATGGTAGACTGGCGCTACTCAGTCGAAACGACCGACCCTGTCTACTACCGCTGGACTCAGTGGGTCTTCGTTCAGCTTTTCAAACAAGGGTTGGCGTACCGTAAGAAGGCGGCCGTCAACTGGTGCCCGAACGACAAAACAGTCCTGGCGAACGAACAAGTGATCGCTGGTCACTGCGAGCGGTGCGGGACGGCGGTAGAGCAGCGCATGCTGGCGCAGTGGTTCTTTCGCATCTCGGACTACGCCGAACGTTTGCTCAAGAACCTCGACTGGATCGACTGGTCGGAGTCGACGAAGCTGACGCAACGGAACTGGATCGGTCGCTCCGAGGGTGCCGAGATCTCGTTCCGAGTTTTGGATCCGTTCGAACAGGCGGGGTCGAGCACGGTGACGGTGACGCAGGAGTTCCGCGCCGAGCCGGAAGTGATCCGCGTGTTCACGACGCGACCTGACACCGTATTCGGCGCAACGTATCTGGTGCTGGCGCCGGAGCATCCCTTGCTCGAGCGCCTAACGAGCGACGCGCAATGGGATGACGTCATGACGTACCGAGAACAAGCGGCGCGTCAGGATATAGTTACGCGCAAGGTCGGCAAAGAGAAGACCGGTGTCTTCACGGGGAGCTACGCGATGAACCCCGCGACGCGCAAGCCGATACCGATCTGGGTGGCTGACTACGTACTGATGGAGTACGGCACTGGCGCCATCATGGCGGTTCCTGGACATGACGATCGCGACTTCGAGTTTGCGACGAAGTTCGATCTACCAATCGTTAGGGTCATCGCGCGTGAAGGCGAAGCTGGTTCCACGCCGCTGCGCGAGCCGCTGCTCGATACCGACAAGTGCCGGCTGGTGCATTCAGCGCAATTCGACGGCAAGAGCGTCGCCGAGGGACACCGCGCCATCGTCGCATGGTTGGAGGCGAAGAGGAGTGCCGTTCGAACAGTGAGCTATCGGCTGCACGACTGGTGCATTTCGCGGCAGCGCTACTGGGGCCCGCCGATTCCGATCATCCACTGCGACAAATGCGGTCCGGTGGCCGTGCCGGAGCATGAGCTGCCCGTTAGGCTCCCCGACATTCCCAATTTCCGGCCTGACGACTCCGGCGTATCGCCGCTCGCGCGCCATAAGGAATGGTACGAGGTCGCCTGTCCGCAGTGCGGCGTGCCCGGTCGCCGCGAGACCGACGTTTCGGACACGTTCCTCGACAGCGGCTGGTATTTCCTGCGCTATCCCAGCGTAGGCCACGATGACGTGCCGTTCGCTGCGGCGCTGACGAAGCGCTGGCTGCCTGTCGATTCGTATATCGGCGGCAACGAGCACGCGGTATTGCACCTGTTGTATTCGCGCTTTCTCACGATGGTGCTGCACGACATGGGCCACCTCGAGTTCGAGGAGCCGTACAAGAAGTTCCGCGCGCACGGGCACATCGTGCGCGACGGCGCAAAGATGTCGAAGACCAAGGGCAACATCGTCGTGCCTGACGAGTACATCGCGCAGTGGGGGGCCGACGCATTTCGGACGTACCTCATGTTCATCGGTCCGTTCGAGGAGGGCGGAGATTTTCGCGACGCGAGCATTTCCGGCGTGCGCCGCTTTCTTGACCGGCTCTGGGCTTCGGTCTGTGCGTCGACGACGGAAGGCGCGCCGGATCCGGCGGTCCTGCGCAAGCTGCATCAGACGATCAAGAAAGTCGGTGACGATATAGCCTCGTTAGGCTACAATACGGCGATCGCGGCGATGATGGAGTACATCAACGTGTTGCGGCGCGAAGAGCGCACACCGCAGCGGTCGGAGGTCGAACCATTGGTCCAGCTCGTCGCGCCCTTCGCGCCGCACCTCGCCGAGGAGGCGTGGGAACGGCTAGGGCACAGCAGCAGCGTCATGGACTCCGGTTGGCCGGCGTACGACGAGGAGCTGGCCCGGGAGACGCTCGTGCGGCTGGCGGTTCAGGTGAACGGCAAGCTGCGCAGCACAATCGGCGTAGCGCCTAACGTCACACAAGATGACGCGCTCAAGACGGCGTTGGCCGATCCGGCGATCGCGAAATACGTCACTGGCCCAATTCGCAAAGTCGTGTTCGTTTCGGGTCGGCTGTTGAGTCTGGTTGTCTAGCGGCGTGACTCGTTAGGCTCCGCGCGGCGAGCCCAGCGGTTAGGCAAAGCGTACACGAGCGTAACGAGGGTTGCATCTCGCATGTGTGTGAGCTAGATCGCAGTCGCACTGTGCTGAACTAGCGTACACTTGTTCACTGCGAGCAGCGCTTAGCGCGCTGTGTCGAAGGCCCCAGCGATCACGGTGATCACCGTCTGAGGGATGACGTAGTGACGGGGCCCTGCGTCGCCCTCCAAGTCCCTATGAGAGGCGTATGAAAAAACTGACCTTCCTCGCGGCAGCGGTTTTGGTCGCGCTCGGCACCTCGGCGGCCAACGCTCAAGACACGACGCGCAAAGAATCGAAGGGCGACGTCATGAAAGCACCGCCCACGACGGCGTCAATCGTTACAGTGATCGACGGCTCGCTCGTAGTCGCCAGCAAAATCGGCGGGTTAAAAATCGAGACACCGCCCAAGGTTGAATTCGTCGATGTGCGCACTGTCGCCCTGACGGAATCCGACCAGGAGATCGTCAAGACGGCGCTCGAGAAGAACAAAGACGCGATCAAGCAGCTGCAAGACGAGCTCAAGAAGCGCGACGCACTTGTCACGGCCATCAGTACTCACGACCAAAAGCCGGAGCCGGGAGACGTCATCGGCGCCGAGATCGGAGAAGGGGACAAGCTGGTGATCTACTTCTGGAAGAAGTAGCACAGCACGTCGTAGCACTCCGTGGGGCACCCGCAAGGGTGCCCTTTTTCTTTGACCAGGGTCGGATCTTGAAATACGTGTCCTAAACCACGCCTGGGCGGACCATTTCCACGCCGCGTGAAAATGGTCCGCGAGTGCGTTCGTTAGGACACGTATTTCAAGATCCGACCCTGGTCGCTGTGGACATCGCCGTCGCACGCTGACAGAATCAGCGGACTCGTGCACACACTTGTTCTAACGCATACCGACGTCGTCCGGCTCCTGCCGATGTCTACGTGCATCGACCTCATGGCCGATGCGCTCGCAGCCGCGTCAAAGGGCGAGGCCGTTCTCCCGCTGCGACAAGTCGTGCGCCTCCCCGACACGCCCAATGCCTTTGCGCTCATGCCGGCGCTGCTCGGTGATACGTTAGGCGCCAAGATCATCACTGTCTTCCCCGGCAATGATGCGACGCCGTACGAGTCGCACATCGGCATCGTGCTCTATTTCGAGACGACCAACGGGCAGCTCCGCGCGATCATCGATGCCAGCTCGATCACAGCGATACGCACCGCCGCCGTCTCCGGTCTGGCGACTCAACTGCTCGCGCGCAAGGACGCTGGCGATCTCGCGCTACTCGGCGCGGGCGTTCAGGCGCTCACGCATCTCGAAGCGATGGCCTGCGCGCGAAAGCTGCGCCGCGCGCGCGTGTGGAGCCGCAGCGCAGAACGCCGCGCCTCCTTCATACGCCAAGCAAAAGCGCGGCTTGGCATCGACGTCGAAGAGTGCGTAACTCCGCGCGACGCCGTGGAGCGCGCCGACATCATCTGCACAATCACCGCGTCGCGCGAGCCGGTGTTGCACGGCGAGTGGCTTTCACCCGGCGCTCACATCAATGCCGTCGGGGGCAGCATTCCGCGCGCGCGTGAGCTCGATAGCGACGCGGTTGTGCGCGCGCGACTTTATGTCGATCGGCGCGAATCTACTGCAAACGAAGCGGGCGATTTTCTCATGCCACGCAGTGAAGGAAGGATCACGGACGCGCACATCCGCGGTGAGATCGGCGAGCTCGTTGCCGGTCTGGTAGACGGCCGCGTCAACGACGCCGAGGTCACACTCTTCAAGTCGTTAGGGTTGGCTGTGGAAGACGTCGCCTGCGCGGCATACCTGTATAAGCGCGCGCTCTCCGAAGGTGCCGGAACGCGGCTCGCCATCGGCGGCATGCGTGACGCTGCGCACTGACGCACCGAACCGCCCCGTCCTTCCGCGCGTCATCCCGCTGGATGAGATCCGCGCAGCTCGGGAGCGCATCGGCGGCCGAGTCGTTCGAACGCCGCTCGTTAGGTTCGACCCACTGGACACTGACAGCGAGATCTATCTCAAACTCGAGAACCTGCAACCGATATCGTCGTTCAAGCTGCGCGGAGCGACAAACGCCATTCTGCAGGCCGCGCCAGAGATCCTTCGCGAAGGCGTGTGGACGGCGAGTGCCGGCAACATGGCGCAGGGTGTTGCCTGGTGCGCGCGTGAGCTGCGCATACCCTGCCGAGTGGTCGTCCCAGATCACGCCCCCGCAACGAAGATCGCCGCCATCGAACGACTCGGCGCCACAATCGTTAGGGTCCCTTTCGCCGAGTGGTGGGACATCCTCGTCACACACGAGTGGGCGGAAAGCGTGGGCCTGTTCGTGCATCCAGTCTCTGACCGGCGCGTCATCGCCGGCAACGGAACGATCGGGTTGGAGATCGCGGAAGATCTTCCGGATGTGAGCACTGTTGTCGTTCCCTATGGCGGCGGAGGTCTATCAAGCGGTATTGCCTCGGCAGTCCGCTCCGTTATTCCGACGGCGCGCGTGCTGGCCGCCGAAGTCGAAACAGCCGCGCCGTTCGCCGCGTCACTCGCGGCTGGGAAGCCGACGCAGACCCAATACACTACCAGCTTTGTCGACGGCATCGGCAGCCGGAGTGTGCTGGAAGAGATGTGGCCACTTGTCAGCCACTTGTTGGCAGGTTCCCTCGTTATGTCGCTGCGCGAAGTAGCGGATGCAGTGCGGGCGCTCGTCGAACGCGCTCGCGTCGTAGCGGAAGGTGCTGGTGCGGCTGCACTCGCCGCTGCGCTCGCCGGCCGTGCGGGCAAGGGTAAAATCGTCTGCATTGTGTCGGGCGGTAATATCGATAGCAGCAAACTCGTGCGGATTCTCAATGCTGAAATCCCATAGGATCAAAAGGGGTCAGAGTCGATTGAAAGCGAAACTACTGGCGTTCGTTACGTTTCAATCGACTCTGACCCCTTTGATCGGTGCAGGCGCCCAGCAGTCTGGTGTGTACGACTTCGCTCGGGCGCGCACGGTCATCGACTCCGTGATGCTGGCCGATGGCATTCCCTCGATTGCCGTCGCCGTGGCGAAGGGTGATCGCATCCTTTGGGAGGCCGGCTTTGGTTTCGCTGACGTCGAGCGTCAGATCCCGGCTACGGCGCGCACGCCGTACTCGCTTGCTTCGATCTCCAAGCCATTCACAGCCACGGGCATCATGCTGCTGGCACAGAAGGGGTTCGTTAGGCTGCGCGCACCGGTGAACCACTACCTTGGAGGCGTCCGAGTGGCCGCCCGGGAAGGAAAGGCAGAGGATGTCACGCTCGAACGTCTGCTCACGCACACCGGCGGGCTCCCTGTGCACTATCAGTTCTTCTACGAGGATGGCGGTTACCCGAGACCGCCGATGGACTCGACGATCAGGCGCTATGGCGTCGCGGTGTACCCTCCTGGAGAAGCGTATCAGTACTCCAATCTCGGCTTCGGCATTCTGGACTACGTCATCGCGCGCAAGTCCGGCAAGAGCTACGCCGTCTTCATGCGCCAAGAAGTCTTTTTGCCCCTTGGCCTAACGAGTACGAGCGTGGGGGTTGTGGCCGGTCCGGCAAGCCGGTTTGCGCAGCGCTATGACGCGGCCAACAAACCGATTCCCTATTACACCTTCGATCACCCCGGTGCGTCCGAGGTATACTCCAGCGCGCACGATCTGGCGCGCTTCGGTTTGTACCACCTCGGCGCGCGGCTACCCGGGTCACGTCCCATCCTCGCCAAGGAAACGCTGCAGGACATGCAACGCGACGTTGCCGTCGAGGGGCTCGCAGCGACACGTGGGCTCGGTTGGGGGATCCGCAGTGTCTTTGGCGTTAGGCAGGTTTCGCACAGCGGCGGGATGCCGGGAGTCTCGACATTGCTCGCGCTGTATCCGGAAGAGAAGGCCGTTGTCGCCGTGCTCTTGAACAAGAGCGTCGGCCGTGCGACCTCGACGATAGTGAGCGAGCTGTCCGCCGCCGTGCTGCCGCGCGTAGCCGCCGGTCTGCGAGCGCAACGTGTGGCGCCGCCAGCGCCCGCGCGGCCGAACATCGACACCGACGGCCTTGTGCGCCTCGCGGGGGAATGGCGCGGCTTCATACACACGTATGCTGATAGTCTCCCCATCGTTCTCCACGTTGCAGGACGCGATTCTACGAGACTGACCGTCGGCGGTTCCTCGGTCAGACTGGAGAGCGTATCGCTGGAGCGCGGAATCTTTACCGCACGTGCGGCCGTGCACCTCGCGGCACCGGACCTGTCACGCCATGCACACACCGTGAGCCTGTGGTTGCGCGACAAAGAAGGGCGTTTGAGCGGATACGCGGCATCGCAAACCAACACGCCGCGCGCGTATTACGCTCTGTCGTCGTATGTCAAGCTGCAAAGGGTCGGAT
>JBQTIF010000268.1:0-39135 GCA_052388395.1 Gemmatimonadaceae bacterium | reverse complement strand
ACACTGGGGGGAGCAGACGGGTTGCCGAACAAAGGGGTCAGAGGATCAAACGGGGTCTGCGTCGATTGAAAATTCCTCCTGGGTTCGGGCCCGCGACGTTGATGTCGTTTTACAATCGACTCTGACCCCTTTTGATCCTCTGACCCCTTTTTGAAATCCGGCGCGCGACGGCCGGCGTAGGAACGACTGAACGTCACACCGTCGCCAGCGTTATGCGCCTCTGCGTCTCCCTCGTCGCTCTAATCGCCCTGCAGGTAGGGCACGCCCAGTCGTCACCGACGTCGCGTGTGGAAGTGCGAATGTTTCAGTTCGCGCCGGACACACTGCGCGTGAACATAGGGACTAAGGTCGTCTGGACAAACCAGGACGAGATCGAGCACACGGTCACCGCCGGTACGGTTGCTGAGCGCGACGCCGCGTTCAACGCCGTGTTGAAGACGAAGGGCGCGGCTGCGGTGCGGACGTTCGATACGCTCGGCACGGTCACCTACTTCTGCGACCGCCATCAATTCATGCGCGGCAGCATCACCGTCACTCGTTAGGGAGCAATCAGATCATGAACCGCACTATCCGCTATATAGCGCTCGGCGTGCTCGTCGCCGCGAGCGCTAGCACAGTCAACGCTCAAGGGATGCAGACGTCCCATACCCGTTCGGCGATGACAGTCGCCGCGCTCAAGGCGAAGCTCAACACGTTGTTATCGGAGCACGTGTACCTCGCTGCTGCCGCGACCGGTGCGGCGTTAGGTGGACGTCAGGCGGAGTTCCAGGCTGCCGCCGCTGCGCTCGACGAAAACTCGGTAGACGTGTCCAAGGCTATCGGTATGGTCTACGGCAACGGCGCCGAGACGGCATTCCTGGCGCTGTGGCGCAAACATATCGGTTTCGTCGTCGATTATACGACTGGCATCGCGACGAAGGACAAGATGAAGGCAGATAAGGCCGTGAGTGAGCTCGTGCAGTACACGCAGGACTTCGGTGCCTTTCTGTCGTCGGCAAATCCGAACCTGCCGAAGAGCGTCGTGGCAGACCTCGTGAAAGGACATGTGTTGACGCTCAAGACAGTGATCGACGCGCAGCTCGCAGGCGATGCGGCGAAGGTATACATGACGCTGCGCGAAGCGGCGATGCACATGCAGATGATCGCCGATCCGCTGGCTGACGCGATCGCGAAGCAATTCCCGGGAAAGTTCGCGAACTAAAAAATCGGTAGCGCGGACAAACGCTGACACGGTCAATACGAACGCGGGCACTAGATGTCGTTAGTCAACAACTCGTGGTGTCCGCGTTTGTCAGTGCTGTCCGCGTTGTCCGCGCTGCCGATTTCAGCTAGCCGCCCAGTTTGATGGCGAGTCCTGTATAAATCGCGAACGTCCCATTCTTTGCTGACTCGCGTACCGATCCAAACTCAAAGTCAGCCACTTTGGAAACGCCGAAGCCGTAGCGAAGACCTGCCGTCAAAACGAGCGGACCGAAACTGAAATCCAGTCCCCCTCCGACGACGCCGCCGATATCAACTGTCTTCGTGCTCACGTCGGGAACATCGTCGCAGTCTGCGTCTGTCCCCTCGACAGTGCAATCGATTTTAAACCCCAAATACGGACCGGCGTAAATGTGCGGGCTGGCACCCGTACCTGAGCTGAGCCCCAGCCGCAGCAATAGCGGAACCTCGACATAGTTCAGCTTTAGCCCGTCCGCTCCCGATGTCTCGCCTTTCGCGCCCTTGCTCACGAAGAGTAAACCGGTCTGGAGGCCTAGCGGTCCTCCCATAACGAGAGACAGTCCACCGATCAGTCCGGTGCGGCTGTCCAGGCCATCGATGCCGCGCAATGTCGAGAATGTTGCGCCGACGACGGCCCCGATCTGTCGCTGCGCAACTGCGCGATGCGCGGGAACAAGCAACACGGTTGCACACAGCGACAGTCGCGTTAAGACACGATGCGTTTGCACGATGAGTCTCCCTATGAGGTCATAGCTCGTAGCTCTTAGGCTTAACCTGCAACTTCGTAACGACCTAACGACTAAGTCGCCGGTTCAACGCAATTCCCCCGCCCGCTTGACAGCGCCGAGCCTGCCGACAGGTGAAGCCCGAGTCGCGGAACTTGCGGCACTTTTGGCGTCTCGCTCAACGCGGTATCCAAGCACGTCTGCCCGGTCGATGAGACCGCGACGAGGAGGAGGATCGCACAATGACAGCGCCTAACAAGAGAGGACGTTCTCGATGACTACGGCAACCAGGCACGACTTGGATCTCGACGTCGAACGCGATTACGGCGTCGTCACCAAACCAGACACGATTCGCTTCGAACGTCAGTTCCCCGGTCCGATCGAACGCGTATGGTCATACTTCACTGAGCCCGACAAGCTCGCCAGGTGGCTGGCAACGCCATCCTCGTCAATTCGCCCCGATTCGACGGTGGAGCTGACGTGGGATGACAACAAAGTGGCGCGTCACCGGTTTCGACCGACCGCGTTCCTTGAGCTGGATCCGGGATGAAGGAACTGATGACGAATCGGAGGTCACCGTGGAGCTCACGCCGCGCGGCGACGACGTCCAGCTCGAGCTGACGCAGGGTCGCATCCGAAAGCCTGAATCGGTAGCTGAGACCGGCGGCGGCTGGCACACGCACCTGGCCATCCTGAGCGACAACGTCGCGGGTCGCGAGCCGCGTCCGTTCTGGGCCACGAATGCGGCGTTGCATGAGGAGTATCGGCGGCGTATTAACCAAGGCGCGAGTAAGCGTTAGGCAGCCGGCGACTCAGTAGTACTGCTCACGCTCTTCGCCCTCACTTATCACGATGTTGCCCTCACGTCTAACGTCCTTCTCGAGAGCGTTAGTGGTGATGACAACCAGCGTGAGAAAGTGAGGACCACTAGCGTGAGCAGTTTTGTCGTTAGGTGCCTACATGGCGACAGCAGGACGTTGGCGCTTAACTTCCTCTGTGCTCGGCCTGAGCTCTTGCAGACCCGCCGCGCGCAGGATCGTATTGAGTCGCGGGAGATCACTCGCGAGCGTGGACTGAATCGCTTTGAGGTGTACGTCGAGCTCTTTCGACAGCAACTCGAAGACTTCGTATGCCTGCTTTGTCGGCCGGTACTCGCCCTGCGATACGTAACTCGCCACGCCGGCGATTTCGTTGTTGAGTTTGATCGGGAAGTTAAGCGGATCCTGGTTGCTCTCGTTGCGGACCTGATACGCCTCCTGCTCCGCTTTCGTCAGGTTCCCCATCATGCCATTCGCGAGGCCGCTAAACTCTTGCCGGCGATCGGCCGTTAGGCGACCCGTACGGTCTTCGACCTGCGCGCGCATGTTGCGGACCATGCGCACGGCATTGTTCGCCTCCGTGGTCTTGTCACGTATGGCGATGAGGAGGTTGAACTGTGCCAGGATGTCCGCGTCTGTGGACGTAGACCGTGGATCCTTGTGCACCCGGAACGTGTGCGACTGCGGCGCGCTGTTGTTCACCGTGAGACGGACGCTGTACGTCCCCGGCGGAGCGATCGGTCCGGTCGTGCCTGCCGCCCACATGATCAGATTCTCGAATGACACCGCGTCGGGATAGCGCAGGTTCCAGGCGAACTGATTGAGCCCGGCCCGGTTGGCGACGCGTGGTGGCCGCGGGCGCGGGAACTGGATGCCTAACGCTTGATTCTGCGCCTGCGGCGATTGTAGCGCGGCGGTGACCGCTCGCGTGGCCGAATCGCGCGGGACACCGGCACGTGTCATCGAGTCGACACGTTGGGCTTTGATCTCCTCGATGCGGACACTGTCGACAGCCGCTTCGGGGTGCTGTTCGCTCGTGAAGCTCTGGATCACTTTCCCGGCCGCATCGGTGAATTCGACGTTGACCTTCTGGTTGACGGTCGTGAGCGAGTAGTAAATCACCGCGCCGGACGGCGGGTTCGCGCCCACGCCGCCACCACCACCCCCGCCGCCGCCACCACCGAAGCCGCCCCCCCATTGCGTGCGGAAAGCATCGACGGGGCGGAAGAGGTGAGCGTCTTTCGCGGCGACCTGCGAATTAACCTGTCGCAGCGGCGAGATGTCGTCCAACACCCAGAAGGAACGGCCGTGCGCCGCGACGATCACGTCGTTGTCTTTGATCGTGACGTCGTGGAAGGGAACCGGCGGCAGGTTGCGCTGAATCGACTGCCAGCTGCGTCCGTCGTCAAACGATACGTACATCGCGCGCTCAGTCGCGGCAAAGAGCAGCCCGCGCCTAACGTGATCTTCGCGGATGGCGCGCGTGAAGTGGTCGGACTTGATGCCGTTGACGATTTTGGTCCAGGTGCGGCCGTAGTCGTGCGTGCGGAAGAGGATCGGCTGTTTGTCGCCTAACGCGTAACGGTTGGCGGCGATATATGCCGTCCCCGCGTCATGCGACGACGGCTCGATGATGGAGACACGCGTAAAATCACCGATGTCAGGCGGCGTGACGTTGGACCACGAGACGCCGTTGTTGCGCGAGATCCAGACAAGTCCGTCGTCGGTCCCCACCCACAAGAGACCGGGGGTGATGGGCGACTCGTCAAAGGCGAAGATCAGACCGTACGTCTCGACACCCGTCTGATCCTTCGTGATCGGTCCACCGGACGGTCCCATCGTCTTGGGGTCGCGCCGCGCGAGGTCCGGCGAAACAGCGGTCCAGGATTCTCCCTCGTTCGTTGACCGGAAGAGGCGCGAGCCGGCTGCGTACAGCACGTTCGGATTGTGGCGTGAAAAAACGATTGGGAACGTCCACTGAAAGCGAACCGCGATATCCTCCGAGGAGTGACCCATCGGATTGCGCGGATAGACGGTGACGTCGCGGGTGAAACCAGTTAGGCGATCCCGGCGATCCAGGTTGCCTCCGTAGCACCCGGCGAAGGTGATGTTGGGTTTGGCCGGATTCGCCGCGATGTATCCCGACTCGCAACCGCCGGCGTCATACCAGTCGGCCCGCGTAATCGTGCCCTGCGTGCGGCTGGGACCGCACAGCGTGGAGTTGTCCTGCTGCGCGCCGCAGATCATGTACGGCCAGTCGTTCGTCGTCGTCACATGGTAGAACTGCGCCGTGGCAAACTCCTGATCGGTCCAGGTGCGGCCGCCGTTGAACGAGACGTTGGCGCCGCCATCGTTGCCGTTGACCATGCGTTCAGCGTCGTTAGGCGCGATCCAGAGATCGTGGTTGTCGCCGTGCGGCACCTGGATGTTCTGAGCGAACGTCTTCCCGCCGTCGCGCGAGCGGAAGAACTGCACGTTCAACGCGTACATGATGTCCGCGTTTTTGGGGTCGGCGTAGATGTGCGAGTAATACCAGGCGCGCTGGCGCACGCGCCGGTCGCGATTGATGTACTCCCAGCTCGCTCCGGCATCATCCGAGCGGTAGATCCCACCCGAATCATGCTCGATGAGCGCCCAGATCCGGCGCGGATTCGCCGGCGACACAGCGACGCCGATCTTCCCCACCATTCCTGTGGGCATGCCGCGCGCCGTCGTCGTTAGGTTCGTCCAGTTCGCGCCGCCGTCGGTCGTCTTGTACAGCGCGCTGTGCGCGCCGCCTGAGGACATTCCCCACGGTTGGCGCCACGCCTGCCACATCGCGGCATACAGTACTTCCGGATTCGTCGCGTCCATGACGAGATCGATGCCACCGGTCGAGTCGTTCACGAACAGCGACTTGCTCCAGTTTTTCCCGGCGTCCGTCGACTTGTAGATCCCGCGGTTAGGCGTCGCTTTGAACACGTCGCCGAAGACGCTCAAGTAGACGATGTTCGAGTTGCTTGGATGCAGCACGATGTCGGAGATGTGCTCCTCGCGGAAACCCATGAGCGTCCAGGTGCGCCCACCATTGTCCGTGCGCCAGACACCGTCGCCGTGCGACGTGTTGCCGCGGATGCACGTCTCGCCACCACCGACCCAGACGATGTCGGGATTCGACGGGTCCACCGTGATCGCGCCGATCGTACCGCCGAAATAGCGGTCGCTCATCGGCGTCCAGTTCATCCCGCCGTCGGTGGTTTTGAAAACGCCGCCACCAGTCGTCCCCATCCAATACTCGTAAGGCCGCGCGGTAGAGCCGGCGACGGCGACTGAGCGTCCGCCGCGCGCGGGACCGATTTCACGCCAGCGCATGGCGTTGAAGAGCGTCGTGTCTGCCGTGAACGCTGCGGTAGGAGCCGCCTGTGCCGGTCGTGCTGGCTGGCGCGCGGCCTGCGCTTCGGCGGTTTCTGGTAGCGCGAGGACGACCGTGAGTGCGGCGAGATGGAATGATCGCGGGTGCATGTGGTGCCTCAGGGTGGAAACGCTTGGAGCGGCACGAATTAGCGCGTGTGGTGGGGGGCGACGCAAGGCGCTTCTGTGACGGGAATGGCGCCTCATGAAACCAGCGACGTGTGATGCTCAGCGCCTGCGTGTGAACGAGGAATAGCGGGATCATCCGCTAGATCAGAGTGGTCTCGATCACAGAGCAAACTGTGTCGGGCCGCGCTATTAGCCACTCCCACCTAAACCAATAACAGCCGATGCAGATTCGTTTGCCCCCCTTCCCACGTCTCGCGGTACTACCAGTCGTGTTTGTCGTTGCAGCGTGTATCGAGCAGAGTCCGACCGCTGTGCACTCTGACATAGACCGTGGAAGCAGTATTGTGCTGATCGAGGAGCCACCGACCGGTCCTAGTTGCACGTTGACCCAAGGGTACTGGAAGAACCACGAAGAGCGCTGGGATGACGTCGGCGATGGGATGGTTTTCCTAACGACTGACGCGTTCTACAACTCAGGCGCCGGCAACCTAACGGTGCTTGCGACGCCGCCCAAAGGCGGGAACGCGTACCTGCAGCTCGCGCACCAGTTCATCGCCGCGTCGCTCAACCTGAACGGTGCGTTGTCAGGCGTGGCCGAAGTCGACGACGCGATGGCAGGAGCGGCTGCGTATTTCTCCGGCGAAGCTGCTGGGATTCCGAATCCGAGCGGAGACATTCGGAATCAGCTGCAAGCCTGGGCGAGCGTGCTCGACAACTTCAACAACGGAGGGATCGGGCCGGGGCACTGCTCGTAACGTGAGACCTCTGCAATTGCCGAACCGGGCGCCAACCAGGCGCCCCGTTCTTGTTAGGTATCTGAAAGAGTCGCTTGTTACGGTACCGGCGCGTTATTGGCGATCTTTGCGCGATAATCCTTGAGCATCTTCATCGCCTCATCGATCGCAACCTTCAGCTCACGGTCGAACTTCTTGAGCTCGTCCATCGGCGTGTTCTCCACCCACACGTCAGGCGGCACACCATAGTTCTCGAGGATGTCGATCAACTCTTGATCGATGTTCCCACCGCCATTGTAGCGGATGTCGACGATGATTCCTTTCTTGTTCGAGTACTGGTCGATCTCGTTGCGGAACTTGACGAGCGACGGCTGGTTCATCGCTCTGATGTGCACGTACGCGATCTCGCCGTTGCTCTCCTTTTCCACGATCTCGCGACGCTGCGCGACCCACTCCTCGTACTTGATGTCGTTGAGCGATGTCGTGCTTGCGATGCGCGCGGTCTTCGCTCCTTCTCCATTCGGGCTACGCGCGTACCTAACGGGAATGTACTCGTTGAGCGTCGTGCTCAGCGTCTTCCAATAGTTGTCGCCGGCCTTTAGCTCCGTGCCATCGATCGCCAGCACGTAGTCGCCGACCTTGAGGTCGATCCACTCTTTGTCGGCTGGACCTTCTCTATAGATGTGTGAGACCTTGTAGCGTCCGGCGGCGCGGTCCGGTTCCAGCTCGAAGCCGAGGAAGCGGGTTGTGTAGACACGTGGCATGTTGCGCGTCGGCGGGCCGCTCACACCGGTGTGGGAGGCGTTGAGCTCGCCGATCATTTCATTGGCGAGGTCGTACACGTCTTCGTTGGTGCCGACAAACTTGAGCAACGGCTTGTAGCGCGCTTTGATCGCGTCCCAGTCCTTGCCGTGCATCTTCTCGTCGTAGAAACGGTACTTCATCACGCGCCACGCTTCCTCGAACAGCTGGTTCCACTCGGCGCGGCGGTCGATGCGCACGGGGAACGAGAAGTTCACGCGCTCGGCGCGCTGCGGGCTGGCAATCGTTAGGCGATGGATCTCGAAACCCGATGCCTGCGGCCCGCCGGTAGCGTCGTCGTCCGCGGCGCGGGGCGTGCGTCGGAAGAAAATCGCGCGTCGATCAGCGGTCGGAGCCCTCCGCTGTCTGCGCGCTCGCCGCGTGGTTGCGCGCGGCGCATGCGTTCACGCACGAGCGGATCGTTGGGATCCTCGGTCAGCCGCGCCAATGACACGGCAAAGAGGTGCGCAGTGCCGCCGTCGCGCGAGGATGTGAAGAGGAGGCTCTTCGCGTCCGGCGTTAGGCAGCCGTTCGTATCATTGAATGGGTTCTGCGTCACGTTGCACTCACGGCGCGCACGAACATCGTAGAGGTACACATCCGCGTTTTGATCATCGTCGCGGCGCATGTACACGAGCCAGTTGCCGTCCGGAGAGTATTCGGTGATGGAATAGCCGCCGGCCGGGTTGTGCGCGACTTCGCGCGCAGCGCCGTCTCCGCCGGCAAAGTCAAGCTCATAGATGCGATTCGCCGCAGTGAACGCGAGCTTTTGCGAATTGGGCGCCCATGTGAGATCTGCCTTGACCGATTCGTGGGTGGTGAGCTTGCGACGCGCCGCCGTGGCGATATCGAAGAGCCAGATCTCTTCTTCACCCGACTCGTCCGACACATATGCGATCTTCTTCCCGTCAGGCGCATACGTTTGGAAACGCTCACGCCACGGTGAGGCCGTGATTTGCGTTTTCTCGCCGACGCCGCTTTCAGCGGGGACGATCACGATCTCGCCATGGTGGTCGACCGCGACATAGTCACCGGCCGGCGAGACGCTGAAGCCATCAGCACGAGCGTTCGCTGTTACGACATCGACGTCATTCTCCTTGGGATCGAACCCCATGGCGATCGGAACTTGCCGAGGCTGCCCGTTAGGCACGTCGAGCGTGCATAACGAGAACTCGTTGTCGTAGATGATGCGACGGCCGTCAGGAGACGCTGCCGGAAACTGCACCCCGTCATCCTTGTGCCGCGTCACTTGGTGCGGCGCGCCACCCTTGGGGGACGTGCGCCATATGTTGAAGGTGCCGTCGCGCTCCGATGCGAAGTACAGCATCCCATCCGCGCCCCACATCGGGTGTACGTCATTCACGTGCGAGCGGAATTGTTGATGTCGGTATCAGTGATCTCGATGATCTCACCTGACTTGAGGTCCTGCACTGCCAGATCGCCACTGTTGTTGCCGCGATACCCTTTGCGCCAGTACGTCGGCAGGACGCGGTTGAACGCAACCAGCGTCGCATCCTGCTTGATCATCCCGACGCGACCGACATCCATGCCCAACGGTTCCGGAATACTGCCGTCGAGCGCGACGCGATACAGCGGTGAACCGAAGGGGTGCGTCCCGCGCGTCGTGGGTCGGGCGTCCAGTAAATCGCCTGATCGTCGCCGGAGTGCCAGGTGAGTTGACGTGGTTCGCCGCCGCTCACGGGGATGACGTACACGTCGTTGTTCCCCATGCGGTTGCTTGTAAACACGATCCACTGGCCGTCGGGTGAGAAGCGAGCCCCCACGTCGCGCGCGACATGCACCGTTAGGCGGCGGACAGCGCCGCCATCCGCGTTCGCGATCCAAATGTCGTCCTGATATGTGAAGGCGATCGTGCCGTCATTCGCGACGTGCGGAAAGCGAGCACACTTGATTGGTTGCGGCGTTTGCGCGGCAAGGAGGCTCGCGCTCGCGAGCTGAGCGCAGACAGCCGCGAGGAACAGGTGCCTCTGACGGGACTGGCGCATGGACGCTCCAAGTGGGGAGAACGACTGGCACGATGCGCCCTGCGGCTCACCCAGGCTAGGGGGATAGTTGATAGTTGATAGTGGATAGCGGCGTGGCTGACAGTGAGCCGCGTAGCGCCACGATTGCGCGTCCCCATAGAGGCGGCTGGCGCACTCAGGCGTCGGACGCTCCAACGCCGCCATTCGATACTCCCATGCGCCACTGGCTAACCCTCTCGATTGCGCTGGTCGCTCCAGTGATTGCCGGGGCACAGACAGCTGCCACCCAGGCGAACTGGCTTACCAACGGGGCAGAGGCACGGGTCGTCCTCGCGACGAGCGGCGGTATTTCGCTTGGCTCCTATCAGGCTGGGGTCAATTGGGGGCTCGTCGAACTTTTGCGGCGCGTGCAGTCGGACGACACGCTGCGCAACATGATCGCGGAGTCGCGGACTGCGATTCCTCGCATCGTTGGACTGAGCGGAGCGTCCGCGGGAACGATCAACTCCTTGATGTCAGCGATCCACTATTGCACGGCCGGCGAACATATCCGGCCCGAGGAATCGCTCTTCTGGAGGACATGGGTTGACGTAGGGTGGCGCCAGCTGATGCCGGTGGGGAGCATCGTGCGGCCGCCAGAATACGGTGTCATTGATCGCGACTATTTCCAGCGCGTTTTGCTCCCGCGCCTCGCGAGCTCGCTAACCAAGCCAGGGCGCCTGGGCTGCCAGGTGCAGATCGCTGGCTCGCTCACAAAGCAGCGCGCCATAAGCGAGGAAGTTTTCGATCACGTGATGATCAGCGTGCAGCGGCACGTGGGGACGTATTCGTTGATGGTGAACGATGAGAACCGCATGCAACTGCGCCAGGCGAGTCCCGCGTTGCGTGCAGATCGTTCGTTAGGCGTGCAGATCGCGCTCGCCGCGGATGTTCCGACGACGACAATCCAGGTGGAGCAGATCTTCGATCTCGCGCAGGCGTCCAGCGCGATTCCGGTCGTCTTCGCGCCGGTTGAGCTGGCATACTATCGTGCTGGAGATCTCGATTCAGTCGGCGTCTGTCCGCGCTCGCGCGAGCATACGCACACATGTGCGACGCCGACGCGTGCGCGCTTTGTCGACGGCGGTGCGTTCGACAATCGGCCGATCAGCATCGCCGATCGTCTTCTCGCGGCGTCGGCGACGGAAGAACCGGTGGGACCCAACTCGCACCTGCACACGATCTTCATCGTCCCCTCGGCGAAGCGCGTGGAAGACGCGACGCAAGCCGTCGACACGACGAAAGACAAAGCCGGCGGGATGCAAGCGTTCACGCAATTCCTCGGCGGGATGTGGAAGGCAGCCTCAGAGTATGAGCTGCATGCGTACACGCGCAGTCGTCAGGCGGATACGGCACGGCGCGTCTCAGTCGCCGATACGATCGAAGTAACGAGTCGCGCCTTTCCGATTTTCGGCGAAGCGCTCGGCCATTTCGGCGCTTTTCTCGCGCGGCCGTTCCGGGAGCATGATTTCTACGTCGGCGTTTATGACGCATTGCACTTCAGCTCTGATCGGCTCTGTTCCTACCTGACCTCGGACACGACGACGGCCGGTCTCATGCGGCATGCGTTGTGTCACGTGCGCACCTTTGACGCGTTGATGCACCGCGTGGACGTCGGTTGCACCGGCCACTATCTGGTCTCGCTTTTCTACGGCCGAGAGCATGGGCTGATGCCGAGCACCGGTGATCATGACCCGTATCCATGCAAGCCGACTGGCAAGGATGCGCTGCGTCACGACGTGCTGCGCCTAACGGCGGAGATATTCGCGGCCAACCTGCTCAAGCCCCTCAAGTGTGGGCGCAGCTACAGCGCGTTCGAGAATACGCTGTGTGGCAGCGGCCTGCTCGCCTTCACACAGGAGGCAGTCAGGCGCGGAATGAACGATTCCGTTCGGGTGCACATGAGTGGGAAGGAACAGTGCCTCGTAACGTATGAGAAGGTTGATTCACTCGCGGCCGCGTGTTTCGTGGACGAGTACTTCCTGCGCCTGCTGGAGCGGCCTAACGACTTTCTGAAGCGCCTCTCCTTTGCCGGTTTGGATCGCGTCGCTGCCGTGGAGCGCATGGCGGAGCGTGATCAAGGGACGCCAGGAGCGTCGCGGCGCCTCGGCCTGGCGAACTCGATTCTGCGATCGGCGTTAGGCTCGCCGACGCGCTCGGAATGGACGTGGGATCAGTCGTCCGTCCCGAAGGAATGTCCGAACGGGAATCTGTATCCACGGCTCGGCTGGTGCGGCTTCGTCCAGAGCTTCTTCCGTGTGGTCGTTCCTTACTACGCGGCGGCGGGCTTTGGGTCGACCGTTTTCGAGACTGGCTGGCGTCCGGCGTTCCACATGAATCCGGAGAACAGCATCGTCTTCCCGCTGTCGTTTCATATCGGCCGCGTGGGAAGCACACTTGCGAACTCGCCGGAGGATCGTCTGCATCGGCCATACATCTCCGCAGGCATCGGGACGATGTGGCGCAACCACTCGATTCTGCTCAACGAGTGTTTGACGTCGGCCTCCGTGCGGCAGCGTGTGCCGTGGGCCGAGGACGTGAATATCCAGCATAAAGAACGCTTTCTGTATCGCTTCTCGTGCGATGTCCTTGCATCGCGCTTCACGGTCGGCGTCACGACGACACGCTTGTCGTTCAACGATCAGCGCAATTGGTCATTGACGCTCGGCTTCGCCGACCTGAACGGATTGCTGTACTGGATGCTTCCGCAAGAGATCCGGACGAAATTCTAACCGCCAACCCATCATGCGAATCCTTTCCCGTCGTATTCTGTTCGCGCTCACTCTTGTAGCAGCGAGTGGCGCATCGTCCGCTGCGCACGCGCAAGGAGAGCTCGGATTCGTGAGTACCGTGTTCGCGCGCGTGCACAAGCTCTCGATGTTCGTGCACTCGCTGGAACCGACAGGTGAGAGCATTCTCGATCAGAGCGGGCGCGGGTGCATAACACTGTCGCTTTGTGGGGCCGGTACGCGTGTCCTGATTGCGCTAGACACGCGGTCCGATCGCCTGGATCTCGATCTCGGGTTAGGCGCCGGATACCTGCGCACTGTTCGCGCACGCACGGGGGATTCGCTGGAAATCCGTGGCGCGATCCGCGCACTTCCAGTCCTGTCGACACAGGCGACGTTCATGAATCTCGGTTGGATTCGCCCGTACGTCGTCGGTTCATTTGGACTGGTCGACCTCTGGAACGGACGGGCAACCAACGGAGCTGGCAAACAGACGTCTGTGACAGCGACGTCATTCGAGTATGGAATGTCATTAGGCATCGGCGTCGCCCCTCCTTTCACGAATGGCCGCATGCTGCTGGAAGCCGGCTATCGCGCGCGCAACTTCGCGAGCCTCGGCTACGCGCAGCCAGAACCGTTAGGCCGGCAGTGGCCGCGCGAGCTCGACCTCAGTGGTTGGCAGGTTTCCGCCGGGTGGCAGTTCGATCTCCGCACGCTGGCGCGCACCGTGGGCTTTGGCGGGAGCTGGATGCTCACGCGCGTAGATGGCGCAGCACTCCCAACGACCCTGCGACACGAGCGCAGCGCCTCCGGTGCTGAGAGCACGCGCCAGGACATCGTCAGCGCGTATCTCGAACTGAATCCGCGCGGACAGACGTATTCACTGCAGATCGTCACACGCACAGCGACGCTCAGCCCCAACGGCGTCCCCCAGGCGATGCGTTTTGACGACCCCATCCGGGAGAGTGGAACGTGGGGGTATGACTCGAAGGTTTCGGTCCGCCTAACGCCCGCGGCAGCTGCCCAAGCCAACGGCGCGGGGACTTCCGGCGGATCGATCGTGCGGCGCGCGGATGAAGAGATCGTGGTGGAGCACCTGGCGACTGGCCGGAGGCTGTACTTTCGCAAAGTGAAGACTGCGTAGCATCGCTGACGCTCTCGAACATCACTTATCACGCGCTTTGTTCATCACTCATAACGCTCTGCAACCGCGTGATCGGTGATGGCAAGCAGCGTGATGGGTGAGGGTCAACCGCGTGATAAGTAAGGGTCAACCGCCATCGCCTAGTTGACACTTCGGCAATCGGTGCGCTTTATCGTAGCCTGTCCTGTTTCCTTGGGGGCTACGATGATTCGCATTCATGGACGAATGCGCCGCCGCTACACTGCCGTCCTTGCGACGCTATTTGCGCTCAACGCATGCGCGTCCGCAGAAAAGACCGAGAGCGGTTCGCTGCCGCCGGATACGGCCTTCACGAAGGTCGCCGAGACGACCAACCTCGAAGTACCAGAAAGCGCGCGCTACGACGCTGATCTCGACGCATTCTTTGTCTCGAACATTCGCGGAATCCCCTCGGCGAAAGACAACAACGGATACATCGCGCGCGTTGACGCCACAAAACCTGATTCGTTCACCGTGCTCGTGCGCGGTGGGCAAGGCGGTGTGACCCTACATGCTCCCAAGGGAATTGCGATCCAGGGAGACACGCTGTGGGTAGCCGACATCGACGTCATCCGCGGATTTAACAAGCGCACTGGTGCGAGTGTGGGGACGATCAGCTTTTCACCGACCCCGCGCTTCCTGAATGACGTCGCGACTGGACCCGACGGTGAGATCTATGTCACCGACACGTCCATCCAGATCTCCGGTTCGGGAACGCGATACTTCGGTCAAGACAAACTCTTCGTCGTCAAAGGACGTGAAGCGCGCGTCCTGCTGGAAGGACAAGCAAAGCTGGCGCAGCCTAACGGGATCGCTTGGGACAGCCAGGGACGTCGCTTGCTGATGGCGCCATTTGGTGGCCAGTCGATCACATCTATTACCACAGAGAACTTGCAGCCGATTCCTATCGCGGGCGGCGTCGGCGGTTACGATGGGATCGAGATCTTGCCGGACGGCCGAGTACTCGTGACCAGCTGGCAGGACAGCACGGTGAACGTCATCGTGGATGGCGCTTTGAGAAGGGTGATTGCGAACGTCGACGGCCCCGCCGACATCGGTATCGACACGAAGCGAATGGTGCTGGCGCTGCCGCGCTTCAGCGCGGGCACGGTGGAGTACTACCATATCCCCCCCGCACCAGCACCGCCTAGGCGATAGAGAATAGGGGATAGGGGGATAGGGGATAGGGGATAGGCCTCGAGGTCGGTTGTCGAATTCTCACATCCGGAAACGACTAGTTGACGGAGCGGGACCCCCGCTCCGTCGATTCGGGCACGCTCGAGCTTGCATCGACTACCACCCATGACGTGAGCAGGGAGGAGACTCTCATGCGGTACATTTGCTTGATCTACGAGGATGAGTCGCAGTGGGCGACGATGTCTGACGCGGAGAAGGGCGCGATCTACGCGGACTACGACAAGTTCCAGGGCGCCATCAAGAAATCCGGGCATTACGTGGCGGGCGACCCGTTGGAGCCGACGCACACGGCCACGACGGTACGAGTTCGCAACGGCAAGGCGCAAACGACAGACGGGCCGTTCGCTGAGACGAGAGAACAATTAGGCGGCTACTATCTGATCGACGCCAAGGATCTCGACGAGGCGGTCGCCATCGCGGGTCGGATTCCCGGGGCTCGTTTCGGATCGATCGAGGTACGACCCGTCATGGTTGTGCCGCCGACTCTCGAGGACTGGCGCCAGCAGGTAGCAGCCGGCCGCGCCTAACCGGCTCTGGAGAGCACTCCTATGCGCCCTCGGCTCCATCGAACTCGGGCGGTCATGGCAATACCTAACGACTGACCGTTGTCGCCGACGTCTTACCAATTTCTACAACGCCTTTCTCACTGAGGATATTCCCATGTACGAACACGGCAAATTCAGCTGGAACGAACTGGCAACGACCGACGTGGAAGCAGCGAAGCGCTTTTACGGCGCTGCCCTCGATTGGAAATTCGAGCAGTTTCCAATGCCGGAAGGTGAATATTGGGTGGCAAAGGTTGGAGAGCAGTACGTGGCTGGCATCACGTCGTTGAAGGACGGTTCGCTCGACAACGCGACGGCGCCATACTGGTTCCCGTGGGTGGAAGTTCGTGACCTGGATGCGCGGCTTGCCTCGGCGAGCAAGCAGGGAGCGGCAATTCTGCGTCCCGCGATGGACGTGCCTAACGTTGGGCGCGTAGCCGTGGTGCGGGATCCGACCGGCGCGGCGATTGGTTGGATGACGAGCGTGAAGGCGGCGGTACCGGCGTAGGTCTGCGGCTCAAGCGATAAGGAGACAAGATGCGCTACATTTGCCTCATGTACGATGATCAGGAGGCGTTCGCGAGCTTCAGCGAGGCTGATCGAAGGGAGGCGTACGCCGCTTTCGACGCGTTCACCGCAGAGCTGCGAGCGGCCGGGCAGTTCGTCGCTGCATCTGAGTTAGCCTTGGCGCGCGATGCAAGCCTGGTTCGCGTGCGTAACGGTAAGATTCAAGCAACAGACGGGCCGTTTGCAGAGACGAGAGAGCAACTCGGCGGCTACTACATCATCGAAACGAAGAACCTGGACGAGGCCGTTGCAATCGCAGCGCGCATTCCGGGCGGACCGACCGCCGCAGTTGAAGTGCGCGCGCTGGTGTGAACTGATCAGGGAGAATTCGGGTGCGTTACATTTGCCTCATCTACAACGACCAAACAGCTTTCGCGCGGCTGTCCGAGAACGAGCAGCAGTCTGTGCGCGCTGCACACGGCGCGTTAGGCACTGCACTACGCGCAAGTGGCCAGTTCGTGGACGGATCGGAATTGGCACCGGCGCGCGCGGCTGCGACCGTTCGTGTTCGCCACGGGCAGACGCAGACGACGGATGGTCCGTTTGCGGAGACGCGTGAGCAGTTGGGCGGCTATTTCATCATCGAAGCAAAGGACAGGGCGCAAGCGATCGCTATTGCCGCACGAATTCCAAGCGCGCACAATGGTACGATCGAGGTGAGGCCGCTGGTATAGACGGAGCATGTGGAAAACCTTGGCAAACTAGTCGAGCGCGTCTATCGCGAAGAGTCGCGCCGTGTGCTCGCCACACTCATACGCCTAACGGGCGATTTTGACGCCGCGGAGGAGGCTTTGCAAGATGCCTTCACCGCGGCGCTGGAGCAGTGGCCCAAGAATGGTGTGCCCGCCAACCCGCGCAGCTGGCTCGTGAGCGCGGGCCGCTTCAAGGCGATAGATCGGGTGCGACGCGCAGGACGCTTCGAAAACAACGCGGAGGCACTACGCGTCGCATCAGTCGAGCCCACTGACAGCGACGTCGCGTACCCCGACGATCGCTTGCGGCTCATCTTCACGTGCTGTCACCCCGCGCTGGCCCTGGAATCGCAGGTTGCGCTCACGCTGCGAACAGTCTGCGGCCTAACGACAGAGGAAATCGCGCGCGCGTTTCTTGTACCGCTGGAGACGATGGCGCAGCGGCTGGTGCGGGTCAAGGGAAAGATCCGTGCGGCAAAGATTCCATACGAAGTGCCTCCAGCGTCCGCGTGGACCGAGCGGATTGATGCGGTGCTGGCCGTGATCTACCTCGTCTTCAACGAAGGGTACGCCGCGACGGCTGGTGAAGAACTCGTTAGGCACGACTTGTGCAGTGAGGCGATCCGCCTGGGCCGCCTCGTCGTCGAGCTGATGCCGTCCGAGGCTGAAGCCGCGGGACTGCTCGCGCTGATGTTGCTACACGACTCGCGGCGCGACACACGCCAAACGCCCGAAGGTGATCTCGTGCTGCTGGATGAGCAGGATCGCGCGCGTTGGGACCGGGCCGCGATCGAGGAGGGCCTCGCAACTGTGGAGCGCGTCTTTCGCGATGGACGCGTGGGACCGTATTCGTTGCAGGCGGCGATCGCGGCAGTGCACGCACGGGCGCCTAACGCGGCGGCGACGGATTGGCGCGAGGCGGCATCGCTGTACACGTTGTTGCTGCGTATTCGACCCTCACCTGTAATCGAGTTGAATCGCGCGGCCGCGATCGCGATGGCAGAGGGATACGCGCAGGGGCTCGCGCTCATCGACGAGCTCCGCGATCGCGGCGTCTTGCTTGGCTACACTCCGCTGCATTCAGCACGCGGTGAACTACTGCGGCGGTTAGGCAAAACGGCCGCGGCAGCAGAGGCCTTCGAGGCGGCGTTGCGACTGGCTGGAACCGAACCTGAGCGCCGCTTTCTTCGCAAACGATTGGATCAAGTCAAAAACGCGAGCGCGGGCTAACGCAGACGACTGCAATGACACGCGCGGACGACATGTTGTGTTCTTAACAATGGTCCGCGTTCGTCCTGGCGCTGTCCGCGGTCGTCCGCGCTTCCCGCTTTACGGCTGGGTGGCGCGCCTAACGAACTCAGCGCGCGCCTCGTTCAGGCGCGCCAAGACGCGCTCTTTCTCGGCGGGCGTGTTGTATTCCTGGTAGCGATCAGCACTCTCGATCAGCCGGTCGATCCACGCGATGAAATACTCCGCGTCCGTACGTGAACGGATGGGCGCTCCCCCTACAGTGACGTACACAGGACTCGTCGTTGCCATCGGCGCGTAGTCGAAGATCGGATGCCGCGCCCCCTGGCTGCGCGCTCGAAGCAGGATCCACGCGCTCTTGTCCACCTCGACAGTGAGGTTTGCCGCCGCGCTCATGCTGTCGGCTGACAGCGGAAGCGTCGTCACCACTGCACCATTCCTCACGATTTCGACGTGCTGCATAGGAATAATCGAGCGCATACGCGCGCGCACGCTGAGCCGATGTCGCCCGTTAGGCAGCGTGATCGCGCTTCCGATCTCGCGGCCGTTCACCGTGAGCTCGAGCAGCGCACTATTGGTCGCGAAGGTGCGACCCGCCTTGATGCCCGCCAGAAAGGACCGCTGTGTCAGCGGTCCCTGCGTTTGCACATAGACGCGATTCACGCCGAGTGGACCGCGCAGCGAGGCGTAGTTCATCATCGCGTCCGTGCCACCGCCGGCGGCGATGCGGAAGCCGTTGTTCAGTAGGGCATACCAGACGCGTTGCGTCGCCATCGCGTCCTCGTTGAAGCCGACGCTTTCGTAGTAATCGATACCACCGAGCGCTACGTCGACCGGGATCTCGTGCGTGAGGTTGCGCGCCCGATCGGAAGGGTCCGGGAAGATGTCGAAGGGATGTACGTATCCAACGATCGCTCCTTGCGCACGCGCCGTGGCAAAGACATCGGCGTTCATCGGGATGAGCGATGCCGCGGCCGTATTCGTGTAGGCTGCGTAGCCAGGGAGCACAACATGTTTCGTTAGGCCCAGCAGGCCCGTGTGCCCCCAGTACGAGGTGTGATACTCTTCGTCGTGAAAGATCAGCGGGCGCTGTTGCGCGGCGCGATCGGTCCCGAAGTACGCGATGTCGGGAATGCGCCCTTCTTTGTTGACAATCAGGTTCTCGACGAGATCAACAGCTTCCGCGCGGGCTTGCGCGCGCAGCCGGTCCGGCGTGTTGCGGTAGCTGCCGCCATAGTTCATGTGCACGTGCAGGTCGCCGTTGTACCACCCCCGGGCGGCGAGGTTGTCGATCCGCCGCAGTGCAATCCGCAGCGTGGTCGGCATGCTCGGCGCGACAGTTACCTGGCGACGTTCCAGGCGATACTCCAATCCACGCGACACCTCTACGGTGTACGGGCCCGCGGGGAGCGTGAGCGCGGCGGCGCCGGATGTGTGGAAGTACGTCGGCTCATACGAGCGCTCGCGCCGCTCGAAGCCGTCGTCTGCGTGGCGCCATGCGTCATCCGGCGCGTAGCCGCGACCGTCTGCACCTGTGACAGAAACGCGTGCGGGCATGAGGGCGATGCCGGCTGTCGCATCGGCGATCGTTAGGCTCAGTGTGCCGTGCGCCTTGAGGTAGCGTCGTCGTGGGGCACGTACTTCGCTGATCGCGCCTCCCGGCACCGCGACGATGCGCAGCGATGTATTCCCGGATTCGTTGGAGATGAACGCAATGCGCTCGCCGTCCGGCGCCCAGCGCGGTCCGGTCGCATCGAACTCACCGTACGTCAGCTGAAACGGATCGCCGCCGTTCTGGGTCATGAGCCAGAGCTGGTGCCACTGACGTCCGAAGTACGATGCATACACCACGCGCTTGCCGTCGCGCGACCAATCGGGACGCGCACGCCACGTCGTCTCTTCGTTCCTGATCTCGCTGATCATCCGTCCATCGGCGGCGGCCATGCGCCAGATACCGCCACTCCCCCAGATGTGGCCGCGGTTCGAGACGATGATCAGCGCGCGACCATCTGGCGACCACGTTGGTGACAAGTAGTGGTCGTAAATGCTGTAGTAGTAGCGCGGCAGCTTGCTGTCCTGATCCTCGCTCACTCGCTGCGGCATGCCTAACGCCCCATTGGTGAACGCCGCGACAAACACGTGGAAGCGGCCTTCGTAGTGCGTGGAGACGAACGCGAGCTGGCTGCCGTCCGGCGACCAGCGTGGCTCGACGTTCACCGCAGCGTTGTCAAGCACGACCCGACTTTCGCCGCTCGTTAGGTCCAGGATGCGCAGGAGCAGTGCGTCCTTCTCGTACGAGACGTACGCTACGTGCCGCGCGTCCGGCGACCAGTCGGGCTGATGCTCGTAGCCAGGGCCGTCGGTAAGCTGCGTCGCTTCTTCGCTGCCGACGCGCTGGCGCCAGAGGGTCCCCTGCATGCTGTAGATCACCTCGCGACCATCCGGCGACCAGGTGACAGCGCTCGCGCCGCTCGTCACTTGGGGGAGATACATTTCGCGATAGTAGTAGTTGTGCGGGACGCGGATCTGACGCAGCACGGTTTCCCGTTGCGCGTGGCCGGCCAGAGGCGCGGCAACCAGGCAAAGCAGTGCGAAGGCTAGCGCCCGCATTGCGCGTCAGGCAGCCGTGCCAAGAAACAGCCGACGCGGGTCGAGTACGCGGCGGAGCAGGTCCAGGTCGCGCGCGCTTGGCGGCGGCATCGTGCCCACCGCGTCACGCAGGCGCAGCGGCCAACCCACCCCCGCTCGCACGTCGTCCACGACCATGCCGGGATACAAGTGTGAAAGGACAAGTTCTCCCGTCGCGTCCGGCTCCAGAATGCCTTTGTCCGTGATCACCTTGAGCGGTCCGCCACCAGGCATGGCAAGCTCGTGGCGTGACTTCCCGTGACCGCGGTGGCCTGGGCTCGTTATGAAATCAACATCGGCCGGGAATGCTCGCGGCGTTAGGCGGCTTATGACCAGGGTGCGCTTCGCATGAATGGCGATTTCCGCCGCACCGCCGCTCCCTGGAAGTCGCACTTTGGGATGAGCGTAGTCGCCAATCACCGTGGTGTTGATGTTCCCCCAGCGGTCGACTTGAGCGCCGCCCAGGAACCCAACCTCGATGCGACCGTTCTGTAGAAAGCACTGAAAGACATCGGCCATCCCGCAGACCATGAGCGCCCCTGTCGCGAGCGTGGGATCGCCGATCGATAACGGGAGACGATCAGGTACGGCTCCAACAGCGCCCGATTCGTAGATCAGCGTGAGGTTTGGCGCGTGCGTAGCACGAGCGAGGTTGCAGGCGAGGTTCGGTAACCCGATACCGACGAAGACGACCTCGCCATCCGCGAGCGCGCGCGCGGCGGCGACGGCCATCATTTCGGATGGCGAATACGTCGCCGCAACATTCGCGGCCGCGCTAGTAGCCATAATTCACGCCGGCACAGACACGTGCATTTGCCGTTAGGCGCTCTCTCAGCTCTGGTTGTCGTGCGAGATACTCGGCGCGGTCGCGGACGCCGTACACGTGATCATCCAGATACGCGCTGAGTCGAACCGCATCGCGCGAGATGCTCTCCCACTCCACGTAAAAATCGTTGTCGCGGTCGTAATACCCCTGGGCGTACGACGGATGCGCCCCCCACGGCTCAGCGACGACGGCATTTACTATGAGTCCAGGAATGATCGTCCGGTTAGGATCCTGGCGGATCACCGATTCGTCGACCAGCTCCTCGACAACAACGATCACGCGCGCGGACGCGAAGGCGGCTTCCTTTTGCGTCCCGAGGAGTCCCCAGACCTGTGTGTTCCCTGACGCGTCGGCTCGCTGCGCGTGCACGATTGTCACGTCAGGATTGAGCGCCGGCACCGTCGCCAGGCGCTCGCCTGTGTAGGGACACTGCACCTCGCGGATATGTGGATTCGCCCTCGGCAGATCCGTTCCCATATAGTTGCGAAGTGCGAAAAAGGGCAGCCGTGCGGCTCCTGCTGAAAGGCGCGCGACCATCCCGAAATGACTGTATTCGTCGATCTCTAGCGGCGGCTCCCCTGACTCGACAGCCCGGCGAAACGCGTGCAGGGAGCCGGCGCCCGGATTCCCCGCCCATGAAAAGACGAGCTGCTTCACACAACCCGCGGCGATCATTTGGTCGGCAACGAGGTCTGGGGTCAAACGACAAAGCGTGAGATCCCGGTGACGTTGCCTAATGATCTCGTGTGCCGCCGCGAAGCAAATGAGATGCGTGAACCCCTCGATGACCACCGTGTCGCCGTCGTGCACGTGCCGCGCGATCGCGTCGTGCATCGTGCACAGCTTGCTCATGCCGGCGACAGCTCGGCGAGACACTGCGCGATGATTGCGACACCGCGGTCGATGTCGACAGCGTCGATGATGAGTGGCGGCGCAAGACGCAGCGCGCTCTTGCCGGCGCTTAACAACAGAAGACCGCGGGAGAACGCGAGGTCGACCAGACGGCGCACGAGTTCCCCATCCGGCTCACGGGTCTTGCGGTCCTTGACGAACTCCAAGCCAATCATGAGACCGCGGCCGCGAACATCTCCGATGCTCGCATGACGATCGGCGAGCCCGCGCATCGCGCCGATGAGACGCTCTCCTTGTGTCTGAGCGTTCTCCATCAGCTCGCCCTCGACGAGATCGAGCGTGGCGAGTGCCGCGGCGCAACATACCGGGTTGCCACCAAAGGTCGATCCGTGCGATCCAGTCTGCCAGCGATCGATCGTCTCGCGTGCGATCATCGCGCCGATCGGCATGCCTGAGCCGAGTCCTTTCGCCGTGAGCAAGATGTCGGGCTCGATCCCTTCGTGATCGCAGGCCCACATCCTCCCCGTTCGTCCCACTCCGCTCTGCACCTCGTCGGCAACGAGCAGGATCCCGTGCCGATCGCACAGTTCGCGCAAGCCGCGCATGAACCCGTTAGGCGGCACAACGTAGCCGCCCTCACCCTGCACTGGCTCCACAAAGATTGCGGCGACATCACCGGGATCGAGATGACGTGTGAAGAGCTCCAACTCGATGGACGAGACACACGCCAGCGTGCACGCGTCCAATGACGCGCAATGCCGGCAGCGGTAGCGATAGGCAAACGGCACATGGTGCACGTCGGGAAGGAGCGGCCCGAAGCCAGCGTGCTGGCGCGCCTTGCTTGACGTTAGGCTGACAGCGCCGGTCGATCGGCCGTGAAATGCGCCATGGAACGCGACGATTGCGGTGCGACGCGTTGCATGGCGCGCCAACTTGATCGCCGCTTCGGTCGCCTCCGTCCCTGAATTCGTGAGGAAGACGCGTTTCTTGGTCGTTCCGGGCGCGAGCTTCGCGAGGCGTTCGCATAACGCGGCCATCGCCTCATAGTAGAAGTCCGACCCGCAGATGTGTAGGAAACGCGCGGCGGCGTCCTGCACGGCCTGGACGACTTTCGGGTGGCTGAAGCCCGTAGCAGCAACAGCAATTCCCGCCATGAAGTCAAGGAAGCGATTGCCGTCGACATCCTCGACCATCACACCGGAGCCGCGCGCAATGACGAGTGGATATTCCTTGATGTAGCAGTGCGACGTCCATGCGCGGTCCTTGTCGACGATCGCGCGTCCTTTGGGTCCTGGCGGCGCAGTAACGATCCGCGGGTAATCACGCATGGTTGGGAACTTGCATTCGGCTCGTTAGGCTCAGTGTGCTCTCCAGCGCCGCGCTGAAGCGCTGCGTGAGCTCGTCCAGCTCGGACGCCGTTACCACGAAGGGCGGTGCGAGCATGATGATGTCGCCGAGTGTACCGCCGACGTGGCCTACATTGGGCCAGACAACAAGCCCCGCGCGGCGCGCCGCATCTGTGAAGCGTTCGGCGAACCGCTCGGCGCGAGGGAATGAAGTCCTCGTCGCTGTGTCTTCGACGAACTCGACGCCGGCCAGCAGTCCGCGACCGCGAATATCACCGACGTGCGGCAGGTCGCGCAGCGCCGCGAGTTTGTCGTGAAAGATGCGCCCCATCGAAGCGCTGCGTTCGACGAGACGATGGGCCTCGATGTACCGCAGCGTCGCGATCCCCGCCGCGCATGCCACCGGATGGTGCGCGAACGTCTGCGCATGTGTGAAGGATTGGCCGCGCCGCGCGATCGGATCGATTACGGCTTCAGTCGTGAGTACGGCCGAAAGCGGGACGTAGCCGCTCGCGATCCCCTTGCCTAACACCATGATGTCTGGCGCTATGCCCCATGACTCAATAGCGCTCCACGTCCCTGTGCGACCGGCCCCACAGAGGATCTCATCCGCCACGAAGAGGACGCCGGCGCGGTCGCAGATGTCGCGCACGGTGCGCCAGTATATCGCGTTAGGCACTAACGCGCCGCTCGAGCTTCCGCCAACGGGCTCGGCGATGAACGCGGCTACTGTTTCCGCCCCAAGTCGCTGCAGCGTTTCGTCCAACACCGCGCCGGAGCAGACAACACACGCGTCGCCGCGCTGACACGTCGGACAGCGATACGGATCTGGCGCGGGTACCCACACGGTTTCGACGAGCCAATCGCCGTAGAGCGCCGCCGAGATCGCGTGTCCGCGCGCGGAGGCTGAGAGGGCGAGTAGCGTGTTTCCGTGGTAGGACGGATTCAGGGCGAGAATTCTGTTGCGCCCAGGCTCCCCGCGCGCCACCCAGTGGTGCCGCGCCAGCTTGAGCGCCGCTTCTATGGCCTCGGAGCCCGAGCTGAGGAAGAACGCTTTGTCGAACGGGGGCGTCCGCGCGGTGAGTAGCTGCGCCATCTCTTCGACCGGCTCATGCGTGAACGACGTTCCGTTCACATAGGCTACTTTCGACGCCTGACGAGCAATCGCATCGGCGATCTCGCGAACCCCGTGGCCAACATTGACGACAAACGCTCCCCCGACGGCATCGAGGTAACGCTTTCCAGCATCGTCGAAAAGCCAAGATCCCTCGCCGCGCACGATGCGCGGATACTCGTGGGTGAGGTCGCGGTAGAAAACTGGGCTGTCTGGGTAATGCGGCATTGGATCGCGAATGTACTTCTCAGTCCTGCCGAGGCCATAGCTCTTAGGTCTTCATGTCTTAGGGAAGGGAGGGGCTAAGACTTTAAGAAATAGCGCCTAAGAGCTAACGGCTCAGAGCTCCCGCAATCAGCACTACTCTGGCGCAGCGCGTTGTATGACCGCTATCTGTACAGGCCGCCGCCCGTTTTTTAGGCCCCACACCTTTGGCCCCTATGCGACACGCCATCTGCGCCACCGCCCTCGTTGCAGCCGCCGCCGTTATTGGCGCGTGCCGCACAAGCACCTCCTCCGCTCCGGCGCCAGCCGTTAGGCCGTCTAATGCTCCGCCTAGTGCGCAGGTACCCCAGCAAGCTGGTGGTGGCGCCGGACAGGATACGGCGCGACCGCCTGGCGGTGCCGCGGGCCCACAGGAACCACAACCGCGACCATACAACCGGGTCATTACCGGCCAGGTTCGCACGCGCGATGGGATGTTCAAGACGCATCGCCTCGGCAGCCGGCTGTACTTCGAGATTCCCCGCTCGCAGCTGAACCGCGACATGTTGCTCGTCACTCGAGCCTCGCGCGTGCCGGTGAATGCTGGATACGGCGGACAGACTGTGGGGCCACGACGCGTTGTGCGCTGGGAGCGACGCGACAATCGAGTGTATTTCCGCAATATCTCCTTCGAGACCGTCGCTGATTCGACATCGCCGATCTTCCAGGCGGTGCGCAACTCGAACACCGACATCATCATCGCGGCCTTCAACGTCGAAGCGTACGGCCCCGATAGCTCGGCTGTCATCGAAGTGACGCGCATGTACGTCGCGCCGCCGCCCGAGATCGGTCCCGGCGCGCAGTTCCGCGGCGCACCGGACGCGCAGCGCTCGTTCATCGAGCGTGTCCTGTCCTTCCCGCAGAACGTCGATGTGGAGGCGACCCTAACGATTCCCGCACCGCCGGCGGGCGCCGCCGCTCCACCAGGCGGGAATCCATTCCAGCAGGCAGCGTCGGGGACGTCGACGCTCGGCATGTACTGGTCGATGATCCGGCTCCCAGACAAGCCGATGATGCCGCGGCTGGCGGACAAGCGCATCGGTTTCTTCTCGCTGCAACAGCTGGACTATGGCCGTCCGGAACAGCGCGCGCAGGAGCGGCAGTACATCGTGCGCTGGCGTTTGGAGAAGAAAGACCCTAACGCGGCCAGGTCAGAGCCGATCAAGCCGATCACGTACTACGTCGATCCCGCGACTCCTAAGTGGCTCGTCCCCTGGGTGAAGGCTGGCATCGAAGAGTGGCAGCCAGCGTTCGAGGAAGCGGGTTTCATTCGCGGCATCGTGGCGAAAGAGGCGCCGACGCCGCAGGAAGATCCCGACTGGGCGCCGGAGGATGCGCGCTATTCCGTGGTACGCTGGTTCCCGTCGACGATCGAGAACGCACAGGGGCCTAACGTGAACGATCCGCGCTCGGGGGAGATCATCGAGTCGGACATCTACATGTACCACAACATCATGCAGCTGCAGCGCTCGTGGTACTTCACGCAGGTCGGGCACCTCGATCCGCGCGCGCGCATGTGGCCGTACCCTGATTCGCTGATGGGGCGGCTGGTACAGTTCGTCGTCGCGCACGAAGTGGGACACACGTTAGGCTACCAGCATGACCAGAAAGGGAGCTCGACGTATCCGGTCGATTCAGTGCGCAGCCGCACATGGGTCAAGCGCATGGGGCATGCGCCGTCGATCATGGACTACTCGCGCTTCAACTACACGGCGCAGCCTGAAGACAAGATCGATCTCGTGGATCTGATTCCTCGCATCGGGCCATGGGACAAGTACATCACGCATTGGGGGTACGCGCCGATTCCCAGTGCAAAAACGCCTGACGAGGAGTGGCCGACGCTGGACAAGTGGTCACGCGAGCAGGACACGACACCGTGGTACCGTTTCAACATGAGCGACTCACGCGGCGCCGACCCTGGTGATCACAGTGAGGCGGTTGGCGACGATGACCCGGTGAAGGCGACAGGCTGGGGGATGAAGAGCATCAAGCAGATCGTACCGCTGCTCGTTCCCGCGTCAGTGCGGCCGGGGGAAGACTACGACGATCTCAACCTTCTGTACGGCCGGCTCATTGGGCAGTGGGGGAACGAGCTGCGCCATGTGACGATCATTCCAGGCGGCGCCCTCTCGCAGGAGAAGTACGCCGGCCAGGACGGCGCTCGTTATGCGCCGTATTCCAAGGCTCGGCAGAAGGAAGCGGTGCAGTTCCTCAACGCGAACGCATTTGCAACGCCGACGTTCCTCCTGTCGCCGGATATCTTGCGGCGCATCGAGGTTGAAGGTGCGATCCGGCGTATCAACCAACAGCAGGCGGCGGTGCTCGGTCAATTGTGGAACGACCGTCGGCTGGAGCGCATCATTGAGTTCGATGTGTTGGATGGGAACGGCAATGGATCGTCGTATTCACTCGCCGAATACCTCGCGGACATCCGGGCGGGAGTCTGGAGCGAGCTGTCTGCGCCTAACGTGAAGATCGACGCGCTCCGGCGCGAGCTACAGCGCAGCTATCTCACGCAAGCGAACGCGAAGATCAACCCGCCGCCCTTTACGCCGCCGCCTGGCTTCCCGGCGCAGTTCCTCCAGCAGATCGGTCCAGCGCGAGCAACGAGTGACATCCGCTCGCTCTTCCGCGCCGAGCTGCGGACGATCGACGCCGCGGCGCGCGGCGCGTTAGGCAAGACGGCCGATCGCACGACGAAGGCGCATCTGGAGGATGTACGCGATCAGATCGATCGTATGCTGAATCCACCGCGCTGAGGCAGAGGCCGGAGGCCGGCGGCCAGAGGAGAGCGCACGTGTCCTCTGGCCTCCGGCCTATCCAATTCGCCAACCATTCACGGGCCGCTATGAAAGGTCGGTTGTTGCCGAGAACGAGCTGCTGAGCGCCTCGTGTTAGGCTCGAGACTGCGTGACGAGGCTGCGAACCACCGAGACGTCCACGGGGATCGGACGCTCGCGCTGTACGATGCGCGTTCCCGATGCCGCGAGTTTGATCTTCAACTGACCGCCCTTGAAGTCTCCCTCTGCCCGTATCGGAAAGGCGCCCAGCCGGCGAACAGCGCGCAGATTCCAGGTTGCTTCAGCGCCACGCACGGTGGCGTCCCCAACGAAGAGCTGACTCCCGTTCGTCAGATGCACCGAAATGCGAACGCCGTTGCCCGCCGGCGCCGTGAGGAAGAGCGCCGCAGCGGAGTAAGTGCCTGACGACTCGTCTCGAACCGTTCCAATCCCGAAGATCGCTTTGCGCTTTTGCAGCTGACTGAGCGCATCACGCTCGGTAAACTCGCGATTGAGCATGATCGTTCCAGCGCAACGGTCGCAGCGGTACTCGTACATTGGGTCTTCAGCGAGCTCGATGCCGTACGGACGCGAGCCCAATGAAAGCAGACTGCGGTCCACTTCAGTGCTGAGCGCACCCCGGATGTGCACGCGTATGCCCTGCTCCGGCGCCATCTCGAGCACCTCGCGCGCACTCGGCGTTGGCGCGTCGTGGCTTGGTAGACCGAGACGATGGGCGATGAGCGTGGCAGCAAAGGCAGCCTGCGTTCGTGCTGAGCCGGTCGTCTCAGGAAGAACGCGTTCGATCGCCTTGAGTGCGTCCTCGCCACCGATCTGGCCTAACGCGCGCATCACACCGGCGCGGAGACGCTCGTCGGTGAAACGAACAGCATTCACGAGGATCTGATGCGCGGCGCGCGTCTCGCAGCGCGTCAGGTTCACTGCAGCGAGATAGCGCAGTTTGGGAGAGGCGCTTTCGTCGTCCAGCACACGTTGCAACTCGCGATGTTTGGACGGGTAGTTGGATGCGGCAACGAGCTCGAGCGCCGCCGCCTGAGACATCGCCGATGGCGCTCCGCGCAGCGTCGCACGAATGGCCCGCAGCGACACGTCAGCCGCGCGGGTGCGGTCAGGCTCGTTAGGCCCTGTTTGCAGAACCGCGGATCGTAAGATCGACATTGAAACCGTCCGTTATTGCAGATCGGGGCACTCGGTGATGAAACAGTGCGTTATGATCTTCGCCGCTTGTGAGCTGTTGATCTGGCGCCCGTTCTGGCCCGAGAACATCAGGTTGTTCTCGTCGTCGGAATGGCCTTCGACGCCAAGGAAGTGCGCGAGCTCGTGCGCGTACGCGGTCGCCGTCAGTTCGTCGTCTCCCTGCCCGATCTCGACCACAACGCCTGAGTTCTTCCCGTCCTTGTCGCAACCGCTCACGCGCGCCGATCCAACGCGGGTGCCGACATACGTGAGCACGAAAAAGCTGTCGATACCGTTGTTGTCGACTGAAAACGAATCGGTCAGATCATCGGCCTCACCGTCACTCCCGATATCGGCGAAACCCCCAACCTGCGAAGCAGCCAGCTCGAAGTGCTGAACGCGTCCGACGGTGGTGAAGATCTGATCATAGATCTGACGCGTGCGGTGGACGACGAGATCCAGCTCTCGCTCGGCTCGTTCGCGCTCGGTAGGTGCGAGCGTGTGGAAGCCGACTCGAATGATGTTGAGATGCATGATGGCTGGACTTCTCATCCGCTCCATGTGTTGCCGCAATGACAGCTTTTCTCCGCGCGGCACCTTGCCAAGTCCAAAAAAGTCAGCGACCACTCGGCGCTGTCCCGTTAGGCCGATGCAGTGGAGAAAAGGGCTAAGGGATTGCATAACGCCGAGTTACTGCAAAGCCACGAGCACAGGCACGAGGCCTGTGCCCGACGCCAACGGACGCATCGCTTTCCCGATCACACTGCCGAATGCACGCGTCGGGTCGCCGGCGCGCATCGCATGCCCGGGTGTGGCCGACGTCGTGAGCAGATCACCAACCTGTATCGAACCGTAGGCTGCGTCGACCCAGCATTGCACGCGACCGGCGAGTGCGACCGGAACGCGGCTCCCGCGCGAGGGATCGCGACCCAGGATGATTCCCGGCCGCGTATCGCCCGCTCCCGAAACAATACCCGCTACGCGACGATCATATGGATCGCTCGCCAGGTGCAGTGCGCCGTCGCTGCCTAACGAGACAACGTTGCCAGGACGCACATCCAGCCCCTCCGCGAAATCGAGTTCCTCCGCGCAATCGCCGTTACGGAACAGGATATCTCCCGCCTCGCCGTCGAGGTGAATCGAGGCCGCCGCGGTGTTATTGCGATCGCCGGCGCCGGCGAAAAGGAGGATATCCCCGTCACTCCCATTGCCGCCGAGACGCAGATTCGAGAACTGCGCGTCCAGCGTCACCGTCTCGGCGCGCTGCGCATTGAGCAGTCTCAGCGTGCCGTGCTTGCGATCGCCGCCGCATATGATTTCGCCCTTATTGGCGTTGAGGCGAATGATGAGAATCTGCTGTCCGCCTCCGACGACGGGGCCAACCGCACTGACGGCGGGTGTTCCTGCAACAGATCCGATGGGCCCTACCGCAGCACCGCCTCCTGGACCGGCGGACATTATGATTTCGTCCGGGAACCGCACCTCCACGACGTCGACTGTACCTGTGAAGACTTCGGGCACGACGCACCTCCCAGCGGGTCGAAGCGCCGGGAATATACGGTTCGCCGTCCCGTCGGCTATGCTACGCGAGCGGGACCGTCTTCCTTAGACAGCCTGAGTACTATCTGATGCGCCAGACGTTCACGGGCCCGCTGTGGAAGAACTTCTCCGGTGTCATGATCCCGCTCTCTTTGAAGACGACGCCGTTCTTCATCACGAACTTGACGCTGCGTAGTGTGTCGATTTGCTCGAGCGGATTTCCTTCGACGGCAATGAGATCCGCAATGAGACCCGTCTTGATCAGACCTCGCTTGTCGTACGTCTCGCTCACCTTGTAGCCGTTCACGGTCATGGCGCGGATGATCTCAGCGTTGGGGATTCCGGCCGCCTTCCACGTCTCGATGAACTCGATCGCCACTTCACCGCGCGCAGGACGAGCCGCGATATCAGAGGCTGCGTCAAGAGACCAGCGGTACGCGACTTCGTGACCTGCTCATACCGCGGAGTACACGGAGGACGCAGAGGAGAGCGCCAGCGGCAGGAAACTATTGGAACTTCGAGAGCCAGAGATGCAGAGATCCCGTCTCTCGCCGTAGTCCTCCGCGTCCTCTGCGGTAAGGCAGTTGTTGTAGCGGACCTAACGAGAGCGCGCGCGGGTGCGAGCGGCTTTGCGAGCTGCCGCGCGACGCGCTACTGGTCCTTTGGTCCTCACGGCCTTGCGTGCGGCTGCTTTGCGGAGTTTCGGACCGCGCTGACGGGCGACACGCTTGGCCTGACGCGAGAGCGCTTGCTTCGACACCGCTGCGCGACCGTATCTGCGCAAACGACGCAGCGCACCACGCGATCTTGCTGGCGACGGGCGCCGCTTGGTGCGTTTGGCGCCTGCCTTTGTCGCGCGGCGCGCCTCTTGGCGCGTGCTCTCCGACACGGTTCCGCGCCGCGGTGCTGGCAGCTTGACTCCAGCGCGCCGAGCCTTGGACAGGCCGATGGCAATCGCTTGCTTCGTGGACCGCGCGCCGTGCTTCCCTTCTCGTATGTGATGAATCTCCTCGCGCACAAACTCGCCAGCCTGTGTCGACGGCGATTTACCTTCGCGTTTGTCGCGCTTGGCGCGTTCGATCGTTGCTTTTTCTGGCATGGCTCCTCCTGCGGTACGGGCTGTCATGTATCCACTGCTCGCACGTCGCGGGCCAAAGAAGCGAGCACAAGCAGCCTAACGTCTCTTAGCGCAAGGCTCCGTGCAGCATCGAAAACAAGAAGCTTTGAGTGATGAGCTTCCAGCTGCCGAGTTTCGAGGACGGCTTGGCTGCCACGACCACGATTTTCGCCGCACTCATCTCAGATTCTTGGATGAAGGCGTGAAGGGCCCAGCCTTGGCACCCCACGCGTCCTCGCGACTCGGCGCTCGAAGCTCGCCGACTCAAAGCTCCTTGGTTTGATCTTGCCTACGAGTCGAGCACCCTCTCGAGATGGTACGGCAGCATTTTCCGCCACCACGGCCAGTCGTGGCGCACATCATGGCCCCACACATCGAGTGTGTGTGGAATCGATTTGGAGTGCAGCAGCTCCGAGAAGGAACGCGAGTTGTGCGGGGCTTCGTACGCCCCCTGCCCTGTTACGATCACGATGTGCGAGCGCTGCTGTAGGAGCTCGAGGTATTGGCCGGCAAGGTTCGGGAGATAGAACACCGGATTGTTGAAGTACACGTTGTCGTCATGATAGCCGTCGAGATACGAGCGCGATAAATCGAAGAACCCGCTCATCGCGATCGTTCCAGCAAATAGGTCCGGACGCCGGAAGAACGCATTGGCAGCGTGAAATGCGCCGAATGATGCACCCGTCGTTAGGCTGCGCGCCGCCGAGTCCCCGGTAACGTGGCGGATGTACGGCACCACTTCCTCTTCGATGTACGCCGAATAGAGTGCTTGGCGCCGGGCCTTTTCCCGGATCGGCACCGTGCGATCCATCCACGCGTGTGCGTTTATACTGTCGATCGAGAAGAGCCGAACGCGCCCTGCCATAATCAGGCGCTCGATTGCTTTGACGAGAAAGAAGCGCTCATTCTCGAGAAAGTCCGCGGCCGCCGTCGGGAACAGAAGGATCGGTGTGCCTGACGCGCCATACGTGACGATTGGCATGTCGATGCCGAGCCGTAGTGAGCGCCAGCCGAAGATCTGCCTGGGGAGCGCAGGGTCGACGTATTGGATTGGCATATGGGCCGGCCACAATGCGCGAAGGGTCAGCGCGCGGCAAGACATGCCCCCGAGTGGAATTGACCGACGCTGTCAGGACTGTGCGCCGTGACGGTCGCATGACGGCGCTGTTCACCTTGGACGTATGGCAACACGTCGCTCTCCCGGGAAATTGCTGGTTCGCGCCCGCGCTGTCGCACAGAAGATTCACGAGATCCGCGGTGAGCGTGTCATGCTGGACGAGGATCTGGCGCTGTTGTACGGCGTGACGACGAAGGCGCTGAATCAAGCTGTGCGACGCAACAGAACGCGCTTCCCCGCTGATTTCATGTTTCAGCTTTCCAGGGAAGAGGCCGAACATTTGAGGTCACAGAATGTGACCTCAAATAGAGGTCGCGGTGGGCGGCGGTATGCCCCGCTTGCTTTCACTGAGCAGGGTGTCGCCATGTTATCGAGCGTTGTGCGAAGCGCGCGCGCAATTCAGGTCAATATCGAAATCATGCGCACGTTCGTGCAGTTGCGGGCGTTCTTCGCCTCGAACGACGATCTCGCGCGACGGATTGATCGACTGGAAACAAAGTACGACGCGCGGTTCAAGCTGATCTTCGACGCCATTCGCCAGCTCATCGCAGTTCCGGCGCGCGAATCGCGCCGCAGAATTGGCTTCAGCGCACCATAACGGCCGCGAGACCCCGGGCGCCCTCCCAAGCAGCGTGTTACGCTGGTCCCCTCTTGGTCGGGATCGCCCGGGGTCGGTGACTACCTAACGCGAGCGCGTACTCGTGGCGCAGCCCTTGTTCGCGAGCGACGGCTCCACACAGCGCACAGCGAGCTTGAGTCCGTTGATCTCCTGGTTGCTCGCGCGCAACGTGCGGTCCGCCGTCGCGTTGGGAGTCCTGGAACCGGCGGGCAGCAGCGCGAGCCTAACGTCAAACGACACGTTGAATTTCGCGCGTATACACCCTACACCAGACGACACCGGCAACGCGACTTCGCAGGCCTGCGCCCCGACGTTGACGTCGGTGAGCTTAACCGTTCCTCCGACCCCGATCCAGGTCGCCGTCCGCGTGCTGTTGTCGCCGCGCTCGTAATACGCCGCGTGAGCACCGCGGAACGGCGCGGTGCCGATGTTGATCGGTCCCATGCTCGCCGGATGCAAGACGTTGCTGACGTTGTCCGGCGCGCTCATCATGATGACCTGCAACAGAGTGCTGGCCTTGCGCCAGGCAATCAAGGTGCGCGTCGTTAGGCCATCAGTAACGTTGGCCGCACTGATCGTCGTCGCATGTACAAACGCATCGTAGACTTCGCGACGGCCATTGTTGATCACCTGGAGCGGGGATGGCGTCATCCCAGCGGCAATCGCCACCGCTGCCCAGCCGAACTCGTTGCCGCGCGCGTTGTCGCCGTTCGTCGTCGACTCCCTCGAGAGCTGGTCGAACGTGCTCGCTAACGGCGAGTCTGCCGTGGGCGAGGGCTCTTGCGGAGAATCGACGCACGCGCTCGCCATGATCGCAGCAGCTAATGTTGCTGCGGTCTTGAGCAGGGTCCGACTGAGTGCCGATTGAGTCATCGTCCGCATGTACCTACTCGACACAGGAGGGGGATGGTACCCCTACTGACGCAGCCCCTGCATCACGTCAGAGACTGGGGCCGTCATTGCATGATAACGATCAAAACATGGAGCTTTGAGTGGTGAGCGCCGAATCTCCAGAATCGAGAACGGCAGGCTCGCCTGCGCGACTTTCCGGCAAGAACGTCATTTCCAAACCCCCGGCGCATCCATAGCACGCAACCGTGGTGGGCAGGTTGCGCAGGCGCGCGCTACTTGTCCTCGCGACTCGGCGCTCGGAGCTGATGGCTCAAAACAGCTTGTCTTGAGCCCTGCGTTGGAGCTTACGAAGGCCGGTAGGGCTTGAGACTCTCTCTCAGCGCCTTGAGCGCCCGCCCCATCTGCGTCTCGACGGTCTTGATCGAGATGCCTAACGACTTGGCGATCTCCCCATACGTTAATCCGCCGTCGCGACTCAGCATGAATACTTCACGACAGCGGGGCGGTAAGCGATCCACGGCGGCGCGCACGGCAGTCGCCAACTCACTCTCAGTGACCGGTTCGTCACCCTCCTGAGCGGGCTCCTCGCTACTCGCGAGCCCTTCTTTCTCTAGCCACTCGCGCTCCAGCTTGCGTCGACGCAAGTGATTGAGCGATGTATTTCGCGCGGCACGAAAGAGATACGTCTTCACGGAATCGATCTCACCCAGCGAGCCGCGCCGCGCCCAGATCTTGAGAAAAAGGTCCTGGACCAGCTCCTCGGCGATCTCCGTTGTCTTTACATAGCGCCGAACGAAGCCAACGAGCCCTGGGTAGTGCGACCGGAAAATCGTCTCCAGTGCCTTTTCATCCCCCAGTCGCATCCAACGCGCCAGTTCGGCATCGCTTGGAACGCGCTGCCCAGCACTTTCGGTCGGAGTTATGTGCATTGAGGGGAGTGGGGGACTCGGCGCACGATGCCGGGCGTGAGGTTAATATCGGTGGGCTCGCTGGTGTAAGGGACCGCCCATTCGGGGAGTGTCGATAGGGATGCGGAGAATCACCGCATTCCCACGCTGCCATGACTCAAATCATTGATTGGGACCGGCTTGCACGCTACGTAGTGCGCGAAAGCTCGTCCGCCGAGCGCGCTGAAATTGAGCGTTGGCTGGCGGAGGATCCCTCTCGTCAGGCACTGCTCGCCGGTGCGCAGCGCCGCTGGGCAGCGGCGGCTATCCCAGCTGGTGTCGACGTCGATCGCGCGTGGGCAAGCGTGGCGGCACGTATCAAAGACCTGTCTCGGCAAGTGATCTCCAATGACGTCGTGTTAGGCGACGAGGCCGCGACGACGCGCACGATCAACGTGCGTCGCTTCGCGCTGCCGCTCGCAGCCGGGCTCGTCCTTGCTGTTGGCGTCGCGTATTGGCAATTGCGCGAACCGTCTGGCCCGGCGTTCACAGCAACACGCAGCGAATGGGTAGTACCGCGCGGTTCCCCGCAGTGGCCCGTCACACTTGCTGATAGCACTGAGGTTATCCTCGCGAGTGGTTCACGACTCGTTGCCGCGCCGGACTATGGTACGGGAACGCGGACGGTAGAACTGGAGGGTGAAGCGTTCTTCCGCGTGAAGCACGACGCGACGCGACCGTTCCGCGTGCGCGTGGGCAGCATCGTCGCGGAAGACCTTGGCACGGAGTTCGTGGTGCGGCATGTAGCGATGACTGATCGAGGAGCTGTTCGTATCGCGGTGCGCGAAGGGGTCGTCGCCGTCCGTTCCGGCGATGCGCCTAACGCGAGCGACACGTTGCGCGCCCGCGACGTCGCCCTCGCGACTGATACGGCCGTTGTCGTGCGGCGCGATCAGGACCTCGATGCCTACTTTGCATGGACGCGCGGCCAGCTTGTCTTCGACAACACGCCGCTCAGTGAAGTTGCGGTGGAGTTGTCGCGCTGGTTCGACCTCGACGTCGAAGTCGACTCGTCCGTCGCGAGCCGACCGTTGAGCGTGCCGATCCTCACGAGCACGCCGATCGACGAGATCCTGCAGATCGTAGGATCGTCGACTGACGTGAAAGTCGAGCGGCGCGGTCGCACAGTTCGCTTTAGCGGACCGGGATATTCGGGTGAGCTGCCCATTCGGTCGGGACCGGCCCGCGAGGTTGCCGGGTGACGCAGCACCGCGGCGCGCGCCGGCGTCCGCGTGCAGGGAGGGGGAGGCACTGGCTCGCATCGTTAGGCCTTCTCTGTCTCACCACGCTGAACGTAGACGCGCAAGGCCGTCCACCGGGCGACGCGATCGCGCGCGCGGCGAGCGAGGCGCGGTCCGATGACGTACTTGGCCGTCTCATCGACGTGCGCCTAACGGATATGCCGCTGGAGGTCGCGCTGCGCATGATCGCCAGCGCGGGACGTGTGCGCCTTTCGTACTCCAGCGACCTGTTGCCACCGGGGCGTCGTGTCACGCTGGATCGTTCACGCGCAGCGATCGGCGACGTTTTACGTGAGGTGCTGCGCGGTACGCCGCTGGAGCCGATCACAACGCCCAGCGGTTATGTCGTGCTGGTGCGCCTCCCTGGTGTCGAGCTTGCGGACATGGCCAAGACAGCGGATTCCGTGACGGCGCCTAACGATTCTGTCGCGGTGCTGCTCCCACGTGAAGGGGTGCGGCCGCAACTCATGGATCGCGTCCTGGTCACCGGAACGCCGGTCGCCGGTGCGTCAGGGCGCGGCCTGGCGCACGCCGTCACCGTGCTGTCGTCGGAAGACATCGAACGTCTCGGGCCGACGTCGATGCAGGATCTGTTTCGCACGTCGATCCCGGGCATTGTTGCCTGGAACCTTGGCGTGTCCGGACCGCTCGCACAGTTAGGCTCTGTGCGCGGTTCCAGCTCGTTCACCTCGACCTCGCTCAAGACGTACATCGACGGAGTGGAGCTGGGGAGTCCGTACCTTCTGTTTGCCATCGACCCGTCGAGCGTCGAGCGCATCGAAGTGATTCGCGGGCCGCAGGGCTCCGCGCTGTATGGCTCTGACGCGATCAGCGGCGTGGTGCAGATCGTCACACGCAAGGGTCGCACTGGGAGCGGATGGGGCGGCGCCCCACAATTCGAAGGTGCCGTCTCCGGCGGCGTGCAAGAGAGTCGCTATATCAACGGCACCGGCATGACGCAGCGCCACACCGGACGCGTGAGCCTGGGAGAGCCGCTGTCCTCGTTAGGCATCGGTGGCTCGTTGCACTCCGCGGCCGGCGTGATTCCCGACGGCTCATCGGCGTATCGCAGCGCCTTTGCCGGCGGCCGCCGCTTCTTCGGACCACTGCGCGTGGACGGATTCGCTCGTTATGCAGACGTGCGCTTCACCGCGGCGAGCAATCCGCTGCTGCGTCCCGCCGCGCTCAAAGCCGCCGTACGACCACTGCTGGCCGATCAGCGCATCGAGCACGAGACATACGGGGCCACGCTGGATCATCAGCTACACGAACGCTGGCGGCATTCCCTCGTCGTCGGCATCGATCGCAACGCCGGCGCGATCCCGCCGCAGAACGAGCCAGCCACCGTGGCCGACGCATTGTTAGGCGCCACGCAGGAGCGTGTCAGCAGATCTTCCGTCCGCTATAGCACGTCACTGCGTACCGGGAACGACGCCACCAACGCCACGTTCACCTTTGGTCTCGAGCGCAATGCGCTCGAGCGCGAACGCTTCGGCTTCACGCAGCGCATCTCCGGCATCGGCAGCGGTCAGACGGCGCTCTATTTCGATCACGTGCTCAACAACGGGGCGTTCGGCCAGGTGAAGTTCGTCCCCGTCCCCGCTCTGCACCTGACGGCCGGACTGCGTGGTGAACGCAACTCCTCGTTCGGGCCTAACGTCGGCACGGCGTGGTCTCCCATGCTTGGGGTAGCGCACACACAGGAGCTTTGGAGCGGCAGGGCCGCGCTCAAACTGCGTGGCGCATACGGCAGGGGGATCCGCCCGCCCTCGCCGAGCGCTCGTCGCCGCATAACGACGGTCAACTTCCGACAGATCGAGAACAATGAGCTGCGCCCCGAAGAGCAGAGCGGCATCGAATACGGGGGCGATGTGTACGTGGGAGACCGGCTGTCGCTTTCTTTGACCGCGTACCGTCAGAACGCCGATGAGCTGATCCAGCAGGTCGTGGCCCGCCAGGAGCCGCCCGTTGTGCAGTATCAAAATGTCGGACGCATCGTGAATACGGGCGTCGAGATCGAGGGGACAGCGCGGCTTGGAATGCTGCGCGGCTCGGCGACGATGTCGTGGACCGACAGCAAGGTGCGCCGGCTCTCGAGGACGTATAACGGCGATCTACGCGTCGGCGATCAGGTCCCCGAGGTGCCCAACGCCGCGGGACAGGCGTGGCTGTCATACGACATCGCGGCGATGCGCCTAACGGGTGGCGCGACGTTCATTGGATCATGGACAGGGTACGACTGGCTCGCGTATTACGACGCGCAAGCCGATACGTCGGCCTCGGCCCGATCGCGTCCGCTGCGTGGCTACTGGGTGCGCTATCCGGCGCTCGTGAAGCCGTTCATAATGTTGGAAGGGCGTGTCGCGCGTGATGCCGCGCTGTTCTTGCGCGTGGACAACCTTGCCAACAAGCAACTGAACGAGAGAGACAATCTGCAGATCACGGCTGGGCGGATGACGACGATCGGTGTGAAAATCGGCCGGTGAATCCTGGCGCCGCGAGCGCCCCACCCCCCAAAACGGGATCGCGGATTCACCTGGGGCGGCCTTCGGCCGCAACCAAAGGAAGTGCGAACTCTGCGCGTGGTGGTTGCGAGCACGTGGGTGAGTGGAGGTGCATGACATTGCTCCGAGTGATACGCTGAGAGGTCACGCCATGACCACCAGCCATTCACCGGAGCAATGCCATGGACCGATTTCTACAACGCCACGCGG
>JBQTIF010000267.1:0-1780 GCA_052388395.1 Gemmatimonadaceae bacterium | reverse complement strand
CTTCGCGCCCTTCAGCTCAAACAGTGGAGGAACGGAACGACGGTGTACCGCGAGCTGCGAGCACGGGATGTCCCCGAGCGTGTGGCTCGAGCGGCCGCGGCGCACACCTCACGCTGGTGGCGCACTGCACACCACGGCGCTCTTCATACGGCGCTGCCGACGAACTACTTCACTCGCCTCGGGGTCCCACGCCTTGCTCCGTAACCTCAACTTTCTGAACTGCTGGATGCGGACCCGCTTGTCCGGTGGTGTGGGAGGGAAGTAGGGGAGGCATCCTCTCCTACTCCCTATCCCGATTCCCATCGCGCTGATTCGTCTACGATGATTTCGCGCGCGCCGGCTCGACATCAACCACAGGTGCCTCACCCCACACATACGCGCGCAAACGCGGGGCTGCCTCAACTGCTGCACCGCGCGAAATGACAATTCCAATCGGCTCCTCGCTAGGCAGCTTGCCGAACTCTAAACTGGACCGGTGATCGAACAGCTCCATCTGATTCTCCCAAAGGCCTGCGGCCTTCTGCGTATGCTTGCGCGCCCGGTTCGGATCGCGCGTTGCTGATTGCTCACGAGGCCGACGCCCTCGGCGAAGAACGGTTCCGCCGGCGAGCCGTCGGCCTCCCAGCGAAGTGATCCCTCGATCACTCGCGCGAAGCGCCTTAGCACGCCGAGTGCCAACCAGGGCCCGAGGCGACGTATAGTCGCCACACGCGTTTAGCTTCGGACTTCTGTTGTTAGACGATCGGTCGCGTCGTAGTTCGACACACCCGCTACGACACAGCGTGTCGCTACGCGACGAGCTTCCGCGCGAGAAAGACCTGATCGGAATTGCGATCAGGGACGACGGATGTGGCCCAACCGCGGTACTGCGAGTTGAGCTCGTCGAGCGACAGGGCTGCTTTCCCGGCCGCGATTGTTTGGACGAGGTGCACCCCACCATCGAGCGTTGCACTCTTGAGGACGTCGATCACGCGCGCACGCTCGCGTCGCGAAAGACTCTGCAGCGCTTCTGACGCGCAAACGACGGCAGCGAGCGGAGCGTCCGGCTCGGGTTCGAAGCGATCGAGCGCGGTCACGCACGGCGTCAGGCGCGAGAGCAACCCAGCTTCACCCGCCACTTGAATGACCCGGTCGACGAGATCGGCATCGTCGTTCTGTGCTGTTACCTTGCAGCCATTCGCTGCGAGGAAGATTGCTGGGCCTTCGGCGCGCGCTCCAGCGACGAGCACATGCGCATTCTCGCGCGATCGAATCGCGGCAATGAGCGGGGCATCCGCTGTTAGGCCCCAGCGTTCCGGTCGCCGGTACTCTTCGAGCCGACGTAGGCGCCGTCGCTTCCAACTATTGAAGGATGGCACGCGCAGCCGATTGCGAATGATGCGATCGACCTCAGCCCACAACAGAATCTCGTCGAACGACGTCTGCTCTTGTTGCCGTAACGTCGTGACCGCCTCATCACCGATGCGCAGTAGGTTCACGCGCGGAATCGAGTCTTTGTAATGCTCGATTTCCTGTTCTACGTAGAGCTCGTATTCGTAGCGAAGTGATTTCGGCGACAGAGCCGGCATGCAGTGGGGGGCCCGCGAAAAGACACCCGTAAGTTAGGCAGTCACGCGTTATGCGCAAGCCGTCTATATGAGAGGTCTCTCACGTTTGGTATGGCTGGGGTCGTATCTTGAAAAATCAAACGGGCTCAGTGTCGATTGAAATCTTAGGGGTCAGTGATTTCCGGGCCCGGCGCCACATTAAAATCGACTCTGACCCCTTTTGATTTTTCAAG
>JBQTIF010000266.1:0-33910 GCA_052388395.1 Gemmatimonadaceae bacterium | reverse complement strand
CCGGCCAGGAATTCACTGACGCACTAAGATTTCAATCGACTCTGACCCCTTTTGATTTCTGACCCCTTTGATCCAGTAAACGCTTCGACGGCAGGCGGCCCGGAACCGTCCGCGTGATCGTGTTTGAAGAAGACGTACGCCTCGCGCCACGGCTGCGCCGAAACGAACGAGCGCCACTCGGCCAGCGCAGGAGCCGCATAATCCAAGCGATGGAGGCGCAAGTACCCCCACGACGCCGTGCTCAGCGCAGGGGAGCGAAAGTCCTCCTGCTCACAGACACACAGCGCAACATCTCGCGCGCGCAACTCGGCGAGGACATCGTCATCGAACCAGCTGTCGTGTCGGAACTCCATGCTGAAGCGACGCTCGTTAGGTAACAGCGCCAGGAATACGCGCAGACGTTCGATATCTTTTGTGAAATCCGCGGGGCACTGAAACAAGATCGGGCCGAGACGCGAGCCTAACGTCGCGGTGCTGGTCAGCAGAAAGTCCAGAGCCGTCGCTGCGGCGGGCCTGAGTCGCGAGAAATGCGTGATGCTGCGACTCGCCTTGATCGTAAAAGTGAAATCGTCAGGCACCTGCGATGCCCACGACTGCAGCAGATGCTCACGCGGCAGCTTGTAGAACGTGTTGTTGATCTCCACCGTCGGGTAGCGGCTCGCATAAAAACCGAGCATCGCATCATCCTTGAGACCCTCAGGGTAGAAGACCCCCTTCCACTCTTTGAACGCGAAGCCGCTCGTCCCAACGAGCAGCTTCACGACACTTTCTTTTTCTTCGCTGGAGCGGTGGCCTCGTCGGCAGCAGGAGTCTTCGTTAGGCTCGCTTTGAGCGCTTCCATGAGATCGAGGATCTTACCGCCAGTGTCCGGCGCTGTGTCAGCGGTGATGTCCTGTCCCTCTACCTTGCGCTGGATCGCATCCATGACTCGTTCGCGCACTGTGTCGTGGTACTTCGTCGGATCGAACGCCTCGACAGACGTCTGTTCGATCAGCTGCTTCGCCAGCGCCAACTCGGTTGGCTTGACGTCGCCGTCGGGGACGGGAACTTCGCTCGGACCGCGCAGCTCGTCCGCGTAGTGCAGCTGCTCCATTACCAGCACGCCATCTCTTGGCCGCAACAACACAAGGTGCTGTTGACCGCGCGCGGCGTATTGGCCTAACGCGGCGCGCCCGGTCTCCTTGAGCGCCTTGGCGAGGAGCCGATAGGCGCGATCGCCACCCTTGTCGGGGCCGAGGTAATAGACCTTGTCGAGGTACTCGCGCGCGACGCTCGCCAGCGGAACGAACTCCGCGACGTCGATGGTGCTGGTCGCTTTCTCCTCCAGGACCTTGAGCTCTTCGGGCGTAAAGATGACGTACTGGTCCTTGGCGAACTCATACCCTTTGACGGTGTCTTCGCGCGGTACCAACTCAGCGTCTTTCGTGCACGTGTAGTGCTGCTTGAGTCGCGAGCCGCACTTCTTGTGCAACATGTTAAATGAGACGCTCGCTTTCGACTCGGCGGAGGAGTACACCTGAACTGGGACGGAGACGAGTCCGAACGAGATTGTCGCAGTGCCGATGGATCTGGCTGGCATGGGAAGGGAAGATGTGGGAATGAAAAGCTACTAGCCGCGCCTGCCGTCTTCTACCCGGCCCTTCTTGCATCATCTTTGTGATTCGTCTCAGAAAAAGCGGGAGGCAGATAAACGCAGCACCTGACGCAGGTAAACGCAGACATTGTTCTTTGTTAACAGCGGCTGTATCGGCGTTCATCCGCGCTTTTTTCTGCGGGCATTTTGCGCTGCCGCTTTTGATTCGGTCCCACGATGCCCGATCGACCTGACGACGACAACCTACGAACCTACCGCGAAAAACGATCGGCTGATCGATCCCCAGAGCCGCTCGGGACCGTCGCATCCGACGAGGGGCGACTGTTCGTTGTCCACAAACATGCCGCTCGGCGGCTGCATTGGGACCTCCGTCTCGAGATGGACGGCGTCCTCCAGTCGTGGGCAGTCCCCAAAGGCCCATCGTACGATACGAACGACAAACGCTTAGCTGTAAAGGTCGAAGACCATCCGCTCGACTACGGCGACTTCGAAGGGGTGATCCCGGAAGGGAACTACGGAGCCGGCGGGATCATCGTCTGGGATCGCGGCGAATGGGTACCGCTGGAGGATTTTCGGGAGGGTCTAGTGACAGGAAAGCTCCTCTTCGAGCTGAAAGGCTACAAGCTCCACGGCAAGTGGACTCTGGTGAAGATCAAGAAGAGCGAGAAGGAGTGGCTCCTCATCAAGGAGCGCGACTCCTGGGTGAAAAAACCTGGCGACGAGTTTCCCGAAGAGTCGGTCCTCTCGGGCCTGACTGTCGAAGAGCTCCAAGCCGGCGACACGCCTGCGTCGAAAGTCCGCAAAGCGCTCGAGAAGGAACAGGTCGAACGCAAGCGCGTCGATCCGCGCGACGTACAGCTCACTCTCGCCGAGTTACGAGAGGGAGCGTTCACGCGCGACGGCTGGATCTTCGAGCTCAAGCTCGATGGGTATCGCCTGTTGGCGGCGAAGTCCAAAGGTGAGGCGTTGCTGCTCACACGGAACGGCAACGATTACACGGGCACGTTTCCGGAAGTTGCGAAGGCGATCAAGGCGCTGCCGTTCGACTCCGGCATCGTAGACGGCGAGGTTGTTGTGCTGGACGACTCGGGGAAGCCGAGCTTCGCGATGCTGCAACAGCGTGGGCGCCTAACGTCGCCGAGGGACGTTAGGCGCGCGGCGGTTGAGCTTCCAGCCGCGTTCTTCGTATTCGATCTCATTGCGTTCGAGGACTTCGATCTGCGGTCGCTGCCGCAAACGCGCCGCAAGGAGCTGCTGGCGGATCTCACGCCCAAGCTCGGTGCCGTTCGCTATTTGTCACACATCGAGCGAGAGGGAGAAGAGTTTCTCACGCAAGTCTCGGCGATGGGTCTGGAAGGGATCATCGCGAAGAAGGCGGACGCGCCGTATCGCGCGGGGCGCAACGCGAACTGGCTCAAGATCAAAGCAGAGAAAACCGGCGACTTCGTGATCGTCGGATTTACGCAGCCAAGAGGGAACCGCAGCGGACTCGGCGCGTTGCAACTCGGCGACTACGTCGACGGTCAGCTCGTGTATGCGGGGCGGGCAGGAACCGGATTGAGCGACAAGCTGCTGCGCGATCTGCGCAAGCAGCTGGAGCCGTTGGTGCGCGGTAACGCGCCGTGTCTGGGACCGGTGGTGAAGCCTAACGCAGAGCCATTGCCTAAATCCGTGATTCCAGAGACCAAGACCACGACGTGGGTTGAGCCGCAGCTTGTGTGCGAGGTACGGTTCCGCGAGTGGACCCCCGACGGCGTTTTGCGGCATCCAGCCTTCTTGCGAATGCGCGATGACAAGTCGGCGGAGGAATGTCAGCGCCAGGGGTGGCAGAACGATCCAGACGTCGCAGGCGAGGCAGGACCTAACGCGAGCAGCGAAAACGCGCAGCGAACGAAGGTGCCACCGCCACAGCGCATAGCGCCGGACAAGACCATCAAGTTCTCGAACCTCAGCAAGATCTTCTGGCCTGCTGAGCGCTACACCAAGGGCGATTTGATCGAGTACTACCGCTCGATATCGCCATGGATCCTGCCGTACCTCAGGAACCGTCCAGTTGTTATGACTCGCTTTCCCGACGGGATCGAGGGGAAATCATTCTATCAGAAGGATGCCCCCGAGTTCGCGCCGGAGTGGATTCGCACGGTGGGAATCTGGAGCGAAGACACGCAACGCGAGATACAGTACTTTGTCTGCGACGATGAGGAGTCACTGCTGTACATCGCGAATCTGGGGACGATCCCGCTGCACATTTGGATGAGTCGCGTCGACTCCCTCACGCTTCCCGACTGGTGCGTGATAGATCTCGATCCGAAGGACGCTCCGTTCAAGGATGTGATCAAGAGTGCCCAGGTGTTGCACCGGATCTGTCAGGAGATCGCACTGCCGGACTACGTCAAGACGACGGGCAAATCGGGGTTGCATATCTTGCTGCCGCTGGCGGAGCAACTGACATTCGAACAGACGCGCACGTTAGGCGAGCTGCTGGCTCGGCTCGTGATCAAGGAGCTGCCTAACAGTACGACCATCACACGGCACGTGACGAAGCGTGGCGACAAGGTGTATCTCGACTATCTGCAGAATCGCACCGGTCAGCTCATCGTCGCGCCGTTCAGTGTACGGCCGCTTCCCGGCGCCGCCGTGTCGATGCCGCTCGAGTGGGATGAAGTGGACCAATCGCTGGATCCGCGAGCGTTCACGATCAAGACAGCCCCCGAACGGATGGAAAAGATGGGAAAGGATCCGGTGCGGCAGGTGTTAGGAGACACGCCGGACCTCCTGACGGTTTTGGCGAAACTCAGCGCGATGTTGAGCGGGTAAAGCTACTGCAGAGCGGAATAGGTTAAGCAAAAGGCGTTAAACAGTCCGCTCATGAGGGCGTTAAAGTGTCAACAACGTCAAACAGTGGATGTAGTTGACATCTTTACGCCGTTGACTGTTTAACGCTGTTGGAGACGTACCGCTTAACGCAGTTTCTTTTTTCACTTGTACCGCAGGTTACATGTTCCAACCCTCCGTACGGTGGACCGTCCCCGTAGGCGACGCGCAGACCACCGCGGAGCTGGATACGCCGCCGGACGCCTCGACGAAGACCGTGTTCGTCTGTGGCCACGGCGCCGGCGGCAACATGAACGATCGCGCGATGCTGGCCGTCGCGTCGGAGCTCGTTAGGCGTGGGCTGAGCGTTGTGCGTTTCAATTTTCTCTACAAAGAAAAGCGCAGCGGTCGTCCCGACCCGATGCCGCTGCTCAAAGCATGCTACGCAGCCGTCGTGAAACTCGTGCGCGCGGAGCTCAAGCCCGGAACGCTCATCATCGGCGGCCGTTCCATGGGAGGGCGCGTCGCGTCGATGCTCGCCGCCGAGGGCTTTGACTGCGCCGGCCTCCTGTTGCTTGCGTATCCGCTGCATCCCGATGGACGACCGGAACAGCTGCGCGACGCGCACCTGCCCGCCATTCGCGTCCCGGTGCTCTGCTTCAACGGAACACGGGACACGATGTGCACGCCGGAGCTAATGGAACGCGCGGTCGCCACGGTGACCACCACCTGGCACATGCACTGGCTCGAAGGTGCCGATCATAGCTTCCACGTGCTCAAGCGCTCGGGCCGTTCGGACGCGCAGGTCCTCACCGAGGTCGGCGACGCCACCGCCGCATGGATCGGCACGCTGTCGAGCCTCGCGCGGAGCACCTAACGAGGACGTGCTGGCTGTCCCGACCACGTGCAGCGTACGAACTTTGCAACGTGATGGGAATGACTTGGTCGCGGAAATGAAACGTCACGGAATGGCCTGTGATCCAGTGCGCGATCAGGGCTGGGGGTTGCTCACGCAGTTGACGCTCCCCAGCGGGGCGAAGCTCGGGGTGTATGAGCCACGCCACGCGCGCCCACAAGCGCCCGTGCTCACGATCGCCCGGCGTGGCGTGGAAGCCGTTGGAAAGCGGCGAAACTTCGTTGTCCAGAAATCCATAGTGGTTTCACGTGGGTCCTCACTAACCTATCGGAGTTCTCTATGCTTCGTCGCCGCCGACTTGTTGCCATCACGGTGTCAGCCGTGGCCGGCCTACTTCCCGCCGGATTCGCGCTTCACGCGCGCGACATCGCGGCACAGGGATCTCAAGCGCGACTACCCGTCTTCGCGGCGCTGTACGAACGGGGACCTGCGTGGGACACCGCCAAGGGCGCCCTTGAGCAAGTCGGGATTCAGCAGCATCGCACCCATCTGCGCGCGAACGCGGACAAGCTGCTCGGCGCAGCTCCTTTTCAGCAGGGTTTGGCGCCGCGATCGCCGGACGCGACGGTTGGAATGGTGCTCTTGAGCGTCACGAGCGAGGACGAGGCGCAGCGTTTCGTGGCGGGAGATCCCGCTATCGCCGCGGGGCTCATGAAGGCCACGCTGCGGCGCTGGCTCGTGGATGGCCTCAAGAGTTATTAGCCTAACGAGCAATCTTACCTTCTGACGGCAATAACGGCACGATCACGCTGGGCTGAACCCGATCGAATGCGTTGGTGACCCACGTCGCCTATGAGACATCAATGGCTGCGCGCGTTCTCGATCGCGCGACGAAGCTGATGCCGTCGCTCATTGGCAAGACGAAGGCCGCCTAGCGAGCGAATCTCATCGCTCGCCGGGCGACCCACGCACTTCGTAGATCGTGAAACTCTTGTTCGTCAAAAGCGGGACGAACGAGGAACGATGGCGCATAATCATCAAGGCTGTTGCGTCGTGTCCGAGGGCAGACGTCCCGGCGTCTCCGATGACGACATGCGTTAGTCCGGCGCGTCGCACCTCGTCGTAAATCGCCTCAGGCGCCGCGTCGCCGAATGCCGTTGTGGTGACACCAGTTTCCCACGTCAGCACGCGCGGCGAAAAGAACGCCGCTCGGACGGGCCTAACGCGGGCTTCGCGTCGCAGTGTTTCGACGATGGCCCGCGCCTCAGCGTCATCGTGGAGGGCCCGCGGCCGCGCCGCCGTGGCATCCTGCAACATGCCGACGATGAGCATCGCCATCGCAGCGAAGCCAAGCGTCGCGTGGCGCGTGCCAGGGAGTATCGCCGCTACGATCGCACGCAATCCACGGATGAATGCGAAAACGAGCAATGGATAAAGCGGCCACATGTAACGCTCGGCGCGAGTCGGCAGGACGATCAACATCACGACATACCATGCCGCCGTGATGTACGCGAACCGGCGTGGCTGCTCGCGCAAGGCGACGAGCGCTCCCCACGCTGCGACGATCAGTATGACGCCGTGCAGCGCGATGGTGGCGGGTCGCCATGGGAGCGCGAGCGGAATCCAGTCACGCGCGCCATCCAGGATTGTCCGCACATTGACTGCCACATCGCGCGCAATATCCGAAGGCGTACGCGCAACTTCGCTGCTTAACGACTCTGCTCCGGGAAGAAGAAACAGGACGGCAACCGCGCTGAGCACCCAAACCGCGCCGCCGAGTAGCAGGCCGCGGCGTTCGGTCGCCGGCCGCAGCAGCACCAGGCACGCCATCGCCGGCAGCAGCGGCAAAGCCGCCATCCGGAAGCTGAAGGCGAGCGCACCAGCGGCGGCGAGCCCCACATAGTGTCGGCGCTCGAGCGCCGCGCGCGGTGAATCGATGATGAGAAATGTCAGCCAGAGTGCAGCGGCGCATGGGAGATCAGCCAAGACTGTATCGACGACGTGCAGTCGCAGAAGCGCGACGACAGTCCACGCAGTGATGATTACGGCGACGGTCTCACTCTCCAGCCGGCGCCAGTAGTGCCACAGCACGAGGGCGAACGCGACGAAGCTCAGTACGAGCAGCGCGCGCACCCACGCCAGCGATTCGCCGACGACACTGAACATCCCGGCGATCAAGAGCGGCAACCCGGGCGGTTCCGCTACGGGCGCGATCAGCGTAGTAAAACGCGAGTGGATGAAACCGATGTCAGTGTACGCGCGGCCTTCGACGAGTGCGCGTGCATGCAACAGATACTGGCCGTGATCGTCCGCACCGAGCGCCGGACCGTGTCGCCAATGCCACGCGCTCCCTGCGACGACGAGCGCCGCGAGCAGCCATGGCGTCAGCCGTCGAATATCACCACCCCGTGAGCCACTGCCTAACGCGGTGGATCTCCGCGCTCATGGCGCGCCGGGCGCTGAAATCGCGCTCCAGCGCCGCGAGTAGCTCTTCGGCGTCGATTTCGTAATCGTCGCCTGCCGTATTCCAGCTGTTGCTCGTCCACTCGCGCACACGCACGCGCCCACTTTCGGGACGACCGATGAGGAGCAAGCGCTCGGGCTCGCCATGCCCGCCGGCCACTTGAAGGGTAAGGAGCTCGGTCGTTGTGTCGTGATGCTCCACGTCGCTGCGCGGCCCCCCCCCGTGGCCGTGCGCGGTGTGGTCGTGGTGCAGGCGCAGCGTACGTCGTCCCAAAGATGGCGAGATCATAGCGGGCCTCGTCGGTCGATGACCATCGCCACAAACAGAAGCGCGAGATACAGCAGCGAGAACTTGTACAGCCTCCACGCCGCCTCGGTCCACTCCTGTGCGTGGCGCACTCGCCAAAGACCATGCAGCAGAAGCGCGTCGAGCGCCAGAGCGCAAGTCAGATAAACCCAACCGAACGCACCGAATGCGACCGGTAGCAACGTAAGTGCGACGAGGATGCACGCATACCACAACATCTCGTCCTTCGTCTCGCGCTCCCCCCATACGTTAGGCGCCATCGGCACGCCGGCGCGTGCATAGTCGCGTTGCTTGAGCAGCGCGAGCGCCCAGAAGTGCGGCGGCGTCCAGTAGAAAACGATGAGAAAGAGGTACCACGCCGTCAGGTCCAGTGTCCCCGTGACAGCAGCCCAACCGACAAGCGGCGGAACGGCCCCCGCGGCGCCGCCGATCACAATATTCTGCGGCGTGGAGCGCTTGAGCCATCGCGTGTAGAGGAATACATACGCGTAGAAACCGGCGAGAGCGAGCGTCGCAGTGAGCACGTTCACGAAGGCCGCGAGGAGCCACGTCGCTGCCGCCGCCAGCGCTACTCCGAACGCGAGGACAGCTGACGGCGCGAGCCGCCCGCTGGGGATCGGGCGCAGACGGGTGCGCGCCATCGTCTCGTCGATATCGCGGTCCAGGTACATATTGACCGCATTCGCGCCGCCAGCCATCAAATACCCGCCTAACGCTACAATCGCGACAGACACCCAGCTCGCTGTGCCAGCAACAAACATCGGCGCCACGGTCGTGACGAGCAGCAGCGAAACGATGCGCGGTTTCGTCAGCGCCACGAAATCACGCACGCTGGTCGTCTGCGAGGCCGCTGTGTTTACCGTTGCGTGCGTCACGCGCGTGCCTCAGCCGTTGTTCCGACGCGCGCCATGGTGGACGCCGCAGCTCTTGCGGCCACGGACCTGCGCGCAACAACGGTCAGCCAAACGACAAGGAGCCAGATCAGCGTCCCCACCGCCTCGTGCAACGAACGCAGGATCAGCGGCAGGTTGAGTTCGACGAGGAGTGCGGCGATGACGATCTGCAAAGCGACGGCTGCGAGCGTTAGGCGCGTCGCTGCGACGAGCGGCGTTTCCTTGCGGCGCGTGACGCCAACAGCGAGCGCCGCCACATGCAGAACGACGAGTAACGCGAGGACGCGATGCGTGTATTGCGCGTGTTGAATCGCGGCGGTCGGCACGAACGAACCATTGCAGAGTGGAAAGCCGCCACACGCTGTATTCGCTCCCGGGACGTGGGCAGTAAGCGCACCGAGCACAAGGGTTAGGAAGACAAGGACAACCGCCGCATACGTCGCGCGCAGCGTTCGCGGTTGTATGCTGACGCTGCTAGGGACGGCGTCGCGCGTCCGGTCGATGACGACGAGAAGCACAGCGAGCAGTGTCATTGCGATCGCGAGGTGCGTGACAATGACGCCCTTGTTCGTGAGCTCGAGCTTGACTGTAGCAGCACCAAACAGTGCCGCGACGACTACGAGCATGGCGGCAAGGAGCGTCGGGCGTAGGACGCCGCCGGGGCCACCAACGCCAGCCAACTGCCGCCTAACGAACGCAACCGCAGTCAGGAGGACGATCACCAGCGTCAGTGCAGCAGCGATGTAGCGGTGCGTCACCTCGATAACGAGATCGCGACGGTCGAGCGGCGGCAGCCACTGGCCGGCGCACTGGGGCCATGAGTCGCCACACCCCATCCCCGAACCAGTGATGCGCACGATCGCACCGAACACGATCTGGCCGAACGCGAGGACAAGTGCAACCCAGCCCAATCGACGCAACGTGCTCACGACGTATGCCCCGCGTGCACGTCCACCGACTGGTTAGGCGCTGCGCCGTGTGCGCGCCAAGTGGCAATGATTGTTGCCGCGAGAAGGACAACCGGGAGCGCGATCCAGACAAACTCCGAGGCACGCGGGCGGCGCACGCCCGCGGCGGGAGTGCGGCCCGCCCACCACGCGCGTAGGATCATCCATTCCCCAAAGACAAGAAGCGCGAGAGCGCTCCAAAAGATCAACGACTTCACAAAGACGCGGAATCGAGATGCGGAATGATGGCGGCACGCAGGCATGAGGCGCTAGCGCCTTGCGCCACGCACCTCTACCATTGGCGCCCATGACAACACCTCCACCGCGTGACCCTGGAGCCCTGCCACGACGCATCGGCTTCTGGAGCGCCGTCGCCATCGTCGTTGGTTCTACGATCGGCTCCGGCATTTTTCGCACACCGGCGAGTGTGGCCGACCGGATTCCGGGGCCACTCCCACTCATCGCAGTGTGGATTGTCGCGGGGATCTTCGCGCTCTGTGGCGCGCTGACGTTGGCGGAAGTGGCGAGCATCCTGCCGCGGACGGGCGGCTTTTACGCTTTCCTGCGCGACGGCTGGTCGCGGCTCCTGGGCTTCCTCTTCGGCTGGTCGCAGCTGGTCATGGTGCGAGCCTTTGCGTTAGGTGCCATCGCGATCACGTTCGCCGAGTATTTCTTGCGCGTGCTCGGCTTCGATCCAACCGTTCCGCCGTATGATCGGACGGCGCACTATGTGGCGGCGATCGCGATCATTTTTACGGCGACGTTCAATATCATTGGGGTGCGCTGGGGCACCTTGGTGACGAACCTAACGACGATCGGAAAGTTCGCGGGGCTGCTCTTCGTGATCGTCATCGCGTTCTTGATAGGATTGCCCAGCACCGGCGGCAACTACACCCCCGCCACGCCGCCGGGAAGCTTCGCGCTCGGCGCTTTCGGCTTGGCGCTCGTCTCCGTGCTGTGGGCGTACGACGGCTGGGGAGACCTCAGCTACGTAGCTGGGGAAGTGAAGGACCCGCAGCGCAACCTTCCGCGCGCGCTCATCGGCGGCACGGTGGCCGTGATGGCGATCTACGTACTGGCGAACCTCGCATATCTCGCGGTGCTTCCTGTCGAACAGATCCGCACATCCAAGCTCGTGGCGGCCGACGTGGCGCAGGCAGTGATCGGGCGGCCAGGCGCCGTGATCGTGTCGGCGACGGTGATGATATCCACCTTCGGCACGTTAGGCGCTGTCCTGCTCACGACGCCGCGTATCCTCTTTGCCATGGCCGACGATGGCCTCCTCTTCCGGCGAATCGCGGCGGTACATCCGAAGTACGAAACGCCGTACATGGCGATTGGACTCGTGGCCACGTTAGGTGCTGTTTTTGTGTTGTTCTTCCCGTTCGAAGCGCTGGCCGACGCATTCGTGACCGCGATGATTCCCTTCTACGCGTTATCCGTTGCGGCTGTTTTCCGTCTGCGCCGGCGTGGCGTGCACTCACCGTATCGCACGCCGGGCTATCCGATCGTACCGCTGTTGTTCATCGCGTCGGTGGCGTACTTGATGATCAACGGTCTCATCGCACCTGAGGCGCGCAAGACGACCGCAATCATTTTTGGCGGAATTCTCGCGGGAATTCCGGTCTACTATGTAATCGATCGGAAACGCGGCAGTAACGGAGTAACTCACATACCTCAGTAGGAAGCTTGACCAGTCTGACGACCGAACCCAGCTTTGATACGCTCGGCGTACGACTCGGTAACTGGTGCACGCCAACCCTCCAAAATCGTCTTATGATCATCTCTCGTTTTTGCCGGGGTGTCGCGCTCGCGATTCCGGTGGCCCTCGCCTTATTTGCTCGCGCTGGTCTAACGCAAGGTATCACGACAGGCGCGATCGCAGGAACGGTCACCGATTCACTCGGCACGCCGCTTGGCGCTGTTCAAATCCGCATTCGGCACATGGCAACAGGCATTGTGTCGGGCGGGATGACGCGCGCGAGCGGGGCCTACCTTGTGCAAGGCTTGGAGGTGGGTGGGCCTTATGAGGTAGTTGCGCGCCGTATCGGCTTTGCGCCATCGACCAAAGATGGCTTCCTCGTGAAGCTCTCGCAGATCACGCGTGTGGACTTCCGCCTAACGCAAGCGGCGGCACAGTTGCAGGCGGTCACCGTTGTCGCGACCACGGGCGCCGAGACGTTCCACGCGAGCAATCAAGGGATCAAGGCGATCGTAACGGACACGGCGTTGCAGCGCATCCCGTCCATCAACCGCAACATGGTCGACTTTGTGCGTATGGCACCTCAGGTGTCGCAGTCGGGGCCGGGGTATTCAGCGGGAGGGATGTCGAACCGCATGAACAATGTGCAGATCGACGGCTCGACCGAACGCGACGTGTTCGGTCTCGGGTCCACGGGTCAGCCTGGTGCGCAGGCGAACGCGCGATCCGTGCCGATCGAGTCGGTGAAAGAGCTCCAAGTGCTGCTGGCGCCGTATGACGTGCGGCAAGGGAATTTCGGCGGGCTGCTGCTGAATGCCGTCACCAAGAGCGGCACCAACGACCTGCGCGGATCAGTCTACTATTACTATCGCAACGAGAAGTTCGGCGCCGACACCAATATCCTGCGCGCCACGCCGTTCGAGCGGAAGAATTGGGGCTTCTCGTTAGGCGGCCCCATCATCAAGAACAGACTGCACTTCTACATCAATCCCGAGTTCGAAGATGAGAACTCACCCGTCACCGGGCCCTACGCGGGCCAGCCTTCCAACGCCACCGTCGCTTTTCCAATCTCGGACGCCGATCGCGCTCGCTTCGAGCAGCTCATCGCCACGCGCGGACTGTCGGAATTTGGGACGGCAGGCTACGTGAACATTCCGAATCCGGTCAACAACGTCTTTGGACGTATCGACTACCGGCCAAATGACACGCACCGTCTGGTCTTCCGCTATAACTACGGCACCGCCGAGCGTTTACGACAACAGACTGGGCGCGGTCAAAGCACGGTCGTCTTTTCGAGCAACTATCATGACTTCAGCTCGACGAAGCACGCGCCCGTTCTGCAGCTGTACTCCAACTTCGCGGGTGGGTCGTTCAACGAACTGTTCATTGGATACAACAATGTGAAAGATCGACGAGATCCTCCGGTTGTTTTCCCGCAAGTCACAGTCTTCAACCTTCCCCGCACAGGCGGTGGGACCGCCTCGATTATCGCCGGCGCGGATCAGTTCTCACAGGGCAACGAGCTCGATCAAGAGACGTTTGAGCTGACTAACAACTTCACAAAGCCAGTTGGGAATCACACGCTCACCATCGGGACGCGCAACGAACTTGTGAAGATTCGCAACCTCTTTACTCAAAGCTCATACGGCGTGTGGTCGTTCCGCAGCCTGGATAGTCTCGCGGCAGGCAATGCAAACACATTCCGCCGCGCCTTCATCCTGCGCGATGGCGGCAATGTTTACTTCGATGCGCTGCAAAGCGCGTGGTACGCTCAGGATCAGTGGCGCGTGAGCGACCGGCTCAATCTGAATATCGGCATGCGCTTCGATCTGAGCCGCTTCCTGAGCGATGTGGCGTACAGCGCGCCGATCGATAGCGCGTACGGGCGTCGCACGGACGATATCCCGAAGAGTGCGCTCCAGTTTTCTCCGCGCATCGGTTTCAACTGGGACGTGACGGGCGATCAGATGAATCAACTGCGCGGCGGCTTCGGCTTGTTCGTCGGCACGCCTCCGTATGTATGGATGGAAAACGCGTACATCAACAACGGGCAGATCATCACGTTCCTCAACTGCAACACAGGTGGCAGTCGCGACCCCGCGCCGGCGTTCACGGCGGACGTCGACGCGCTGCCGACGGTGTGCCGCAATGGACAAGGCGCCGCGCCGATCGGCGCAGTGAACTTCCTGGACAAGGATCTCAAATTCCCGCAACCGATGCGCCTTTCGCTGGCGTACGACCGGCAACTGCCATGGGACCTCGTTGGGACTCTCGAAGGTCTCTATTCGAAGACGCTGAATCAGCTCTTCTTTGTGAATCGCAACTTGGCCGGCATCCGCGGGACTGATCGCAATGGCCGCGTGCTTTACGGCGACTCGATTCGCACCAACGGCCAGGCTTTCCCGATCCTTCCCGCATCGGTGTTAGCGCGGGGTGGGGCCAGCCGATTCAGCGAAGCCATCGACATCGAGAATCAGAGTAAGGGCTACGCCTACAGCATGACGAGCATGCTGCGGAAGCGCTATTCGAACAATTGGGAGGCCTCGTTCGCGTACACCTTCTCCCGCGCGCGCGACGTGCAAAGCTTCACGTCCTCGACCCACATCTCTAACTGGCGATTCGGTAGAACGCTCTCCGGAGACCAGGAAGCTCCGACGCTCACGACCTCGCTCTTCGATCAGCCACACAAGATCGCGGCCAGCGGCTCGTACACGGTCGAATGGCTCAATCGCAAGTTGGCGACTGACGTCTCCTTGTTCTATCAGGGTGTCTCGGGAGCGCCGCACGATTACGTGTATCGCGCAACGAGCGGGTCTGGTGACGCGAACGCGGACGGCGCAGCAGGCAACGACTTGATGTACGTCCCCCGGAGCGCGCTCGATCCGAACGAGATTCAGTTCCGCACGCAGACCGTTGCAGGGCAGACAATTACAGCGGCTCAGCAAGCGCAAGCCTTTGAAGACTTCATCGAAAACTCGCAGTGCCTTAGGAAGTATCGCGGCCGGATCCTGCCGCGTAACGCCTGCCGGCTGCCGTTCTTTAACCAGGTCGATTTCTCGCTGCGACAGGGGATCAACATCTTCGGCAAGAATCGCCTAACGGTGACGTACGACATCTTCAACGTGGGCAACTTGCTCAACAAGAAGTGGGGCAAGATCCAGGTCCACTCGGCGAGCAGCTTCAACAACGTCGACATGCTCACCCACGTGGGCCAATCGTCCCCCGATCCGAAAACGGCGGTTGGTATCTACCAGTTCAACGTCAACCAGCAGGAGTACATCGACGGCCTTTTCGTGGCGAACTTCTGGCGCTCGCAGCTGTCCGTCCGGTGGAGTTTCTAGAGTAGAGATGGGTCGGAGAGCCGGATTTTGGGTGGAGTGCCGAGTGGTGCCGGTTGGCTTTCGGCGGGGGCGTACTCCCGCTCATCGCGAGGAACATCGGGTCGGGTACGCTCTCCTATGTGGTGGACAGTTCGGAACAGGTCCATCGGGGTGCTGTGACGTTGGTCCCGTTTGTAGACAGATCTAAGCTCGAATAGCTGTTGTCGTTAGGTCCTGTTGGTCCTGACGTTTACGCACAACTCCTCGGTGTCGGGTGTCCCAAAGCGCTGTGTGGACGGTGCTGGTTGTAGTCGCGCTGCTGCGAGTTTCCCGCGTGCGTCGTCAAGCGACAAGAACCGGCGCACGTTCAGGCACTCATCCCGCAGCCGGCCGTTGGATGACTCGATGTGCCCGTTGTCCGTGGTTTGCCTGGTCGCGTGAAGTCCAGTTGCACACCGCGCACGTATGGCCACGCCTCGAGCGTTGTCGATGTGAATTCGCTGCCGTGATCGCACGTGATCGACGCTGGCCGACCAGCGGTCCACATGACGCGCTCCAAGGCTTGCGCCTCGTCACAGCCTGAGAAGGAAACGCGGCCTCTAGCAACGCACTCTCGCGACTCCAGTGATCCACGATCGTTAGGATGCGAAATGGTCGCCCATCGAACAGCTGATCGTGTATAAAGTCCATGCTCGAACGCTCCGCGCTACGCGTAGGAAATGGGGCGGCCCGCGATGGAGCGCCATGTGCTTGCGACGCCGACAGCGATGCCGCAGTTGCAGTCCCTCCCAGCGATACAGCCGGCGCCGGGCGCAGGTCGGTTCTGCTGCCAACGCCGCGCGTTCACCAAAACCAGCTCAGGAGCAGCGACACTGATAACAGCCTGCTTCGACGGAAGAGCAGCTGTAACAGCGCAGGAGATGATGCGAGGAACTCCAGGCTTCAACGCGCCAGTAACTGACAGTTGGATCGAGAAGCGTGCGATCGCTGTTAACTCGCTTGTCGATGGCGTCTGGATCTGCGACGACGCCTGTTCGCGCGAGCGGTCGGGAGTAAGGGGGTCGTGTGAGTCACAACCCGTGACAGCAACAGCGAGAGCTGATGCGATAGGCAGCACGCGCCTAACGAAAGAATAGTTAGACATCGGATTTTGCGAGATTGTCGGAAGATTCTCGGCGCGCGTTGCGCGCCGACGTTCGATCACTTCAGTGCACGGCCAGTGCGGAATAGCCCCCCGCCCCTCCCAACCTGCTGCTTTGCCGTTGCACCTTCACCATCATACCTCTGTATCTGCGACACCATATGCGGAGTGGTATTTCCGTCGCCGGTGCACACTGTAGCAGACGGGCCTAACGCTGGCAATGGCTGGTAAACTCTGTCGCCAGAATTTTGACAGAACGGGTATCTCCTCAGACTCTCTTCGCCGTACGGCGTTCGGGCTAAGCGCACGAACTCATCTGTGCGATTCTGAGACCACAGTCGTGCGCACTTAAAACGCCGTCGGTTGTGCACTCGAAGGTGACCAGAGGTGAGACTCTTCCGTGCCGTCCGTCACAACGCTTTTTGGGGCGCGACTCCGAACTACTCCGCGCGCATAGCGACCATTGGATCGACGCCAAGCGCGCGGCGTGCTCGAACATAGCGGCGATGAGCGCCACCGCGGCGAGCGCAAGCGGCACGAGCGCAAAGGTCAGTGGGTCGTTCCCGCTCACGCCGTGCAGCTGCGATGACACGCGCCCCGGTACGAGCGCCGCAGCGAATCTGACTGCCGCGCCGATTGCCAGTAACCGCACCGTGCCACCGAGCACGCTGTGAAGGAGTGAATTGGCCGGGCGCGTAACGCCCTGCGCACGCCGCTTTCGCGAGTGCGTTGTGCCACCAAATACGACGTGACGCCGAACATGCCAATCCCGGCGAGAAGTGCGTCTAGGCCACCAGAGCGACCAGCGTGAAGCCGGGCGAGCGAAGGAGCCGACGCAGCGTGGACCCGATGTCGGTCATTGCGCAGGATCCGACCCCTAACTGCGGCCGAAGATCGAGAGGTTGATGTAGCGGCGAGGGTTTTTCTTGAGGTCGGCCATGACGCTGTCGATGCTGGCCGAGAGCCCTACAAGGTTCCGGTACAGCTGTTCGTCGTTCAGCAATTTTCCAAGCGACCCCTGACCGCTATCGACGCGGGCGACGAGCTGATTCAGGCGCACGGCAGCCGTTCGCAACTCACCTGACGCCGCTTCGAAGTTTGCAGTCGCCTGCTGGATGCCGCGGACCGCGGAATCGACGCGCGCCGAATCGATGGCCTCAGCGCGCGATCGGACTGCGCCAATCGTAAGCTCGATTTGCCGTGACTGCGCGTCGATGACGCGCGCGAACTCGCCGGCGGCGCGATTGAAGGACAATAACATCAGGCGCATCTCTCTGAGTCCGCCGGAATCGACGAGCTGCGCTTCCGTCGCGCCGAGAATGCGTCGAGTTACCTGAGAGATGGTGTCGGCTTGCGAGGCGAGGACCTGAAGCCCTGCCGCTCCCGGTTTCGTCGGTACCGAGTCGCCAGGCTCGTGAGACACAGGGTTAGGCGCGGCGGGCGCGAGCGCGATGGCGACGTCGCCGAAGAACCCGTTAGGCACGATGCTCGCGACAGACCCCTTCGGGATCTTGTACTTATCCTGAATGCGGAACGTGACGACGAGTTCGCCGTCGTCGCGCAGATCGACGTTATCGACGAAACCGACGGTTACGCCGGACAGCCAGACGGGCTGCCCTTCTTTGAGCCCCGATCCCCACGGAAACGTGCCGTACAGCGGATATCCTTTCTCCAGTCCGCCGCGCAGAAGCCAGATCGTCCCGACGACGAGCATCACCACTGCCGCCGTGGTGAAAAGGCCAACCAGGATTTCGTCGCGACGTTTCATCGGAAATAGTGGATAGTGGATAGTGGATAGTGGATAGAGGATAGAGGATAGAGGATAGAGGATAGGAGGATGAAGATGGAGCGCTGTGACCCGCGGCCTAACAACGTCTATCAACTATCCACTATCAACTATCAACTACCCCTGTAACATCGGTGCCAGCATAATCGCCGTCAGCGCATCCAATACCAGAATAGCGACAGACGAGACCACCACCGCGGCTGCTGTCGAGCGGCCCACGCCCTCAGCGCCGACATCCGCGGTGTAGCCTTCGTAGCTGCAGAGAAACGAGATCGCTACGCCGAAAATCGTCGCCTTGAGCAACGAGTAGAACACTTGGAAGACAGAGAACGAAAGGCGCAGCCCTTCGGAGAACTGATTCCAACTGATATCGGTTGCCAAGATGGCGGTGAAGAAGCCCATCATGACGCCAATCGCGTCCGCAAAGACAACGAGGAGTGGAAGCATGATCGTCCCCGCGATGACGCGCGGCACGATGAGGTAGGCGACGGGGTTATACGCGAGCGTTTCCAGCGCATCGATCTGCTCGGTGACGCGCATGGTGCCAATCTCGGCCGTCATGCGCGCCCCGACGCGACCAGTCAACACGAGCCCCGTGAGCAGCGGGCCGAGCTCCAGGACAATCGTCTGGCGCACGATCAAGCCGACGACAGAGAGCTGGACTCCAGGGAAGAGCTGATAGCGTGTCTGCAGCGCGATGACGGCGCCGATGAACGCGGCGACGATCGCCGTGAGTGGGAGCGACGCGACGCCGATGCTGCGCATCTGCCTAACGAGCAACGGCATGTACGTCCTTGGGAACGCCAGGGCGATGAAGAACTGGCGCAGAAAATCCATGCGCGCGCCGATCCCCGCGAAGGTCCCCGTCCCGGCCTGGGCCATGCGCCGGAGGAAGCGCAGCCCGGCCCGCTGGAACATCGGGAACTCTTCTGTCGCGCGAAGGGCGTCGTCTCGATGCGAGCCATAGAGCGGCGACGTCATGTGCGCACGCGCGCGAGCATCACGATACCGGTAAGTCCAAACACCACGTTAGGCATCCAGGCGGCGGCTTCCGGCGATACGATACCATTTCCACCGATGGCGCGTGTGAGTTGAATGAGAATGAGAAACAGGACGGTTGTTGCCAGGCTCACGCCAACGCCATACGCAGCGCCGCCGCGCTGGTTGCTGGTCGCAAGGGGCGCGCCAAACAGCGCGATGATCAGACACGTCACCGGAATGGCAAGCTTGAGCGCCCGGTCCACGCGCAGCTTTTTGGTGTCGCCGCCGGAGCGTTCCAGCGCGCCGATGAAGCGCCCCAACTCTTTGTAGTTCATTTCCTCCGGAGCGGGTGGAACGGCAAGCAGTTCGTCAGGTCGCTCCACGAAGCGCGCGTCGCGCACGGAATCAAAACGAAACGTGATATTGCGATCCCTGCCTAAAACGACGTGAAACGCACCGCTGCGCAGCGTCCACTTTTGGCGCCTGCTGTCCCACTGGCCGTTCTCTGCGCTGATCACGTAGGTGGGATACGTCGGGTCGTTCGGGCGGCCCTTGCGCTCGATCTCGATCGCTTGCAGCGAGCCGTACGTGGCGTTGAGCGATGTGACCTTGTACACGCGTCCGTGCTCCGACGCGAAGGCGAAGTTCGCCCGCTCCCCGCGCCCCATCCAGGCGCGCTCCTGCAGCAGCTCTGCACGGCGCTGGTTGCTGTGCGGGGCGGCCTCGCTGAGCACGTACGTCAATACGGCGGCGAGCGCGGCACAGACGTAGATTGGCAGCGTTAGGCGGTGAAACGACATTCCCGACGCTTTCGCCGCCGTAATCTCAGAATGCCTGGTGAGCGCCCCGATGGAAAACACAGTCGCGAACAGCACGGCCGCGGGGAGCACCAGCCGCATCGTGTCGGGCACCCAGTACAGGTAGCTCAGCGCGATCGCCGATGCATCGAGGTTGCGGTTGAGATATTTGTCGATGTTGTCGGTGAGATCGAACAGCTGCGTGATGATTGGAAAGCCGATCGCCGTGGTAACGAAAATCTTGACGAATTCAACAAAGACATAGCGGTCCAGCTGCCTAACGAGACGTCTGCGTCTCATGCCGTTTCACCCTCTTGCCGGCGCCGAAAGCGGAGAATTCCCTTGAACGTCTCCAGCAGATCGGCGATGTCGCCTCCGCGCGATGTTGCCGTCTCGCGGCCCATGCGCGCGGCGAGCAGCAAGCCGATGACGGTCAGGATGATGTTGGCGGCCCACATGGCCCAGAAGGGCGTCATGATTCCGCGGTCCGCCAGCGATTCCCCGGCGATCAAGCCGATGTAGTACATGGCGAAGATCACGAGACTGAATCCGATCACGAGGCCCACACCACCACGTGGAAAGCGCACAGCGATCGGCGCTCCCACAAGCACGAACACAATGCACGCAATCGAGATGGCGAACTTCTTGTGAATCTCGACTTCATTCTGATAGATGGCTGTGCGGTACTGCTCTGCTCGTAAACGCGCCGATTCGAGGGCTGCCTGAGCCGGGATGGCTCCCCCTCCTGACGACGGGGGAATGACCGGTGTGACTGCGGCGCTGGGTGGCAGCGCCACGTCCTGCATGCGCGTACTGTCGCGTCTTCGCGCCGTATCCTGCGCCTGTTGTGCGCTCACATTCTTTGGAAGCAGCCATTGCGCGCCGACGAATGCCGTTCCGCCAACTCGCTGCAGGGCGTCGCAATACACTCGGCCTAACGTGAGCCGCTTAGACGACGCCACGCGTCCTCGGACCGATTGTGGCGGGGGCATGACGAACTGCTGCATCCCGGTCTTGCGTTCCGTCTGCAGCGCGCGGCGCGCAGCGCGCAGCTCTTCGCGCGCGGCCTCGAACTCCTGCTCCGATCGCGCGACCTCGCGCTGAAGCTCGCAGACCGACATCTCGCGATCCCCCTTGAACCCCTCGGTATTCGACGACTCGAACTTGTTGGCAACGTTCCGCACGCGCACGAAGTCGCGATCAAAAAAGACACGTTGCATGCGCTCGACGTTCGCGGCGGGGACTTCCTGCGAGTATCCGTTGTTCAACGTGAGGAGTAAATCACTCCCGCCGACCAGCACCATCTGACCACTGTCAGCGTAGACCGTCCGTCGGCGCATCGGGTCGCCCAAATCGTAGATCGTAACCTCGCGCAGTGTGTTAGAGGCCGATTCGATGCGTCCTACTCTCATATCGAAGCGACTCGGCATGACCTCGTTGATCACTTGCTCACGCAACGCGAACGTCGGCTTCTTGTTGGCGATGTCGGTTTGCAGCTGCCGCAACCGATGGTTCGCGCGAGGCAGGAGTTGATCGTTGAAGGCGATCATGACGAACGACAGCACGACGCCGGCGCCTAACGGCGGAATGATGAGGCGTATCATGCTCACGCCACTCGCCTTGAGCGCGGTAATTTCGTTTTCGGCGGCGAGCCGTGAGAACGCATACAGCACCGCGACGAGCACCGACATGGGGAGCGTCATCGCGACAGTGAAGGGGATCGAGAGGAGGAAGAATTCCCCGATCACCCCCCAAGGCAGACCCTTGCCAACCAGATCGCCGAAACGCTTGGCGATGTAGTTGAGCAGCATCAACGACGTAAGCGCGGAGAGCGCGAAGAAGAACGGTCCCGCGTGCTCTCGAAGCACGTAGCGCTGGACTATTTTCACGACGGTTTGTGCATCAAATCGGCGTTTCAGAGATCGTCGTACAGTAGTTCTTAGCTCTTAGGTCTTAGCTCTTAGCAACTGCCCGGCGACGCTCGTTATGAGCTACGACCTGCCGACTAAGGGCTAACGGCAATATACCGACCCCCCGATGCTACCCTCCATCGCCAGCTGAGTGCGCTGGAAAATCCCGCGACTTTTCGTCGCCTCGGTCTTCGCGCTCACGGTCGCCGCCGCGACGCCGGCGACAGGCATCGCGGCGCAGGATACTACCCGGCGCGCGGTGCCGGCCGACAGCACGCAGCCAGGCGAGCTTCTCCTCGACTTTCTCGCACGCCTCGAGGCGAAAGGCATCCGGGCCCGAGATGAGCGCTGTACGCAAGCGCGCTTGGTCAATACGACATTTACCTGCCGCGCAGTCTTTCAGCCCACGCTCGACTTTCAGTTCGGGCTGCGCACTCAAGGGACGATCGCCGAGCGCTTGCGGCTCAACGTCGACTACGATTCGCAGCGCGAGTTCGACGGCTCGAACAACATTGCGATTGTGTTTGAAGGGAGGCCCACCGAGCGCCTGCAACGCGTTGAAGTCGGTACCGTCTCCTTCGCACTTCCACCGTCGCGCTTTCTCACGGCGGCGATTCCCAGCGCGAACTACGGCTTCCAGACGACGGCGCAATTCGGCTCCTTGCGGCTTGCCGCGATCGCAGCACAACAAAAAGGAATCGTCGTGCGCGACCAGGTTTTCACGATCGGGCGACGTGTGTCGCAGACAGTGGAGCAGGAGCTGGAAGACTATCAGGTCGAGCCGCGTCGCTTCTTCTGGGTCGTCGATCCTGCTGTATTCGGCGCCGCGTTCCCCAACATCGACATTCTCAATGCGACCGAGCTCGCTCGCTTGGCGCGGGGGCTCCCGGCGACGCAGCGGCCGTCGCGTGTCTTTCTCTATCGCGTGTTGTTAGGCGGCCAACCGCCGAATCCGAATGGTCCACGATTGCAGCTGCTGGACGATCCGAGTGCGCCAGCGGGGCTGGTCTACGAGCTGTTGCGGGAACACGTGGACTATTACATCGATCCGTCGCTCTTATGGTTCGCGCTCGTGCGGCCGCTCAATCCGGCGAATGAACGTCTGGTGGTGGCGTACACCTTTCGCGTGAGCGGACGGGACACGGTGATCGCGGCGCTCGGTGGAACCCCGGACCTCGAGTTTACAGCGGGACGCCAACAGCTCGCGCATCTCATCTGGGACCCGCGCCTAACGCCTGAGGATGCGGCGTTTCGCCGCGAGATCCGCTCGGTGTATCGACTGGGTGGCGCCGAACTGCGGCGCGAGACGATGGCGTTGCAAATCGTGACCGGAACGAGCCGCGATCAGGAGCGGCCGCCAGCCGGAGTCCCAGCGACGTACCTCCAGCTCTTCGGTCTGGCGCAAGCGAACAATGCTGGCGAATTCGATGCCGAGAACCGTGTCTGGCCGCGGCCGCACGACCCGGACCTCGCAGCGGGCGTAAGTGACACTAATGCCGCCTCGCGCATCATACGCGACCGTTTCGTGATTTTCCCGTCGCTCGAGCCGTTCAGCCGCCGTGGCCTGGCGCGCGACCCTACCGTTCCAGCGAACGACTCGATCTACCGAACGCCGAACGAGTATCTCTATTCGCCGCAGCATCCGCAGTCGTTCTACCGGCTGCGCGTGCGCTACGCGGTCGACGCAACCATTGGGGAGGGGGAGGGGATCATCGCGCTCACTTCGGTCCAGCTTCGCGCGGGGAGCGAGCGGCTGGTGCTCGATGGTCGGCCGCTCGTGCGCGATGTCGACTACACGATCGACTACGAGCTCGGGCGCATTCAGCTGCGCGGACTCGGGCCGCTCACGCGTGAGCGGCGCCTGGTCGTGCGTTACGAGGAGAACCCGCTCTTCGCGAGCGTCCCCACGTCCATCTTCGGCGTGGCGGCGCACTGGACGGTGCCGGCGGGGACTGTCACGCTCAGCGCCATGTCGCAGACGCAACGCACCACATTCACGCGGCCCCCGTTAGGCTTCGAGCCGGCGGCCAGCGCGGTTGCCGGCATCCACACCGCGCTTGGCTGGTCCGCGGCTTCGCTTTCGCGCGCGCTCGCGCGCTGGCTTCCCCGTGCAGACAGCAACGTCCCGTCGCGCGTCGAGCTGACCGGCGAGTTCGCCGTAAGCCAGCCGCGCAACCGGGCGTCACAGCAGGCGTACCTCGAATCATTCGAAGGGGATGGCGGGATTACAATCCCGCTCGTCGACGCGCAGTGGTACTACGCCAGCCAGCCAGCGTTAGGCAGCCGCCTGGTGGCGCGCTTCGGCGCGCAGGTTCTCGACACGACCCGCGCCGCGACGCTCGCGTGGCAGAGCAGCGGCACCGATCGCCAGGGTCGCGCGGTCACGTTTACGCTCCCAGATATCGATCCGCAGGTTACTCTCGTCGGATCAGGCTTCGCCGGTCCCGAACCGATCCTCTGGCTCACGCTCTTTCCGCTTTCTGTCGGCGGCTTATATGACGTTCCCAGCCGGACGCATCGCTGGCTCACTCCACGCGCTGGCGCGGCGACGAGACCGTGGCGATCGATTCGAATCCCGTTAGGCTTCGGCGCGGCTGGCGGCGCGGGAGCGGGGATCGACTTGACCCGCGCCGAACACATTGAGTTCTGGACGCTCATAGACACCAGCGCGGCGCGGCGCACGCGGAACCCGGCGCTCGTCTTTGATTTCGGCGATGCCTCGGAGAACTCGCTGGTCTTTGCTCCGGAGACGTTGACGGTCGCGGGCGGGCGCGACTCGACGTTTACCGGACGGACGCTCGCCGGCTTCGATCGCCTCGACAGCGAGCGCGACCCGTTCTCTCGTGCGTTTGATGCGTCGCGCAACGATCGCGGGCTCCCGGGAGATCGGCTCGACCGAGTGACACTCATCGAGGGCGGGACGACGCGCATTGCAAGCGGCGTAGCGACGTGCAGCCGGCTGGCCGGCGCCGTTCGACCGTTAGGCGATTCGCGCGGCGACTGCACGGCGAACAACGGCCGTCTGGACGAAGAGGATCTCGATCACGATGGCGTGCTCAACCTCACGGGCTTGCGTCGTTCAGACGAACGCATCCGACGCTACGTCGTCGATCTCGCCAACCCGGCGGCCGTTACACGAACGGGGAAGTGCGGCGCGTCGGTGGACGATATCAATGCTGCCCTCCCCTCCGCCGCGGCGGCGACACGCTGCTGGGTGTTTGTGCGCGTTCCCTTTCGCGCGAGTGACGATTCGCTCAACGGCGGTCCGCTTCTGCGTAAAGTGCGCACGCTGCGCCTAACGATGCTAGCTGGCGCAGCGACGGCAGTGTCGGACTTCACGCTCCTGCCGATCACGCGCTTCCGTGTCGCCGGGGGTGCCTGGCTCAAACGCGCAGACCGTCCGCTCACAGGCATCGCCGGAGAAACCGCGACAACGACTGGATTTGTCAGCGTCTCTTCGATCGGCACGCAGGACCGCGACACAACGCGTAGCGTGTTTTACGAGCCGCCGCCGGGGGTCACCGACGAGGCCGAGACTGTTGGTCCGGTGATTGGACCTTCACGCGTACAGGTGAACGAACGCTCGCTGCGTCTGCTGGCGGGCGGCGTCGCTCGTTATGCGCGCGCCGAAGCGTATGTGCGCTTCCCCGAAGGACAACGCAGCGTGATGACGTATCGCGAGCTGCGGCTCTGGGCTCGCGGTCGCGGGCGCGGTTGGGGTGAGAGCGGCGACCTGCAGTTCTTCGTCAAGCTCGGACGCGACGCGAACAACTTCTATATGTACCGTACGCCTGTCAGCGCCGGCGCATCGCGCGCCGCGTGGGAACCTGAGATTCGTGTGCGCTTCGAGCGCTTCTACCGGCTCCGTGCGCAGCTACAACAAGCGCTCTTGAGCGGAGGTCCGCGTGTCGGCAGCTGCTCCGCTCTAGACTCGGCGCTTATCGTGGCGTCCGGGCTCCCCGTTTCGGCTCGCATCGATCGACATGCGCGCTGCGACGGCGGATACATGGTGTATACGCTCGATCCCGCAGTCACACCACCGAACCTCGCGGCGGTGCAGGAGCTTGCTGTCGGTCTGGTGCGCGTCGATTCGCTGCGCGGCGCCGACCCGCCGCTGTTCAGCGATACGCTGGAGCTTTGGGTCGACGACATGCGCCTGGCCGACGTAGAGCGAGAGACAGGCTTCGCCGGTTCGTTAGGCATCAGCGTCACCGCCGGCGACGTCGCATCGTTGCGACTGAACGCCACGAGACGCGACCCGAATTTCCGGCAGCTGAACGAGGCCGCAACGTTCTTAACAAGCAACGACGTGGAGATCGGCACGACGATCCGCCTCGACAAGCTCCTGCCGCGCGCAGCGACCTTTGGATTGGCGCTCCCGCTCAGCATCACCTACACCAGCGCGACCGTCGACCCGGAATTCCTCACGCGCTCGGACTTGCGCGGCTCCGCAGTGCCTGACCTGCGCACGCCGAAAGTCTCGCGTACGACCTATGCCCTGCGCGCACAGCGCGACGTTCCAATTACCGGTCGCTGGTACGCACCCATATTCAACGGACTCGCCGTACAGGCGACGTACAGGCATGCTGGGCACCGCACCGAATTCCTGGACGGCCGCTCGCACGCGAGTGAGGCTGGATTCGACTACGCGTTCCTCGCCGCCGAGAGCGCGGCGACGCGCGGCTGGTTGCCTAACGGGATTCACCTGGCGAGCACGTGGGCGCGTGACGATGACCGGAGACACACGTTTCTGCATCCGACGGACGCTAGCGTGACGAGCCTTCCGCTAACGCCGGTCATCGCGGAGAACAACCTCTGGCGCACCACTGGCGGGGTTGAGCTGCGCCACTCCACGCTCGTCACCGCGCGCGTGGAGCTCGCCTCGACGCGAGATCTGCGCGACTATGGCGACTCGAATGCAGTGGCGCGTGCGGCGTCGGCTGCCCGTGGCAGCGTGGCTGGCCTGGATGCGGGGTTGGAGCGCGAACGCACGGTGCGAACGTCATTGATCCTCACGCCGTTGCCACTCGGCGGTGGCTGGTTCAAGCCGCGAGCTGAAGCAGTATCCACGTACGACATGCGGCGCGACCCACATAACGAGGCACTCGCCGCCGAAGGTGCGGTGCTTGCACGTCGCTTGGGAAACACGCACACGCTGTTGGCGGCTGCGGTTGTGGATCCCGCGCCCTTCGCCGATCCCAGTGGCGGCGGCTTCCTCGCGCGAGTCGCAAGATTCGTTAGGCCGATCGAGCTCAGTGTGAGCCGCGCGCTTGTGACGGCGTTCGACGCCTCACCGTTTGCACCCGGTGCGCTCTATCAGTTCGGCGTCGGGTCACTGGCGTCGTTTCGCGATGTGCGCGGTCTGCCGGCCGCGAGCGCCGGGGCGTCGCTGCAGTACACGCTCGCTCACACGGTCCAGCTTCCGGCCGGCATCGCCGTGACGCATCGCGCGCAACGCACCGACTCGCGCAACTACTTCGCGCGCGCGGTCGACGGTCTGCGTCCCGACGTGACGCTCGTCGACGGCGTGCAGCTCGCCCTGCCTGACGTTGCTCTGCGTTGGAGTGCAAGCCCGACCGCTTTGCGCGGTTGGTTCGCGAACCTGAGCGCAAACGCACGACTCTCACACACGCGGCAGTCGTACGAGTCGCCACTTCATCTCGCCGCGGTGGGTGGACCATTGGGTGACGAGCGGCGCGCTATCCGCGTGCGCACATACCCGTTAGGCTTGAGCGCCGTCAGCGGCCGCGGTGACGTCTCGTTACAGGCCACGCTGGCGACGACGTATCGCACCGATACCCTCCCTGGGGCGGTCACGCGCGCTCGCGCGCAGGACCTGAGCATCGAGCTTGGAAAGCCCTTCCGGCTCCCGGCGAGCTGGCGCGCGCAAAGTCCGCTGCGCGCGCGCGCGAGTTTCCAGGAAACATCGGCCCACAGTGTGGTGTCGAATGTGGCTGTCGCAGCGCAGCGCAGCCGCCTCACGGACAACGGCAGACGTGTGGTAGCAGTGACGGCCGACGCTGACATCGCGAGCGACATGACGTTTGGACTTCAGGCATCCCAATTGGTATCCTTCGACCGTAACTTCAATCGGCGTTTTACGCAGACGATCCTGTCGGCCGTGCTCGAGCTCAAGTTCTTTGGAGGGGCGCTGCGGTGAGAATCGTGAGCGTTCTCTACGGACTGTTGCTGGCGGCCTGTGGTGGAGCAGGCGGAACGCAGGCCCCCGCCGTCAAGCCTGACTTCGACGGCGAAGCCGCGTTAAGCTATGTCAAGACGCAGGTCGATTTCGGGCCGCGCATTCCGGGGTCGCCGGGTCATCGCAAGGCGGGCGACTGGATCGTGCAGCTGATGCGCGAGCGCGCCGACACCGTGATCGAGCAGCGCTGGACGCACCGCACCGTGAAGGGCGACACGCTCCCGATGCGAAATATTCTCGCGCGCTACAATCCGGCGGCGTCGCAGCGCATTCTGTACGTCACTCACTGGGACACGCGGCCGGTCAGCGACAACGCGTTGAATCTTGCCGAGCGCATGACACCCGTTCCCGGCGCCAACGATGGGGCATCGGGAACGGCCCTCATGATCGCGTTAGGCGACGCGCTCAAACGCACGCCGCTGCCGGCTAACGTGGGTCTCGATATCCTGTTTACCGACGGCGAAGACTACGGCGATTTTAACAAACGCGAGGACGTGCTGATCGGATCCACATACTTCGCGAGTCACCTTCCGGACTCGGCGTACCGTCCGCTGTTCGGCGTGCTCTGGGACATGATCGGCGATCGTGATCTCAAGATTGAACAGGAGAGTCATTCGCTGGAACGCGCACCGGAGGTCGTGCAGCGCGTGTGGAAGACCGCGGCTGATCTCGGCTACAGCAACTTCTTCCTCTCACAGGAAGGTCAGGCGGTGACAGACGATCATCTCCCGCTGCTCGACAAGGGGCTGCGCGTGATCGATGTCATCGACTACGAATTCGACGCACACCACACACCGCGCGATACGATCGACAAAGTCTCGGCGCGCTCGCTCAAGATCGTGGGTGACGTGGCGCTGACACTGTTGCGAGGTATTTGAGCCAGGTCTAAACCACGTACGCGTGGTTAGGCGATCGCTCCGGCGCGTGTCTCGGGCCTGATTGGGATCGCCGTGTCTTCGTCGCGATACAACGGGAGGTAGATCGTGATCGTTGTACCGACGCCCGGCTCGCTTTCCGCGACGATAGTTCCGTTGTGACTGGTCACGATGCCGTGCACCACCGCTAAGCCAAGCCCGGTCCCTTGACCCATCGGCTTCGTCGTAAAGAACGGGTCGAAGATGCGCTCCAGCGTGGCACGGTCCATTCCGGATCCGTTGTCCTTGACCACCAGGCGCGCGTAGCTCCCAGCGGGGAGATCAGGGCGCCCGGCTGTCGTGCCTCCTCCGCTCCATACGCCATTCGGGCCTACTTCGACGGCAATAGCGTCGAACGCGATCTCGCCATCGATCCCGCCAATCGCCTGCGCCGCGTTCGTCGCCAGGTTCATCACGACTTGATGCAGCTGCGTCTCGTCGGCGAAGACGCGGACCTGTCCGGCGCGCACCGTCGTTCGTAGACGAATAGTTGTGGGGAGGGAGGCGCGCAGGAGCGTCATCGCTTCGAGAATCACATCCGAGAGCTTCACGCCACGCCGCTCCAGTGGCTGCCTCCGGCTGAACGCGAGAATCTGACGCACCACATCGCGCGCGCGCCGGCCCGCGGCCAGGATGTCGCGGATCGAGTCCGCCGCCTCTTGGTCGTGAGCGACAGTATCACGCAATAACTCCGCGTTGGCCATGATCCCGGCCAACACGTTGTTGAAGTCGTGCGCGATACCGCCGGCGAGCGTGCCTAACGATTCCATCTTCTGCGACTGATACAGCTGCTGCTCCAGGTGTCGCTTGGATACCTCGGCGATTTTCTGATCTGTGATGTCGGAGGCGAGGAGCATGGCAGCGGCGACGCGACCTTGATCCCACACCGGACCCACATTGCACCGGTACCAGGCCGCCGTCCGGTTGGCGCCATAGGCGTTGATTTCGTAGCTCCGCGTCTCTCCGTGATCGAAGACCGCGGCGATGTGTGCTCGCGCGATGGCGCGGTTGTGATCGTCGACCATGTAGTCATCCATCAGAGTCCCTAGCACGTCCGTCGCCTTGTAGCCCTCTGTCACTCGATTGATGAAGAGCAGCCGTCGGTTGTGGTCGAGCAGCATGATGAACTGCGGCGAGGCCTCGATGAGCGAGCGCCAGCGCGCCTCCGAGGCACGCAGGGATCGTTCAGCCTCGACGCGCGCGGTGACGTCGCGCGACTGCCAAAGCACGTGGGTGACGACACCATTGCGATCACACACAGGGACGGTGGTGGCTTCGAGCACACGCCCGCCGAACGAAGTATCCAATTCGTGCGTCCCTTGTGTCGTGCTGCCGCTCGCAATCGCCTCCATGATTGGCCGGCGCAACGGCGTGAGCGCTTGCAGCGAATGCGCGAGTTTGTCGGCTATCTCTGCACCACTGCGGCCGATGAGATCATCGGCCTGCAGGGTGGGTGTGACGTCCTGGAGGGCGGCAAAAAGCGCGCGATTCCCCATTTCTAGCGCGCGCACGCGGCCGGCGTCGACAGCAAGGAGCGCGATCTGATCCTGACTGCTGTTGAGCACAGTCGTTAGGCGCGCTTCGCTCGCCCGCAGCTGCTCGACGACGAGATCGCGTTCCCTCACGGACGAGACGAAGATCAAACTGATCATCACGGTCCACGCCGTGAAGAGCTGCGGCGCCCAGGCAACGCCGCTGCTCGAAAGGGCGAACAGTCCATCACCCGATGCAAAGCCAACAGCCGTCGTCAACGCGATGGCAGCGTTGAGCGCCGTGGTGATGCGCATCCCAAAGCGCCGCGCGCTCCAGAGCACGAGCGGCACGACGGAGAGTGCCAGCACCGCGAACGTCCCGTTGTAGCCGACGTGTGCGAAGAGCAGGAAAGCGAGGATGCTGATCGTGCTGGCCGCGAACGCGAGCCGCTCGCGCAGCGGCCGCTGTACTCGCTCGCGGACTCCATACCAGGCGACGATTACCGGCGTGAACGCGAGCGCGCCTAACGCGTCCGTGAACCACCAGCTGAGGAATTGCGACCAGGATGTCCCCGCGGTTTCCGTCGTGCGCAGCAACACCAACGGCGACCAGGCGGCGGACCAGAGCGGCGCGACGGCCAGCCCACCCACTGCGAGGAGCGCCATGTCGCGCACAGATGGCAGCGTTAGGCGGACCCGCCCGACGCGCTCGATGGCCCATGCGCCAAGCCACACGGCCGACGCCGCCACGCCCGCTAGCAGGGCGGCTGTCGTCAAACTCCACGCACTTCCGACGGCGTACCCGACGAACGCTCCGACCAAAACAGCCGGCCAGTACTGACGACCCCAGATCAACAGGAGGCCGAGTGAAATACCAGACGGGGGCCAGAGCGGCGCGTGAGAGTTGTAGTTGTGAAAGGTTGCCTGCAGTGCGAGCGCAATGCCGCCGTGCAGCGTCGCAATCCAAATGAAACGAAAGACTTGCATCGACCTTATCGAGTCCTCGACAGGTGCTTGATCTAGCTCAAGGAAAGGACGCGGCAGAAGTTGCCTAGTAACGCCTACTAGCGCTTAGCCCGGGGCTGCAGTCAATAGGGGAACCCGGAGAATCCCCTAACGCCAAGATCGTGGCTGCGCTCGAACAGCCAAGTCGGCAACAGTTCGATGATGGTGGCAGCAGCTCGGATCATACGTTGGAGCCGTGTCCATCACTCCCAGCGAGCGCAAAGCGCTGTTGTTTCTCACGTCGCTGCTGACCCTCGGTGCCTTGGCGCGTTTTGTAAACGCCGCGCGTTATGAGAGGCGTCTATCTGCGGTAAACAGCGCGCCGCTCGCCGCGCAAATCGCCGCAGTCGACTCGGCGCGCGCGCGCGACCGTGCCGCAATTCGGTCGCGACCAAAGGCGCCTCGCGCTGGAGCGCCGCAGCGTACGCGCCGCATGACACGCGCAAATGCAGATAGCGTCATCGTTGTCGATGTCGATCGCGCAACCGCTGCAGAGTTGGACCTACTTCCGCGTGTAGGGCCGGCACTCGCGCAGCGAATCATTAGCAATCGTGAAGAATTCGGTCCGTTCGGTTCCCTCGCCGCGTTGGCACGCGTCAAAGGCATCGGTCCCAAGCTGGTGACACGCCTTGCTGCACACGTGACGTTTTCAGGGTCCGTGCGTCCCTCCACAGCGCTGTCGGTAAGCCCGGGTTCCGCGCCCAATTCGGGCCGGTCCCCGCCGCCCGGCTAGCCCTCTGTTCCGGTCGAAATCCTAACGACAGCCCCAATCGAATGGCCGCTCCTGCAGCCGCAGCCGCGCCCGAGCGACTGACAGATCTCCTCGTACGAGAGGGGCACATCACGCGCGAGCAGTTAGACCGGGCGACTCGCGAACAAAAATCCAACGGTGCGACCGTCACTTATCACTTGGTGAAGCTTGGCTTCATCAAGGAAGTCGATCTCGTCAAAGTCATCGCGCGCCAGTCGCGCATGCCAGCCGTCGATCTCTCCAAGTTCGAAGTCGATCAGCGCATCGTGAAGTTGGTACCCGCCGACGTCGCGACAAAGCATCTTGTCCTTCCGCTCAAGCGTGACGGACGCACGCTCACAGTCGCTGTGTGCGACCCCGGCAACCTCGGCATCCTCGAGGATCTCAAGTTCATCACCCGCTACGACATCTTCCCGGTGTTCGCGGGCGAGTTCACGCTTCGCACCCTGATCGAGAAGGTCTACGACACAGGCGACAGCGCGATGGCCACGCTCCTCGAGGACATTGCGGGCCTTGAGGGCGACATCGAGGTGGTGGAGGAGGAGGACGATGAGGTTTCCACGGCTGCGTTGGCGCAAGCCGTCGACGACGCACCGGTAGTCAAACTCATCAACGCGATTCTCACCGACGCCGTCAAACGCGGCGCTTCCGACATCCACTTCGAGTGTTTCGAGCACGAGCTGCGCGTTAGGTACCGCGTTGACGGTGCCTTGCAGGAAGTGATGAAGCCGCCGCTCAAGCTCAAGGCTGCCCTCATCTCGCGCTTCAAGATCATGGCGTCGCTCAACATCGCCGAGCGACGGGTGCCGCAAGACGGCCGTATCAAGCTGAAGATCGGCAACAAAGTGATCGACTACCGTGTGTCGACGCTTCCAACGCTGTTCGGCGAGAAGGTCGTGCTGCGAATTCTCGACAAGGGGAACTTGACGCTGGATCTCGAGAAGTTCGGTCTCGAGCCGCGCGCCGAAATCGAGTTAATGGAAGCGATCATGAACCCGTACGGGATGGTGCTCGTCACCGGTCCTACGGGCTCTGGTAAGACGACGACGCTGTATTCGGCCCTGTCCAAGATCAACAACATCGACGTCAACATCATGACGTCAGAGGATCCCGTCGAATACAACCTCTTCGGGATCAATCAGGTGCAGGTGCGTACCGAAATCGGGATGAGCTTCGCCGCCGCCCTCAAAGCGTTTTTGCGGCAAGATCCAAACATCATCATGGTCGGCGAGATCCGTGATATCGAAACGGGTGGCATCGCCATAAAGGCGGCGCTCACCGGTCACCTAGTTCTTTCGACGCTACACACCAACTCCGCGCCTGAGACGGTGACGCGTTTGCTCGACATGGGCCTCGAGCCGTTCAACGTCGCCAGCGCGCTGAACCTCGTTGTCGCGCAGAGACTCGTTAGGCGCGTGTGCGGCAACTGCCGGAAAAAGTACACGCCTGACGACGTCGAGCTCGGCGTCGCCAAAGTCAAGCGCGACACAACGCTGCGAGAGCTGCGCTTCACAACCGAAGCGCTCGACAACGCCAAGTCCAGAGCATTGCCCGAGGCGTTGCTACATCTCGAAAACCTCAGTTTGGACACGACCATCGGCGAACTTCCTTTCTTCAAGGGCCGCGGCTGCGACGAGTGCGGCGGCTCCGGCCTCAAAGGGCGCCAAGGTCTCTACGAGGTGTTGTCGCTCTCGCCCTCGCTTCGCAAATACATCATGCAGAACGCAAGCGGCCAGGACATCAAAGACGCCGCAGTCGAAGACGGGATGTTGACGCTGCGTATGGACGGTTGGCTCAAGGTGATCAAAGGAGTAACGACGCTCGAACAGGTCATTCGGGAGACGTCGGCGTAAGAGGTCTTAGGTCTTAGTATCTGTTTCGGGGATGGTGGAAACCCCTCGCCTTTAGGCGAAGAGAAGGTGCGTGTAACTTGGTCGCGTGCGACACTACCGGTTGGGAGCGCACACGAAGACGGACCTCAAGGTACACGTCATCTGGATTCCCAAGTACCGGAAGCCGATCCTCACTGGAGACGTGGCGGTTCGTGTGCGCGACCTG
>JBQTIF010000265.1:0-2811 GCA_052388395.1 Gemmatimonadaceae bacterium | reverse complement strand
GCACTTGTGGTACGGGTACTCGCTAGAAGCTCAGCGGCGCTTTCCCGAAGCAATCGCAGAGCGGAGCCGAGCGCGCGAGCTGGATCCGCTGGCAGCGACTGCAACCGGCGGTGTCGGCTCGGCAATCTTGGCAGCACACGGTGACTACGGGAGGGCGAAACGCCTGTATCGCGACGCCATCGAGCTCGATCCAAACTTCTGGCAAGCCTATGATTCATTCGGCACGTTGCTCGAGGTGACCGGGGATCTGGACGAGGCGCGCCGCATGTTCGAACGCGCGGTCGAACTGGCAGGTCGCACGCAGCGCGCAAAGGCGGGCCTCGCCCGTGTGCTCGCGCGTGCGAACAGCATGCCAGAAGCGCGAAAGCTGCTGAATGAGCTGCGCGCGGACGCTGTGGCAACCGGGATCCGGCATCCTACGGTAGCGCCGGCGTTATACGTGGCCGGCGATTCGGCGGGCGCGATCGAATGGCTCGAGGCGGCATACCGGCAACGTCATCCCGAGCTGATGCGCATCAACGCGGATCGCGCGTATGACAGTATGCGCGGGGATCCGCGCTTTCAGGAAATTCTTAGGCGAGTCGGTTTGCGGGGCTAGCCGCATCGACTGGCTGCAACGGACCGTCCTGCCTCTAGGACGCTGCATCTGAGTCTCCTCGCGATAAGTGTCGAGGGGCATGACGACCGGCGGCCTCGCAATCTGCTCCATCACGAGGCCAATCCTCGCTCAGTGAGCGGATGCCTAAGGCGCTCGCGATTATCTACGGCGACCTGTCGCCCAGCGCGCAATCGTCTCATGCGTGCGCATGCGAACCTAACGAGCTGCTGCGCAAGTGGAGACAAGTATCAGGTCTCCAACGACCACGTCACCGTTGGATGTCACGCCTGCGTGGCCGGGTCCCCACGGTGCGCGTAGGAGTCGCACTTCGCAGACTGAACTAACTGAAATCGAGCGGAGGAGCACCAGGTCGGCGGGGGGTGAACCGTCTATCGACACCAGTGGTGTGCGGCCGCGCGACTGAAGCATCGAGGGTCGCAATCGTTCCAGCGCGTCCATTAGCGAACCTGGGCGCAGGATCTGCGCAAGTTCTTCCGCTGTAACAACCGTACTGGCGGCAGATGCGTTGGCACGCGTAGCACGTTTCGTTAGGACGTGAGTGGCGCAGCCAGTGGTGAAATACCAACTCGCCATGCAGATAAGCAACGACTGAAGGACGCGTTTCACGAAGTCTTCTCCCAGGGACGAGTTTTGCGTCTCTCGGGTTCCCGAGGACTGATTGGTCGCACGTTGACGCGCAGGGCTTCCCGGGCCGTCCCCTGTGAGTGACCTGGCTATGCCATCACCCCGCCGTTACGTTGGCGCCTTAGCGCCGAGTCTCCGGTGGTCCGCTTCCGCCTGTTTGGTAGCATCGACCTGCACGACCAGAACGGCAGTGAGCTGCGCAGCGTGCTCGCGCAGCCTAAGCGGCTCGCCCTACTCGCGTACCTTTGCATAACGAGGGAGCTTGGGCCGTCCCGGCGCGACACCATCGTGGGATTGTTCTGGCCGGAACTGGATCAAGATCGCGCGCGCAAGGCGCTGAACAAGGCGGTCCACTTCCTTCGTCAAGAGCTTGGCGACGATGTGCTCGCATCTCGCAGCGCTGAGGAGCTTGCAGTCGACGCGGAGCAACTCTGGTGCGACGTCAGCGGATTTAACGCAGCCGTAAAGGCCGATGATCACGCCACGGCGACCGAGCTGTATCGCGGCGATTTGCTCACTGGCGTCTTTCTCGAAGCGGGGCACGAGTTTGACCAGTGGCTCGATGGCGAGCGCGTCCGCCTGCGCTTAGCCGCGGCCCGCGCGGCGCGTCTACTGGCGCAGCAGCACGAGCAGCAAGGGAGCCTAACGTTAGCGGTCGACATGGCTCGTCGAGCCGTAGAGCTTTCGGACGGCGACGAACGTCTATTTCGGGAGCTCTTGGCGCTGCACGATCGCGTAGGAGATCGCGCCGGGGCGGTGCGCGCGTACGACGCTTTTGCGGAGCAGCTCGCGCGCGAATACCAAACGGAACCAGCGCCCGAGACACAGGCCCTTATCGGTCGAATACGCGGGAGAACGGAGGCAAGAGCCACGGCGGCGGAGCTCGACTTCCGGCCGGCAGACGAACCACGAACCGCTTCAGACGAGAGCTCGGTGCCATCGCTCGTTAGGCCTCTCCGCCGGAGACTGCCAGCTTACCCGGCGATTGCCGCGGTACTGCTGCTGGTGGGTATGCCGTTGACTTGGTGGGTAATGAGCAAGGGAACGGAGGTATCGCCGATTCAATCACTGGTCGTACTCCCTCTCGACAACCTCACCGCTGATTCTGCACAAGAGTATTTCGCGCAAGGGATGCACGAGGCTTTGATCGCGTCGCTTGCACAGCTTTCGGGACGGCGAATCATCTCGCGTACGTCGGCGATGAATTACAAAGGGACAACCAAGTCTGTCCCGGAAATCGCGCGCGAGCTCGGCGTTGACGCCGTCATCGAGGGTTCAGTATTCCGCGCAGGAGACAGTGTACGAGTCCAGGTGCAGTTAATTGCTGCACGACCGGAGCGACATATCTGGACAGAGACATATAACCGAAGTCTTAGCGATATCCTTGCTCTTCACAGCGAGATCGCAGGAACCGTGGCCCATCAGGTCACTGCTTCGATGAGCGATACCGCGCAGCAGCCCCTCGAGCGCGCACGATCGCCGCAACACCCCAAGGTCGTCAATCTAGAAGCATACGATGAGTTTCTGCGTGGCCAGTATCACCTCGCACGGGCACCATCGACACTGGA
>JBQTIF010000264.1:0-1599 GCA_052388395.1 Gemmatimonadaceae bacterium | reverse complement strand
AAGAGCGTAAAGAGTGCGCCTGTCCGGATTGGGCGGAAGCCGACGCTGGCTTGACCGAGGACAAGTAGAACGACGACGACCAGCGTGTATCCGCCAAGAAGAATGCGCGTGTAGCGCTGCGGTGGCTGCTTGGCGCTGAAGTCTCGCGCCGCAACGCGCCAATTTCCCCAGCGAAACGTTAGGCGTGCGTCGCTGCCGCGGTCGCGGCCAAATGTCAAGTACCACAGCGGGAGGGTAGTGCCGAGGATCGCTGCGCCCCAGAGCAGGCGCGCTGCAGCGAAGTGCAGCGCATGACTCAACCGAGTGAATGGGATCGTGATGCGGACACCAAGCAACTCGTAGAGCCAGGCATACAGGAGGTGACCGGCGAGGAACCCGGCGACGATAAGAGCGGCGCACGCGATGCGAGTACGCCGGAACGCCACGCCTAACGCAGCAAGAATGAGTGCCACAACCAGCATCACTGGGAAGGCGCTGGACCCGGGAATCACTGAATCGATGATGCGCGCCGCGTCGTTAGGTCTGTACCGCCCGATGAACGACGTGGCGCCGAACCATGCCAGCACAACAAGCACGGCCAGCGCCGCCCACTGAGCGCGGGATGCTCGCAGATCCGGGCGCCGCAGAAGAGAGAAAACGGTGTCTTGCGTGGTGTCGGTTGTGGGGCTCATGGCAGTGCCTTGTCGAGTGTCTTGATGTGGGCAAGCAGCGCGGCGCTTCCGCGCTTCGCCGCGAGATCGAGCAGCTCCAACGTTTCCTCGGCCCAGCGCAATCGGGCGGCACGAACCCAGCGGCCGTGACGGATAGTGGCCACGAAGTACACGAGCTCTGACAGGTGCGCGTCGTGAGTTATGATGTCACGCTGCGTCTCCGCGAACGCTGCGACGTCGGCGCGCCACCGCTCGGCGGCTTTCCGCAGGTGTGTCTGCACATGCTCGCGACTGATCTCCTGTCCGAAAAAGACCTTGAGCAGCAGTTCGTTGCGGACGCGTTCGAGTTGAGGTGGCTGCGCGAGCCAAGCCGCCAGCTCGCGACGCCCAGCAGCTGTAATGCGATAGCGCGCGCGGCGACGCGTCGCCTTTGCATCGGCGACCGTCGTCACCCAGCCGACTTTCGTTAGGCGCTGCAGTTCCGGATATAGTTGGCCAAAGCTCTCGTTCCAGAAGTGGCCAACCGTTAGACCGATCCATTTGCGGATCTCGTATCCCGAGAGGGGGCCACCCTGGGCGAGAAAACCGAGAATGACGTACGGCGTTGTCTTCGTCTGCATCCAACGACACCTATCAGCCAGATATATCTGACAGATATATCTGACTATCGGCGCGTCGTCAAGGGAGGCCGCGCGGCTGTTCAGGGCGTACTCGAGCGAATGGATGCGTCCGCTAGCCAAGGGTTCTCTCGAGGCCTCCAGTCAGGCATTCTTGGCGTCTGCGATGAGTAGCGACCACACTGCGTCCAGAGGCCAAGCCGCTTTCGAGAAGCAGGCGTGGACAGACGCGTATGACGAACTAGCAGCCGCGGACCGAAGCGTCCCCCAGTGGGCGGACCAGGAGACCGCTTAGCCCATTTCGGCGCCCCACAAAGGCCAGGACGCGGGCA
>JBQTIF010000263.1:0-3466 GCA_052388395.1 Gemmatimonadaceae bacterium | reverse complement strand
GGCGTTGCGATCAGCAGCGCCAGCGCTGAGGACACGAGCGTGCCAAAGATCATCGGCGCGGCGCCGAAGTCGCCGCGCACAGGGTCCCACGCACTAGAAGTGACGAAACGGAGGCCGAAGCGTTGGAACGCAGGCCAGGCGGCGACCATCACTTCGAATGCGATCAGGAGCAGGAGAATCGGAACAGCTGCTGCGAATACGGTGGTAACGCCGCGATAGACGCGGTCGCCTAACGACTTCCCCTCGATGTTCCCCGAGGTGAGGTGTGGGAGCGCCGCCTCTCCCGAGACGGTCGCCGCCGCGGAGCTCTCGGTCACTGCGCAGGACGAGCGGTGCCGACCTGGGCGAGACGGTCAGTCAGACGTTGGCGCAGATCTGTGGGAAGCGGCGCGTAGTCGAGCGCTGCTGCGAAATTCTGGCCCTCGCCGTACATCCACTTCATGAAATCCACCAGTTTGCGTCCCTTCGTGGCGTCCGGCTGGTTCTGATAGACCAACAGCCATGTGAACGACGAGATCGGGTACGAGTTTGCTCCAGCCGCGTTCACAATGGACACGCGATAGTCGCTGTTCGGGCCTAACGCGGACAGCGCGCCAGCGGCGGCCGCAGTGATGGACTCGATGGTGGGCGCGACGAACGTCCCGGCCGCGTTGCGCACGTGCGCAACAGGGAGCTTGTTCTGGTGCGCGTACGCGAGCTCGACATAACCGACGGCGCCGGGCGTTTGCTTGACCTGACCCGCGACCCCTTCGTTGCCTTTGCCGCCGAGTCCAACGGGCCACTGCACCTCTTTGCCGCGCCCTGGTCCCGAGGACCACGCGGGACTGACGGTGGAGAGGTAGTCCGTGAAGATGAACGTGGTGCCCGAGCCGTCGGAGCGGTGGACAACCAGAATGTCAGCGTTCGGCAGCTTGACTCCGGAGTTCAATGCCGCGATGCGCTGGTCGTTCCACTTGCTGACCTTACCAAGGAAGATTTCCGCGATCAGCTCGCCCGTTAGGCGGAGCGGTTGCGTGACGCCCTCCAGGTTGTAGGTGACGACGTCGGCACCAAGAATGGTTGGGAAGTGCAGAATCGGTCCGCCCTTCGCCTTCGCCAGCTCCGCATCCGTCATCGGAGCATCGCTGGCTCCGAAGTCGACTGTTTGCTCGGACAGCTGCCGGATGCCGCCGCCGGAGCCGATCGACTGATAGTTGATCGCGATCCCAGTCACCGAGTCATAGACCGAGAACCACTTGCGGTAGATGGGATACGGGAACGTGGCGCCTGCGCCCGTCAGGTCGACCGAGCCTGAGCTGCCGGCGGCGGTGTCTGAGGTCCTGCTGTCGTTTGACGAACACGCAACGAAGGCAATGAGGGCGAAAAACGCAGCGGATCGGCGCATGAGAGCCTGCCGTATGGTCGGAGGTCGAGAGGGAATCAGAGGACGCGAAAGTTGTGCGTCCTTTTGTTACCAAAGGCGGCTCATTTGTAACGGCCGTGTAAAGCCAGGGCTCGCCGGCCAGCTGGGCGTCTCAGAAGTCAGAGGCATACGAGACGAACTTCACCCGCCCGTTGCGCTCGAGGATGTGGCCGAACAGCTGCGCTCGCGTTGGCGCTGCTTCGCCGCGACTGACTAACACGGAGCAGTCGCGCCAATACGTGTTGCGTCCCTGACGCTCTGGCTCGCGATCGCAGCGCACGTCGGTCAAGCGCACGTCGTGACCAGCGACGCGCTCGAGGAGGCGTGTGATGCCACGCGCCGATTCGGCCTCGAGCTGCATCCAGATTACGCCGGGCTTCGTCTTGAACGGCTCACGCGCAAAGGGGGATTCGGGGAAGACGAAGTAGCCGAACTCGGCGCGCGTGATGAGCGCTGCGCGCAGGCCAGCGGTGTCGTGTCGTTGCAGCGCACGCGAGAAAAGCCTAACGAGCTCGCCGCGTGACGCCGCACTACCAGCAAGCGCCGCCGGGCGAGCCATGCCGGCGTTGAAACGGCGACTCTCTTCCCCGGCAGAGAAGATGCTGTCGACGACGTAACCAGGTTGCGCCCGATTGACCGAGTCCTGCTGGGCGCGCGTCAGACTATCAAGGCGCATGGAGTCGCTGCCAGCAATCGCCGTGTGATCGGTGCAAGCGACGACGGCGGCCGCGACGAGAGCGGCCGCCGTTTGTCTACACGCCTCCGTCAGTTCTTCGCGTACGCTGTCCACCCTTGCCACCATTTTGGACCAGCGGGGTCGGCCGCGCCGACGAATGCCGTTGCTGTGACAACAGTGCCGGCCTTTGCAGCGAGCTTTCCGGTAAATGTCGTTAGGCCGCCAGTCGCTGCGAGCGACGTTGACGTTGGCGTCCAGTCGAAACTCGCGGCCGTGGTTCCCGAGCCGATTGTGGACGGGAATGTTGTGAAGAGGCCAGCGGCCTGTACCGTCGACGTGCTGCGCAGTGCGTTCCCCGTTAGGTCGAACGCAGGCTGCTGACCAGTCTGGAAATCGGCGGCATTTTCAGCGAGGATGACGTTGCGGATCGCGAGGTCCGCGGTTGCGAGATCAGGAGTAACGACGCTGCCGGCTCGCTGATACGTCTCGACGTCGCGCACGCTGATCGCCGCGCGCGGCCAACGCGAAACGATGCCGTTGACGTAGTAGCCGCCGGTACCGCGCCGAAGGACCATGCCGTACCCGCCGGATCCGCCCGACGTCGCTGTGTTTCCTGTTCCGATCAACGTGAAGTTGGCGACAACCGGCGTCGTGTACGGTTGCGTATTGTGACCCTGCGTGCACCCGGCGGCATTCGACGGGCAGCCGTCATTCTCGATGCCAACCGGATCAGACGACACTGACCCAGCGCCGGATCGCGGCACCAGCACATCGCTCTGGAACGCGATCAGATACTGCAAGCGACCGCTAAAACCTTCGGACATGTCGAAGTGGTCGTCGCCTGATTCGTAGGACACGAGGTTCGTCGCGTCGAAACCGCCACCGAACCACTCAAACGAGTCATCGAGCCCGGCCAACGACTGCAGGAAGCTCGCACGCGTGCCACTTCCGACCGCGGCAAATGTGAAGCTGTTGAGCTCATTGTTGAGCGAGGGAGCAAAGCCCGCAAACTCCACGCGCACGTAGCGCAACTCGCCGCTGTTATCGGCTGCCGTTGTTCCACCGGCGTAGTTGACGCGATAGTTGGTGCCTGTGGTTGTGCCGGTACTTGTTCCGGTTCCTTCGAGGTCGACGTCGACTCCGGTGCGACTGATTGGGGCATTGCCGACGATGATCAAGCCACCCCAGTCACCCGGCTGGCGCTGACCAACGGCGCGGGATGACGTGAGAACAATTGGCGCGTCGGCGCGTCCAACGGCGTTGATGCGCGCTCCGCGCAAGATGAAGAGCGATGAGCCTAACGTGGCGAAATCGCCTTTGATGACGGTACCCGGCTCGATCGTCAGGACGGCGCCGTTCGCCACGTGGATGAAGCCCTTGAGGACGTA
>JBQTIF010000262.1:0-11167 GCA_052388395.1 Gemmatimonadaceae bacterium | reverse complement strand
ACCCGCGCAGTCGCGACTTGGGATTCGAGCAGGTTCTGGTACTCCGCCGTGAACCCATCGCCCAACACATCGCGCCTAACTCCGAAGTCGTTGAAAATGTCAGTGAAAGTGAAAACGAATTCGGCCCGATCCCTCATAAATGGCATCGACGCAGAAAAGTCGAGCGAGGAGCGGGCGCGTTCCCTGCCTTGGGGGATGTTCCGCGCTGAATAGTAAACGTGGCTGAGCTGAAGCTCGGCAGCTCGAGGCAACTGCACGCGGTTGTTGATCGTGAAGTCCCAGCTGTCATCTCTCGATGCCGGTATCGACAACGACCGCGCCGTGGGGAACAGCAGCGTCATCTCAAGAGCGTCGATGTTGTTGACGAACCAATTGACGCTGGCGGAAAGTTGCCACGGTTGCGTCACGTGATGGTCGGCGACAAGCTCGACGCCGGTCTGCTTGGACTGACCGACGTTCTCGTAAATCCGGTTGACGATGTCGTAATTCGGATTGGACTCGTCAGCAGCAAAGATCCGCTGGAACGCGTCGGTGATGTCTCGATGGTAGCCCGACGCCCGGATCGAACCGCCGCTCCATGATCGGTCGACACCAAGCTCGAAAACATGCGTGAGCTGTGGCCGCAGATATGGATTGCCGACCTTGAGCAACTCGGGATCGTCATACTTGGGAAAGATGCGCAGCTCAGGCTCGCCAGGACGGTCGATGCGCCGGTTGTACGCAGCGATCAGCTGATGTCGATCGTCGAGCCCGAGTGTGAGCTTCACGTTAGGAAACACTTCGAACGAGCCGTACGAGTCGCCGGTCGGGTAGTAGATGTTCTCGTTAGGTACACGATATTCGACTTGCGTATTTTCGATGCGCAGCCCGGCCTCCAGTGTGTAGCGATCCTTCACGCGTACAAGGTTGCCGTAGAACGCGACGAGATCTTCCTCCCAGTCGGTGCGGTCGCCGAGTCCGGGATAAATGACGCTTTGCTGGCCGCGCACGACGTCATATGTAACCGGCAGCCAGCGGCGCTGAAGCTTGCCACCCACTTCGACTCGTCCGCTCGCCAGCGGCCGCGTGTAGTCGATGCTCAGCGGCACCGTGTGTTCCACGGCATAGACGTGGGTGCGATCGGTGCCGACGCGCACGCTTGATTCTTCATTGAGAGAATACGCTTCGTCTTCCCAGCCGCGCGTGTACTGCAGGTTCATTTCGAGCTCGTGGCCCGCCGTAGCAAACGCGCGTTTCCAGTTGGCACTCGCGTTCGCAAAGCCGGTGCTCTCCTTCTCACGCCAGAACCATCGTCGTTGTCGCTCCCCGGTCGCGGCGAGGATGAACGGCACGCTCGCGCGGTCGATGTGCGTCTCCAGGTCGTAGATCCCGGAGAGAGAAAACGTGTTGGACACACTGCGCACGAAGTCGGTGCCCGCCCTAACGATATAGTGCCACTGGCGGCGGTTCTCCGGCACCTGCGACTGGATGACTCGGCCGTCGTCGTAGAACCGGGTCGTGAACTCGTTGTTAGGCAGGCGCTGCTGCAGCAAATACTCCCCCTGCACGAAGGAGCGCACGCGCTTGGTGTTGTGGTTCAGGCTGAGGCTGGGGATGACCTTCTCGTTCGTCGCGTAGCTTCCGATCTCGCTCGGAAGATCCGGGCGCTGTTTCGTGAACGCGCCCATGCCTAACGAGAGTCCGACCTCACCCGAGAGCCCCAGCTGCTGGTCCTGCTTATAGATGATGTTGATGATGCCGGCCATCCCCGCCGCGTCGAAGCTGGCCGAAGGATTGTGGATGACCTCAATCGCCTGGATGTTCGCGGCCGACACGTTGTCGAGGCCACGCTGACTTCCGAAACCCGTTAGGCTCGATTGCCGGCCGTCGATCAGGACCGCTACGCGGTCGCTTCCGCGGAGCAGAACTTTGCCCTCCTGATCGACAGTCACGCCGGGCAGGTTCTTGAGCGCGTCGAGCATGGAACCGGTCGACACGCTCGCACCTTCGCCCATCCTGTACACCTTGGTGTCGAGACCCGCCGCCTGAATCGCACCGGTGGTCACCCTGACCTGCTCGAGCGTTGCGGCGCGCACGAGCCGGATATCGCCGAGGTCGTACGACGGGTTCAGTTCCGAAACGAGCACGTTGGACTCGGCCGGACTGAAGCCGAGAAACCTAACGTGAATCGTATAGCGGCCAGGGCGTAATCCTCGGATGCGGAAGCGACCGTCCTGCCCCGCGAGGGTGCCCGACAGTGTATCACCGGACTCCGTACTTTGGACGACGACGGTCGCGAATCCGATAGGCCTGCTAGCGGCGGCATCGACCGCTCGGCCGGACACGGACGCTCCCGCTTGGGCCAGCAACAACGAGGGGACAACGAGTGAGACGAACAAAATCATGGAAAATCTCATTGGGAGTCGCGTGACCACTGCGCCCGGATAACTCAGCTACACACTACGGTGCCTGCTGGTGCGCCTGGCCGCGACGAAGACGGCCACAATTATCAGCGCTCCGATGCCAGCGAAAATCATCGCGACTAAACTACGCGAGCGGCGCAGAAATGCCTCTGCCGAGGTGCTGCCATCGCTGTCGGAGTGCTCGTCCACGCGCTTACTCAGGACCGTCGCTTCGACCGGCAGCCACGTCGTGAGCCGGCGCTGCTCGCGCACCATGTTTACCGCGCCGATACCGCCGAATATCAAGCCAAACAGCGCCAGGAACGCCAGCGCGCTGCGCATTTGCCGCTGACTCGTTAGGCCAGCCTCTGGCGTTAGGTCCTCAAACGCTGCACGCGACTCGGGAGCGGCACGGTTCCCTGCGCGCTCGAGCAACTGACGCATTCGTTCCGCGTCGCGCCGTTTGCTCTCATAGCCGCTCGTGTAATACGACGCGACGGAATCGTGCGGCCGGCCGTCAGCTCAACAACAACGCGCCACCTGTGGCCGCCTTCCTCGGACTTGGACGCATCGACATACGCGTTGACGACGTCGCGCAGCGGATACTCCTCGCGCCTAACGCGGCTATGATCGTTCCGATCAGCAGCACAATGATCATCGCCGATCCACGCGTGGCGCCCGCCACCATCGCGCTACCGGCGAGTGTCATCACCACGCCGACCGCGCGCAGCACAAACACGCGCTCCTTCAAGATCAGAGCGTCCCACGAACCGTGAACGACGTGCATGGAAATCCGGGCGTCATGGCTTCCTTAATAGACGACCTGGCTCGCGCGCCGGACACACGTCACTCCTGCCGCAGCGCCTCCAACGGGTCGACTCTGCCATTCGTCACCTGGCGCAAGGTGGGCGCAGTTCCTGAGCTACTTGCCCGGTGAAGGAAAAATGCCTGCCACACGGGCTCGCCGTAACTGTCGTCAGCCTCACTGTACCGCGAGTGCCTCACGAATTCGTCTGCCATTGCTCGGCGATTGTCGCTGACTTCTAGCCCACTTGCTACACGGCGTCCAAGACCGGTAACATTCTCCGTGCAACGCAGGTTGCACCCCGTCCGCGGAAAGGGATTATCCCACCTGCGCTCGACCGAACTCCCGAGCTCACACCTCCCTTCTGCCCAGTCAAGCGGACACCGGGCGCACAGAAGGAGGTCGTATGTCGGTCCTGCCCGCTCGACCCAACCTCGAGCATTTAAAGAAGCAAGCCAAAGCGCTGCTTCACGACTACCAGCAACGCGACCCGAGCGCCAGCGAGCGCTTCCGCGCGTTAGGCATCACCACCGCGCCGGAGGAAGCCAAGCTCGCCGACGCGCAACACGTCATCGCCCGTGACCACGGCTACTCGACGTGGAGCGAGCTCAAAGACTACGTCGAGTCTCTGGCTGCTAAGCAGGATCCGCGTAAGGCAATGATCGCCGCGGTCAGTACGAACGACGTCGCCAAGGCTCGCGCGCTATTCGAGCGCTATCCCGTCCTGCGCGAAACGATCAACGATCCAGCGCCGGAGCTTCCCTTTGGCGGTCGCCCGATCGGCGCCGTCGCCACTAACGAGAGCCGCGAGATGGTCGATCTCTTCCTCGAGTATGGCGCTGACATCAATCTGCGCAGCGAGTGGGCGCCGGGAGGCTTCGGTGTGCTCGACGGTGCCAATCCCGAATTCGCGGAATTCCTCATCAGTCGCGGTGCAAGGCTGGACGCTCACTCAGCCGCACATCTCAACAAGCTCGCCGAGCTGCGCGACATTGTCGCCACAGACCCTAACGTCGTGCATGCGCGCGGTGGTGACGGTCAGACTCCCCTGCACTTTGCCAAGAGCTTCGAGATCGCGGATTTCTTGCTCGCCCACGGCGCTGACATCGACGCGATTGACGTAGACCATGAGGGAACTCCGGCGCAATGGATGATCAGCGACCGTACTGAGCTGGCACGTTACCTTGTTAGGCGCGGCGCCAAAATCGATATCCTGATGGCGATCGCGCTGGGCGACATCGATCTCGTGCGCAGGTACCTCGACGCCGATCCGGGCGCAGTCCGGACCACGGCTACAAAAGCGTTTTATCCCGTCCGCGGTCTGCTCGCAGCCGGCCACATCTATCAGTGGTCCTTACACGGCCACACGGCGCACCAGATCGCCAACGACTTCGGCCACGAGAACATCTGGCAGTTGCTGATGGAACGCAGCCCGGACGACGTGCGGTTCGTCGAAGCAAGCCGCAGCGGCGACGAGAAGCTCGTGCGCGAAATTCTGGAGAAGAATCCCGATCTGACGCGGAATATGCCTAACGCGATGGCTGCGAAGCTCGTGGACGCCGTTCAGGAAGATAACCTGACGGCTGTGCGCACCATGTTAGACGCTGGATGGCCAACAGACGGCCGCGGTCAGGAACAAGCGACGCCGCTGCATTGGGCCGGCTTTCTCGGAAACGCGGTTATCGCGCGCGAGTTGCTGCGTTACGGCGCCGCAGTCAACGTGAGCGAACCGACTTTCGGTGGGACTCCGGTCACGTGGACTTTGTATGGCTCGGTGAACGGGTGGCGCTGCGAGAGTGGTGACTTCGTTGGCGTGCTCGACGCGCTTCTCAAAGCCGGTGCTACGTTGCCGACCAAGGTAGAAGGGGGAAGCGACGCGGTGCGCGATTTCCTGGCGAAATACACAGCCCGCTGATCCAGGCTACAGTTTCGACGGCACCGATGTGCCCAATGCGACGGTGAGCGCGCTCGTTAGGCCTCGTCCCGCCTCGCCGTCGTGATCCAGTGCAGGATTGTAGATCGTGACCTCCAAGCCTACGGCGCGACCGCTGGCGAGCGCCGCCTCGAGTAGACCAATCAGCTCTTGCCAGCTGAGCCCATCCGGCAACCTGTAGTCCACCGCTGGCATTATGCTGTCGCTCAAGCAATCCGCATCGAGGTGGATGAAGAACCCGTCGAGCTCGGGACGGGTGAGGTGTTCGATTGCTGTCGCGACGCTTTTGCTAAGTCCCAGGCGCCTAACGCTGGATAGATCCAAAGCGGTCATATCTGCCGGCAGTGGCTGACTCCCGTACTTTTTCTGTTCTTCTGCGTCACGAAAACCGAACGCCACGACGTCCGCAGAGCGGATGAGCGGCGCGCGCCCTTCGATATTCGTCAACCGCGTAGGACCGTGGCCCGTTGCGAACGCCAATTCCATCGACGCCGCCTCTCCATTGGGATTGACCTCCGGCTGATAGAAATCGGCGTGCCCATCGATGAACAACAGACCGAATCGCCCGCGGCGCCTGAGCGCGAGTGCAGATCCCAGGAGAATTGAACAGTCGCCGCCGAGTATCACGGGAAACTCACCGCGATCGATCACCTCTTCCACTGCATTCGCGAGACGCGGCGTCCATGCAGCGATCGCGCGCGCATTGAGCGTCAACGTTTCGGGATCGCGCTCGCTGCGATACGCGAGCGGTTCGACGACTGCGGCGTGTCGAGCCCGTAGACGTTCAGCGAGCCCAATGTGCAGGAGTCGGCTCGCGAGCCCCTCAACTCCGGTCGGCTTGAGACCCAGTATCGACGGCGCCTCAATGATGGCGTAGTGCCGTCGCATCACGGGTGAGTGAGAAAAGTGGAGGAACGCTGCGTTATGTCGAATGCGCCCACTGATCGCCGGCGCACCTAACGCCTTTCCAGGGGGCCTCAATGCGATCCAGTCTCATCCTCGCCGCCTTCGCGCTGGCCACGATCGCGCCGACACTCGCGGCGCAATCACCGATTCCAAAACCAAAGCCATAGCTTCCCAGTCCATTTGCCGACACTGTCATCGTGTCAACGTTCGCGCTAGCCAATGGCTCCCAGTTCGCGAACACTGGTCCGATCAGCATGAACCATGCGCTGCTCGGCAAGAAGCCGTCGCACTTTCGCGCGAGCAAATATGCTGATTTCCGCGACGCCGGGTGGGTCAACTACCCCACGACTGTTCCCAACTTCACCGGCGGTGCAACTGGTGCGTGCAGTGGCAGTGGTTTGATGCGCATCGTCGCGCATTTCCAGGTGCGCGCGCCGAAGGTGATTGGGAACGAAGGTCCTAGCACGTTCGTGGTAAGCAACATCGCACGCGACACGACGTGCCAATCGATTGGCGGGTGAAGCTGTCGTGAGAAGTTCGGCCAAGAGCATGCGTTGAAATAGCACCAGAGCTGATTCCCTCATTCATCGTGAGGTCATCCATGCGTTACCTCAGTACAGTACTCATCGCTTTCGCGTTAGGCACTCCGCTCGCCGCCGCCGGTGCGCAAGACATATTCGTTCGGGACTTTGGTTCCTCTGAAATCTCGTACGCCAACGGCAGCACGCCAAAGATTCGCCGCGGCATCACGTCGCGCGTGCGCATCGTGAAGGACTTCATCGACCTCGTCCCTTCAATATGGTTTCAATCACCGGGGGTGGGTCGATCAGCGCTCTGAGCAATGGCCGCACCCAGAACGGCAACGGAACTGGTTTTATTGCGATGGACGTGACTATCCCAGGGACGCAGACGACCGGCTCCACGGTCACACTGAACGTGGGTCTCAGTGACAAGTTCAACATGAGAGTCACGCACCGGGGACTCGTCTCGTCGATTACCGCTGCGCCGCAGCCGGCGACGCTACAAGCGGGAACGCCATGGGAGGCGACTGTACAAGGGACTGACCTTGGCGATCCTATACACGTTCAGTGTGCATTGCGTGTCTGCATTGATTACACTTCGTGTTGTGATCGCTCGACACATCACCGCTGTCTTATCGGCAACGTTGCTGCTGCGTCTGAATTTCGTCGCGGTAGATCGTACCTGTGCGGCACACGAAGCGACGCCTGCGTCGAGCGCGCATCACACGGGCGAGCATCATGAGCAGGCCTTTGTTGCTTCCGCTAACGCGGACTCGCATGCCGACACGCGCGACGCGTGTGATCTGCCCACGCGCGCCGATTGTTGCCTGGCACTCGCGTCGTGTTCAGTGACGATCGGCTCGGCAGAGGCAGATGATACGGTGATCGATCCGGCATCAGCGGCGCTACTCACGTTAGGCGTGGACTATCCGTCCTCACGCAGGGACGCCCCCGACCCTCCCCCTCCGAAGTCGTAGAGCCTCCGATCAACTGAGCGCCGCGTCACCGGCCGTGTATCTGCTCGGGCGGTGCGTTATGCGCGGCGTAAGCCTCTACTTCGGACATCATGCGTATTCGCAGGCAACTACCCGCGCTCCTGAGCGCGGCGGCTCTCGTGTTCGGCGCCTCGCAACTCAACGCCCAGAACCATGCTGGCATGCCGGGCATGTCCACGCCGATGACCTCACCGTTAGGTGTTCCTATGGATCGCCTCGGTTCGGGTACCACCTGGATCCCGGACGCCGTCTCGATCCCGTCGCGCCGCGGGATGGCTGGCGGTTGGGAGCTCATGCTGCACGGCTTCCTCTTTGCCCAATACGACAAACAACTAGGACCGCGCGGTGACGATCAGTTCGGTTCGCTCAACTGGGCGATGCTCATGCCCAGTCGCGACCTCGGCGGCGGGCGCTTCCTCACGCGAGTCATGCTGAGTCTCGACCCAGCCACGGTTGGCAATAGTGGGTACCCGCTGCTCCTGCAGACTGGGGAGACGCACCGCGGCCAGCCACTGCGCGACCGGCAGCACCCGCACGATTTTTGGATGGAGCTGGCTGCGCAATATGAGCGCGCGCTCACATCGAGTCTCGGACTGGTGCTGTACGCTGCGCCAGCCGGCGAGCCCGCGTTAGGCCCCGTTGCCTTCATGCATCGGCCGTCGGCAATGGATGATCTGGTTGCACCATTGAGTCACCATTGGCACGACGCTACGCACATCAGCTTCGGCGTCCTCACCGCGGGGCTGTTTGGGACTCGATGGAAGCTGGAGGGCTCCGCGTTCAACGGACGTGAGCCTAACGAGAAGCGCTGGGACTTCGATCGGATGCGTCTCGACTCGTATTCTGGCCGTTTCACGATCAACCCGGACTCGCAATGGAGCATGGCCCTGGGTCATGGCTACCTCAAGAGTCCGGAAGTGCTGCATCCCGACGAGTCGACGCACCGCACAACGGCATCAATCCTTCATGGGCGCCGGCTTGGTAACGACGGCCAGTGGGCGACTGCCGCGGTCTGGGGCGGGAACCGTCATGAGGGAGCACACCGCCTAACGCATGCCTTTCTGCTCGAATCCGAAGCCGTGCTCGATGCCCGCAACACTGTCTTCGGCCGCGCAGAAATTGTGCAGAAAACTGCAGCTGATCTCGTCCTCCCGGCGACGTTCGATGAGGACCGCCGGTTCAACGTCGGTCACATATCACTCGGATACATCCGCGAGATCGCGCGCACACGCAGCGCGACGCTTGGATTGGGGGTTCGTGGTACGTTGAACGTCGTGCCAGGAGAGCTGGAGCCCGTCTACGAGTCTCGTACGCCACTCGGCTTTCTCGTATTCGTGCGGCTCCGCCCACGGCACTCTGGACCGATGTCGTCGATGCCAGGGATGCGGATGAATGACCACCGGGGGCACCAATGATCGTCCAGCCGATCGACTTCGCCGCGTCCGCATGGCTCGCGCTCGCCATTCTCTCGGCGCTGTATGTCGCGTACGACCAGATCCGGCACAACCCTGAAGCACCAGCCGTCGTGATCCATTGGAACATCTTGCCAGGCACGCGCGTCGCTGCCAACGCGATCGATCGTCAGGTGCCAGGGCCGAGATTGGAGTTCATGGAGGGAGATCGGATTCGCATCAATTTCACGAATCACCTTCCTGACTCGGCGGCGATGCACTGGCATGGGCTCATTGTGCCTAACGCCATGGACGGTCCGGGGTATATTACACAGGCACCTGTGCCGCCGGGCGGGCGCTAACGTCGAGTTTGTCGCGCAGCAGTATGGCACGTACTTCTACCACTCGCATACTCTGGAGGGTAGACAGCAGGCACTCGGGCTTTACGGAGTGCTGATCATCAGGCCGCGCGATGCGGCTGCGGAACCGCCTGCCAACCACGAGTACGTCGTACAGCTGCAGGAGTGGCTCCACCGGGATGGACTGACCTATCCCGCGATGCTGATGGAAGGGGGATGGCCTAACTACTTTACGATCAACGGGAAATCGTGTCCAGCGACGGACACGTTGCGCATGCGCGTCGGTGAGACGATCAAGTTCCGCATCATCGGGACGGACAACAACTTCATCCATCCTATGCACATGCACGGCGGTCCCTTCACCGTGCTTGCACACGATGGCATTCCATTGTCACCTGCTGCGCGATTTGACGCCGACGTGATCAATGTTGGCCCAGGACAGCGCTGGGACGTCATTTGGCCGGCGCGTGAGCCGGGCAAGTGGATCTTCCATTGCCACATTCCGCATCACACGCTCAACAACAATGTCAAGGAGCAAGGAGCCGCCGGCCTCACGGTGCTCGTGGAGGTAACGTCGTGAGCCGACCATAGCGGATGTAACGAACAAGGCGCTGCGCGGTGTTCGCGCCGCGCAGTTCGGCGTGCTGCTGAACGTGGCGCTCGCGGCAGCGAAGTTCGTCGCGGGCCTGATCGGCAACAGCTATGCTCTCGTAGCGGACGCTGTCGAGTCGGCTGCTGATTCGTTAGGCTCGATTATTGTTTGGGGAGGACTGAGCTATGCGAGCCGTCCGCCTGACGAGGAGCACCCCTTTGGTCACGGCAAGGCCGAGCCGTTGGCGGCCGCGGTTGTCGCGCTCATGCTGGTTGGTGCCGCCATCGGCATTGCGCTCACGGCCGTCCGCGCGATCGGCGCGCCGCACGAGCTCCCTGCCTCGTGGACGCTGTTTGTTCTCGTCGCAGTCGTACTGATCAAGTGGCTGTTCGCACGGCGTGTGAGCGCGGTTGGCAACGAAATCGGCAGTACGGCCGTGCGCGTCGACGCCTGGCACCACTTGAGCGACGCGGTTACCTCCGCTGCGGCTTTTGTCGGGATCTCCTTGGCGCTCCTCGGAAGTCGCCTAACGGGAAACATTGTGTGGGCCACTGCCGACGAATGGGCGGCCCTCGCGGCAGCAGCGGTGATCGCCTACAATGGCGCGACATTGCTCCGCCCCGCCTTGCACGATCTGATGGATCGCATGCCGGGGGCAGAGATCGTCGAACCGGTTCGCCGAGCCGCCGAGGCCGTTCCCGGTGTGCTGGCGGTGGAAAAGCTGTTCGTGCGCAAGATGGGACTCGCCTATCGAGTGACGATCCATGTGCAGGCGGATCCAGCGATGTCACTCGAGGATGCGCATCGCTTGGGGGGACGCGTGAAAGGCGCCATGCAGTCTGCTGTCCCGGCAGTCGCTGCCGTGTTGGTTCACATGGAGCCGTACAACGGACCGGGCGCGTCGTAGTTCGACCGTTCTTCGTCGGCGGGGCATCCCACTGTGCGTCAGTTTTTGGTGGGCGGCGCATGCCACGGTACGTCGGTTTTTGGTCGGCGGGGCATCCCCGTCGGCAGAGGACACGCGCGCGCTCGGATACCGCTGCATTCCACGCACTCCCGTCGTCGCGCGCGCGTAACTCTGCCTAGGGGGATGCCACCGCTTCCCTGCACCGTTCTGTCGCGGGAGCCTAACGCGCCAGCGTCGAATACGGCACGGAGGGCGGGAGGGTGTCGGCGACACCCGCGGGTACGGTCGTTGGCATCAGCCACCTCGTTAGGCCCAGCTTCTAGGTACCGCGCTCGGAGGCGTGGGCATCCCCGGAGGCAGAGTTACGCGCTCGCCAA
>JBQTIF010000261.1:0-2353 GCA_052388395.1 Gemmatimonadaceae bacterium | reverse complement strand
TGGAGTTCTTTCCACTCGGTACGGATAGCCTTGGCGGCAGAGCCAACGTTCCCAACAGGTTGGTGTTCGTCGGCTCGTCGAGTCGCGGCGAGGACTACCGCCACGAACTTGCGCACATCGTCCTCGCGCCCTTTCTCGCTGAACGCCCGGCTCACGGTCTCCTTCAAGAAGGACTTATGACCTGGACAGGCGGCTCTGCCGGTTTGGAGTTCAAAGCCCTGATGCCAGCGTTGAATGCGTATCTCGACGCCCATCCCGATCTCACGCTTGAACGCATTATGACGAAGCCGCCGCAGCGAGAGGGCTCGTTGGATGTCGGTTACGACGGCCTCGCAGTGCTATGTGAGATGGTTTACCGCGCAGGTGGTCTGCCGGCTATTCGCGCTCTCGTTAACGCGGGCACTGAAGCGCGGTCCGTGCTCGACACGGCCGCAAGGCTCCTACGTGTCACATTCGGCGATCTCGACGGCCTCTGGCGCAGTCGCATTGCCGTGCTATCACGGTAGTATTGTGGGCGCATTTTATCCTAACGATCGCGCAGCGCGGCCAACGATGAGTCCCACTGAGCAACAGTGGGACGCTCTGGTAAAAGGTGCCGGCTGCCCGCTGTGTCCACCGCGCGCGGATGACACGCCTTTCTGGATGAAGATCAGCACCCTTCGCGTGTCGACGCTATATCTGGATCGCAACCAGACATACCGTGGCCACTGCCAACTCGTGTTCGACCTGAGGCACGCTGTCGGGTTGGAATCGCTTTCCTCAGACGAATTCACAGCGTTCATGTCGGATCTCAACACCGCGGCACGAGCGATTGCGGTGACATGCAGACCGGACTTGATGAACTACGCTAGCCTTGGCAACGTCATGCCCCATCTCCATTGGCACTTGGTGCCGCGCTCCAAGCTCGATCCGCGGTGGGGCGGACCGATTTACACCACCACCCGCGAGGAGATGCGGGAGACATCGTTGACTGAAGCCGAATACCGGACGCTCGTTGAAGCGATTCGAGCACAGCTATCGATGAAGAGCCGGGAAGATATGCTTTGACCGTCGCAACACGTCACGGTCTAGAATCCAGTTCTCTGATTTCTCACGGTCTAGAATCCAGTTCTCTGATTTCGCAACGCTGTTGCCACCGCGTCCTTGCGGCGGCGGCTCACCGGAACTCGCGTCCCGTCACGCAGAATCACCACGGTCCCAGCCCCAAGCGTCGAGCGCAGCTCTTGGACGCTGCCTAACGAGACGAGCGCCGACCGGTGTACGCGCAGGAAGTGTGTGGCGTCCAGTCGTTCCTCAAACGACGCGAGCGACTCGCGGATCAGCAGCCGCTTCCCCCGTGTGTGGATGACGGCGTAGTAGTCGTCAGCCTCGATCCATTCGATATCCGCGACGTCTACGATCACCACGCCGCTGGCCGTGGGAACAGCGATCGTTGCGCGCGTCCCTTGCTGCTCAGCGAGCATACGCCGAAGCCGCTCAGCCATAGCCACAGCCTCGCGATCTCGACGGCGCTCCAAAATTCGCGCAATCGCCGAGCGAAACCGCTCCTGTGTCACGGGTTTCACCAAATAGTCCAGTGCGTGCGTCTCGAATGCGCGTGCAGCGAAGGCATCGAACGCAGTCACGAAAACCACCGTCGGCATACGCGAAGGACCGATCTCGCGCACGACGTCGAAACCGTTCATCCCCGGCATCTGGATATCCAGAAAGACGAGCGCCGGCTCCAGCGCGCGCACGGCGCGCACGGCGTCGCGTCCGTTGCGACACTCGCCGACGACCTCGAACTGCGGATACGCGTCGAGCAGCTGCCGGATCCCGCGCCGCGCCAGCGGTTCGTCGTCCACGATGAGCGTCGTGACGCGGCTCATGAAGCGTTAGGCGGTGCCGCTGTCGCAACCCGGTACGGGATGCGGATGCGCGCCTCGGTCCCTCCGCCCGGCCGCGGCGCTAACGTGAGCGTGGCACGCGCACCATACAGTGTCTCTATGCGCTCTTTTGTGTTGCGCAGGCCCACCCCGCCGGCGTTAGGCGGCGGCGCCGCGCCGGGACCGTCGTCCGCGACCCAGAGCGCGATATCATCGCCTTCGCGCTGCGCGCCGATCTCGATCGTCCCTCCCACAACGCTTTCCCCGATTCCATGCCGCAGCGCGTTCTCGACGAGCGGCTGCAGAATGAACTGCGGCACGAGCGCACCGCTGACATCGGGAGCGACCGAACGCACGATCCGTAAACGATCGCTGAAACGGATCTGCGCGATCGCGAGATAGTCGTCGAGGAAGCGCAGCTCCTCCTCGAGCGGCACTGCCTGTCTCTCGTCGCTCGTTAGGACCTGACGTAGCAACTCGCCTAACAG
>JBQTIF010000260.1:0-26319 GCA_052388395.1 Gemmatimonadaceae bacterium | reverse complement strand
CCGCGACGTTACCACGCGAGCTTCATTAATAAGAGCGCGCCGAGCACTTGGACGGGCTTTGGTTCCAGCCCCGTGCTGAGTGACGGCGGGCGCGGCTGAACACGCGTTTCGAACGTTCCGCGCAATGTGAAGCGCTGCCCGATGCGGCGCTCCACGAGCGCGCCGGGAATCGCGAGCCACGGTCTCACGCGTCCGAGCACAAAGGTATGCCGATCGGCGTACTTGCCGATCTCGATCTCGGTGCCGCGCAGGAGCGTTTGGAGGTTGCCTAACGACATGTCTGCCGGCAGCTCGGCAGGCGTGATGTTCAGCACGTCGGCCCGCGTTGCACCGGCGAGGTCGGACTTGGCCTCCTCGACGAGGGCCCCCACCGCGATGCTCGCCAGTTGACGCCGGGCAAGCGCGGCGACGTTGCCGCCGAGCGACGAGCCCCCTTGCCCGCCCCCTTCCAGTCCTGTCCCGGCGAACTGCAGCAGCGCCGAGGACGATTGGCCAAACGCGAGAAATGCGATCAGGTCCGACTGTGACAGCGTCGGCTGCGCGTCGCTTTCCAGCGACACGTTAGGCTTTTTCAGTGTCCCGCCGAGCACAACACGGATCTCGAGCGGCTCGCGTCCTGCCTGACGCACCTCGTGCGCGGCGAGTACCTGTAACACGGGGTTCGGATCCGGTTCGCCAGTGAAACGCACAGAGCCCCGCGTAACCGTGAAGCGCTTCCCCATGAACGTGTAGTCGCCCTGATCGGTGAACAGCGCGCCGTTCACCGCAAACTTGCCGTTCGTCGTCGGATCGATGCGCAGCCGGAGGTTGCCGTACACTTCGACATTGGCAGCGGACGAGCGCGCGAAGACGCCGCGCCGCACTCCGAGATCTACGTTGAGCCGAAGGTTCCGCATGAACGCCGAAGGGACGGCCACATTGAGCGTGCGGGCGGTCGCCGTGTCGACAATGGCGAATATCGCTGGATCTTCTGTGTTTATGAGATCCATGCTCGCGGGATCGGGGATGTAGATGACGCCATGCCGCACGAGCACGTTCCCCGACACAGTCATCGTGTCGATCGGCCCGCTCACGCGCACGTTGGCGTCCGCGACGAGAGAGCCACGGTCATCGCGCAGGATTCTGGCGCGGGACGCTTCGAGCCTCAGGTTCAAAACGGGGTGATCCAGCTCTGCCAGGAGGATCGTTCCAGACCCTCGAATGGTCCCTTGCGAGAAGCCACCTAACGAATCTATGGCAAGTGTGTCCCCCGTCATGCGCACGCGCCCGACAACGTTCTCAATCGTTATGCCTGTCGCGGCAATACCGATATGCTGGGCGTCTACTCCGAGAGAGCCTTGCAATTGCGGCTTCTTCCACGTCCCGGCGACAGTGACGCGCCCGTAAGCGCGCCCAGCTATCGACGTGACTTCTTCTGTGAACTCTGCGATCGGTGACAGCGGGATGCTGTCTCCCTCGATCGTTAGGGCAAGCGGCGTTTCGAGCAGCCGTGCGCGTACAGTGTCGCCCAGTGACAGATCGATCGGCACCGTTCCCGTGACTCGGGCGAGCTCGCCATTGTTCGCGCGACGGATGCGACCGTCCAGAGTGAGCACGCGCGCGTCGTAGTCGAGCCGCGTCTCGATCTCCGGAAAGACAGTGCCTGAATAACGTGCTTGCGTGAGCGTCACGGTCGCGTTGATCTGCGGCGACGCGCGCGTCCCCTGCATGACGCCACGAACCGTGGCCACGCCGTCAACGGCCATGTCGCTCTGCGCCAGTGTGAGCCACGGCGCGAGGTGCAGACTGTCGACGGCAACCTCGATGCGTCCCGGATCGACGTCGGGGAGCTCACCGTTCACGAAGATGCGCGCGCCGCCGCGGCCATCGGCGTTGCGCAACTCCAGTGAGTCGATCGTGATGCCGCGCCCGCGCCACGTGATCGCGCTGGGCCGCGTCGACGCCCACGCCGTGGAGTCGAAACGCAACTTGATTTCGCGGAATGTGATCTCGCGCGCGTCGGCGCGCAGCGCGTACATCGCGTCCAGTCGGTATTCCGCTGTATCGCCGGGGAATATCGCGATCTGAACATCTCCCTCGCCGCGCTCGTAGCTGCCGCGGAAGCGCGTACTGTCGAACGCGAAGCCCAGGGCTCGGATCGAATCGACGCCACCGTCGGCCGAGAGCGAGTTGTTAGGCGTTCCAACATCGGTCCATCGCGCGGTCACACGGCCGGCGCCGACAAGGTTCCCGCTCCAGACCAAGCCCGGGGTTTGCACGACGCCGCTGAGGTTGAAGCGCTTCACATTCCCCTGAGCGTCACCAGTGGCATCTAGCGAACCGCCTATCGAATCACGCGGAATCGCTGGCAGCGTGACAGCGCGTGGAGTTGCGGCCGCTGCGCGGTCTGGTCGCTGTTGCAGTTCGGCGGCGAGCTGCGCGGCCGGATTTTCTCGTGCCTGAACTTCGCGGCGGACCGAATCGCGCTGCTGCTGCATGCGGGCGATCCGCGCGCCGATCAGCGGGCGTGCTTGCACAAGGCCGGTATCGCCAGTCGCGATCCACCGCGTTAGGCCAGCGAGGTCGCTCACAGCAGCGTGGTAGCGCAGCGTCCCTTGGCGCCCTTCGACCAGACCGAACGTTCCCGCCGCGTTGACCGAGCCAAACGTTGCTGCGGCGGAGAGGGTGTCGAGGGTCGCTTGTCCTTCGCGTGCGCTGGCCTTGACGATGACGTCGCGAAACTCAGCACTGTCAATCATGAATAGCTGCAGGTTCGCGTCCAATCGCGCGTCCATTGTGGCGAGCCGAGTTCCCCGACCGTTGAGCGTCGTGACGCCGCGCAGCAACGTGGTTGGCACAGCGGGCACTATGCGTTGAACATCGACGCCGCCGAGCGTGACCGTCGCCGTATAAACCGGAATGCCGTCGTTAGGCGTCTTGTATGTCCCGTCAACCTGAACTGCCGCGGTGTCGGGCAGCCTGAGATCGAGCCTGACCGCGAGATCGCGCGGCGTGCCGCGGACGCGCCCGGTCCCGGTCACGTCACCGCGAAAGTCGGTCTTGGTTGCGAATCGCTCCGCCAGTTCCAACGAGATCGGCCTGAAGCGCATGCGCATGTCCATTCGCATCCCAGCCTTTGGTGCGATCGACCCTTCACCGTCAACACGCGACACAACGCCGGCGTCGTTATGCACGAGCTGATACGACCCACCCAGTTGTGAGCTCGTCGAGCCGCTGAATGTCGCGTCCGCGTTGACGAAGCCTGCGATCTTTGGATCAGCAGCGAACTCGCGCAGCAGCGAAACAGGGACGCGTTCACCTCGCACACGGAGACGCCGTGCTGTGAGATCATCGCCAAAACCCACCCCGCCACGCGCGACCACCCGGAACGCGGGATGACGTACAGGATCGAACGTGACATTGGCGTCGAGCGTGAGCGCGTCCGGCTCCCCGGCGATGGCGGCCCGTCCCGTTAGGTCCCCTGCAACCTTTGTGTCAACGCCTGGCGCCAGGCGCTCGATCAGCGCCGTCGAGAAATCGCTGAACGTGAGGTCGCTATCGCGGAAGCTGATCGCCGAGTCGCCGACAAGAAGGCCCAAGTCCCCGCCGACCCGCGCTCGACCAGTCTGCAGCGCCGCGTCCTTTACGACATACTCACTCGCGCCGGTGTCGCGCACAGCGAGTGTGAGGTTCAACTTCCCGCCGCCGCTGTCGGGTAGCGGAAGGTAGAGCGCGCGCAGCTCGGCCAATGCAAGGGTATCGAGGCGCAGCGAGCCGTCCATGTCGCCGTTGGAAAGCAAATATGTGAACGAGCCGCTGGTGCGGGTGATTGGCAGGTTCAGCACGAACTTCGGCGCGATCACTGTATCGTTTCCGACACGCACCTCGCCGGCGAAATGCCTAACGTTAAAGACCGGTGGATGGAACGGCGCGGCGATCAGCGCAAGCGAGTCGATCTGCAGTACGATGTCGCGGCTCTCGGGATCGGCAACAATAACACGCGAGAGACGGCCGTTGATCGCCCGGAAATCGATCGTCTCGCGCGGTCCGTACGGCGCACGATCGATGCGCGTGCGCGTCTCGCCACGGAGCGCGCGTGCGATCACCGCGTCGCGCTCGGCACCTTTCACGTCGGCGTCCGGCGACCATGGCCGCTGCACGATGAGTGTTCCGTCGATCAGGGTCACGTTGCGCAGCACGATCCAGTCTCCCCATCCGAGCGTGGTGTCCTTAGCGCCACCGTCGCCACGAAACACGCGCGCGTAGTTCCAGTCTTCGTCCGGCGTTTTGGTTAGGTGTATGACAGCCTTGACCAGAACCAGCTCCGACACCGCGACGCGTCGCCAGAACAACGCGGTCGCATTCACTCGCGCCGACACACGCTCGGCGGAGAGGAAGGGGCGGCCCGCCGAGTCGGTGATACGCACATCGGCGAGCGAGAAATTCCCCAGCAGGTTTCCTTCCAAGCGCCCAACCGCGACGGTGCCGTTGATGCTGTTGCGCAGCGAATTGATCGCGAATTGACGCACGCGCGTGCGACCGACGTCACTGCGCGTCACGATGAGCAGCACAGCGCCGGCCAGCAGCGCCAGCACCAGCGTTGTTCCGAGTGCGATTCTCGCGCCGCGTCGCATCAGAAGGCCGGCCCGATGGCGAGATGGAGCGTTAGGCGGCTCAAGATCTTGCGCAGCGACCGCCCGGACGCCTCGGCTTGGTCGAAGCGACGCTTCGTGGTCAGCGTCACCAACTGCAGGGTCCCCGCACTGTCACTCACTTGCGTGATCACCGGCAGATCCTCGGCCGTCGTCGGTCTGACCCCCATGTCGAGCCGCACCGGTCCCACCGGCGTATTGAAGCGCACGCCGAATCCAGGGGTGATCGCGCTGGTCGCGTCGAATAGATTGGCGAAGCGACGGGTTGCGACGATCGCGCCGTCGACGAACACGGCGCCGGTCAGCCCTTCGGCAAAGCTGATCGGAAAACGATACTCCACGCTCGCTTCGGCGAGCGAGGTACCGCCTAACGGGCGCGGCTGAAAATCGCGCGTGCGGATCCCCGCTTGATTGGGATTGCAGTTTCCGGCGGCGAGCTGGGCGCTCGTGCACGGATTGGCGAGCGGAGGGTCGGTGAGTTTTGCCGGATCGATCGTGAGCACGCGCGGACCGAGTTGATTTTCGCCGTAGCCGCGCACGGATTGCGAGCCGCCGGAGAAGAATAGCTTGCGCGGATGTATGAGGAGACCACCGCTATCTCCCACAATGCCCAGGGATCTGTTCGTTCCTGAAAGCGCCCGCACGATCCCAAGCCTAACGCGGCCGGCGAGTACGGTTGTCGGTGATGTGCGGAAATATTTGCTCGCTGTGAGTGCGGCCCGATGGTACGCGTAATCGGACGCGGTAAGGTTGGACGCGTGCTCTACATCCAGACGCGCGCGTACGCCGCGGTTCGGTGTGAACGGATGATTCGTCCGATCATACTGCGTCACGAACGCGACGGGTGCGAGTGGATGACGCCGCGAGATGACCCGAATGGTTTCCTGCACGCACAGGCCGAGAGTGACACAAAAATAGAGATCCGATGCTTCCACGGTCGACGCTTCGTATGTATAGCCGAGCGTGCCGTTCGTTCGCATAGCAAAGTCACGCGTAAGCGCGACGCTGCCACCGAACCCTCGATCGGTGACCACACCGGGCACACTGCGCCGGTGAGTAAAGATCGACGCGCCGAGTTGATTGCCGGCAGCGAGGAACCACGGTTGCGAGAATTCGACGCTCGCGGCCCAAGTCGGTCGCAAGAAAGGATCGCGTTCGCTGCCGCGCGCGCCGTTCGTGACGTCATAGAACGGACCCGATCCGTTCAGCGAGCCGGCGAGCAGGTTGCTCACGGTGCCACGCAGCGTCATGCGTCGCGCACCACCGAACACATTGTAGCGTGTGAAATTTGCTTCGAACTGGAGGAAGTCGGCTGTGGTGAAACCGCTGGTGAACTCGAGGTTTCGTAGCGGCGCTTCCGTTAGGCGCACGTCCACGATCTTGGCGCTGTCGCTGCTCGGCTGCGCGCCCATTTCGATTTCTGAAAAGAGCCCGGAGAGATATAAGTCGCGCTGACTCTCGAGCAGCACGCTGCGGCGGTAGAGATCTCCCTTTCGGAAGCGCAGGAGTCGCGCGATCGTCGCATCACTTACTTCCTGGTTTCCTTCGATCTGAATGGCGTGCACTGTCGCACGCGGCCCAGGATCGAGCATGAGAGTGACAGGTCCAGCGTTCCTTGTGTTGTCGACGCGCGACGTATCCAGCTCCACGATGCCATCAGCATAGCCGCGTTCCCACAACGCTTCTTGCAGGAGCACGATGCTCGAGTCCATCGCCACAAGGTTGAGCGGATCATTAGCGCGGAGCTGCACAGATGCATCGACGACCCTGCTAGGCAGCACGCTGTCTGTCTGCCGGATCAAGATGCTTTCGACGATTGTTGGCTCATTCTCCTGAATGTTGAACACGATGCGCACGCCGCCGCGCGCCCGATTCATTTGCGTCGAGACGACGGCGTCGCGATAGCCACGCCTCCAGTAGAAGAGACGGATGCGCAACTCATCTCGTCGCAGCTCGACCGGATCCAGGTGCCGGCGAACGTTGAACGTCGGCGAGCGCGTCACGAGACAGATCGGGACGTACAGGACGTTCTTGCAGCGGCTTCCTTTGGTAAACAGTCCAACGGCCAGCTGTTCACGGTCCACCTTGGTGACACCACGCAGCGCGACGGACCTAACGAGAGGTTGACGTTCGGGCTCGGCATTGGCGGCTTGGGCGAAGCCGCGGCTGCTTACAGCAGTGAGCGTGAGGCTGGCGACGAGCGCCCTAACGAGCCAGCGCGAGCACGCGCTTTCGCCCGTCATGTGGCCGCGACCGGATCGTGTACGGCACCGGTCATCGGTTCCGGTGCCGGTTCCTTGTACGTCGCGTATTGGTACGTGAACTCCGCACCGAGCAGCACGATTTGCGACGAGTAGTACACCCAGACGAGAATGATCGCGACGGTACCCGCAGCACCGAACGGTGACGCGATGGCGCTGCTCCCAAGATAGAGACCGATGAGGCGCTGACCGATAGCGAAGAGAAGTGCCGTCGTCACCGCGCCGACCCAAACGTGGCGCCACTCAAGTTGCACGTCAGGCAGCACGCGGTACAGCACCGCGAACATCAACGTTGCAACGCCCACCGACACGAACTGGTTGATTACAAAAACGAGTCGTGGCCATGCTGGAGCGTAATCGCCTAACCACGCTATCAGCGCACTCACTGCAGCACTGATGCTGAGCGACACCATGAGCAAGAAGCCGATGGCGACGACGACTCCGAACGAACGAAGCCGTCGCGTAAGCAGCGCCCTGAAATCGAAGCCAGGCATCTCTTGAACTTTGACCTTCCAGATCTTGTTGAGTGCTGTCTGCAGCTCGAGAAAGGCACCCGTCGTTGCGAGGAAGAGACCGAGCAGCGCAAGGACGCTCGCCGTAATGCCTTCGCGTGGCTCGCTCGCCCTCTGCAGAATCGACTGCATGGCTTCCGCGCCGTCTCTGCCGATCAAGGCTGCGATTTCGTTGACAATTTGTCCGCGGACGGCCGCCGCGCCGAACACCAGGCCCGCGATGGCTATCACCACGAGAAGGACTGGAGCCAAGGCAAAAAGTGTGTAGTACGCGATAGCGGCACCGTGGCGGGATGCACCATCGTCGTACCATTTCTTGATTGCGTTCCAGAAGAGTTGCAGGAAGACCTGTGGCGTCACGGGGAGTCTTCTCTGAGTCGGCTGCCATGGCCATTTGCAAAGGCAGAGCCAGCGTGGCGCATTGGCGGCCTGTGCCAGAGCGTGCGTGATGCGATATGGCTGAGCTCGTTCTGATGGGCGCCAATCCGACTGGGCGTTAGGCAGGCGCCTAACGCTTCGAAGCTGACTTGAAACTCAAGGGCGCGAGGCAGTGCTTGTCGTATCGCTGCGCAGCCAGACAACGAAGACGCTGCGCGCGGCGCTGCGTACAAGGTTGGCGCCCGCGCGAATTTGCAGCCTCACTCCGGTCGGCGTGCGGGATAGCGCGACACGGTGCGCAGACGTGCGTCTATGCCTTCAGCCACCACGTTGGCACCGGCGATGGGCTGGTCGAACTGATCCGTGACCGTTGCGCCATAGCGAGTCCCACCGGACTTCTCCAGGACACGGATGGAGGCGAGCAGCAGCGGAATCGCGGTGAGCGTAATGACTACCGGCGGATTGTTCGCGCCGTCTACCCGAACGAGCACTGCCTCTGGCTCGTAGCCAAGCCGCCGCACGCGAAGTTCGTGGGTGCCACGCGCGACGTTGTTGAATACGAATGCCCCACTCGCATTCGTAACTACGCGGCGCTCGTTAGGCTTGAGCTTGAGCTCCACTTGGGCATTGTCAATTGGACGACGCAACGCGTCCTCGACGCGGCCGCGACTCGGCTCAGTGGCTTGCGCGGCGAGCGACGCCGGCAACAGCGTGACTACGACGACGCACGCAACAAGCGAGATCGTGGGACGTATCTGCGTCGATCTGAGCTCTCGCATCCGCGTGTATCGGCGTTTCAGCGAAGGCGCAACGCCCGCGCAATCCCATCGGCGAGATGATCGAGGGCATCGAGAACCTTGGTCACCAGTCGCCACAGCAGCGGCCGTGGCCTTGGCGGAGGCGGCGTCGCGAGTCCGATGGCAGTTGGTGGGTAGCTCCGCGGCGGGACGAGTGCTCCACGCGGCTCGGGAAGTGGCTGATCGTCCATCATGACAGCACCAACCGCTGCGAACAGTCGAATGTAAGATGCCCCATGGCACAGGCGGTGTCGAGCCACAAGCAGAGGAGGCAGCATAGCGTAAGTTTTCATGTGCAATAGCATTATCCGGCTCCGCGTAACATCGAAATGGCTGGCGCGGAGCACGACAACAACACGCAGAATCTGCGTCTGACGGCGCCGAGGAGTAATAGTGGAGCAGGATATGATGGCTCGCCTGGCGCAGCATAGATCACTCGGTCCAGCGCCTCTGGGCGAGCATGCGTGGCTCCTCGCGCACGGAACAGCGCGCACGTACAACGTCGGAGAAGTGATCACGGCAAAGGGCGAACCGGCGAAGCGGCTCTTGGTGCTGTTCGATGGTCATCTCGTGATTCGCATGGACCGCGGCGCCGGCTCGCACAAAATCTTCGAGTGGCGCGGCGGCGACGTCGGCGGGGTGATGCCATACTCACGCGGCGCGTCACCGCCTAACGACGTCGTCGCCGAGGAACGCAGCGAGGCGCTGACAATCGACAAGGAGCTTTTCCCGGAAATGATCCGTGAGTGTCCTGTTATCACGGCGAAGCTGGTACACACGATGGTAGATCGCGCGCGTCAGTTCACGTCGAGTGACCTGCGTGACGAAAAGCTCATCTCGCTCGGCAAGCTCGCCTCCGGCCTCGCACACGAACTAAACAATCCAGCCTCGGCCGTCTTGCGCAGCGCCAAATCGCTCGCCGCGAGTCTCAGCCAATCGGAGGAAGCCGGCCGCCGGCTCGGCGCGGCGCGCCTAACAGATGCACAACTCGCGTCCATCGACGCCGTGCGAGCGATGTGCAGCACGACGCAAGCGTTGGCGGCGCTCGCCCGCGCCGACCGGGAGGATGCGATCGCAAATTGGTTGGCCGATCACGGTGCCGACGAGGCGTACGCAGGGCCACTCGCCGACACCAGCGTCACGCTGGCTGCGCTGGACTCACTCGCGACTAATGTTGACGGTGACGCGCTCGACGCCACGCTCCAGTGGCTTACCGCAGGGTGTCTGATGCGCAGCATGTCCGGCGACATCGAGACAGCCGCGTCGCGCATCTATGACCTCGTAGCCGCTGTTAAGGGCTTCTCGTACATGGATCGTGCACCGACGGCTGAGCCAGTGGACATTCGCCGCGGAATTTCCGACACGCTTACCGTGCTCGGGTCGAAAATGCGCGCCAAGTCGATTCAAGTGTCGCTCGACCTCGCAGACGACCTACCGCACGCACACGCTGTCGGGGCCGAGCTCAATCAAGTGTGGATGAACCTGCTCGACAACGCGCTCGACGCCGTGCCCGAGGGAGGTCACGTCGCCGTGTCTGCGGAACCGGGACTCGATTGCGTGACGGTGCGGATCGTCGACGATGGCCCCGGCATCCCATCGGAGATCAAGGGACGCATCTTCGATCCCTTTTTTACGACCAAAGGTGTTGGCAAGGGGACCGGTCTCGGTCTGGACATCGTTAGGCGACTCCTCCAGCGCCACGATGGCGAGGTCGCTGTGGAGTCGGTCCCGGGACGGACGGAATTCCAGGTACGGCTACCATCGGAAAAGCGGTAGAAACCTCGGCGGGCCAGCGACCGTAGCAGGCAGGACGGCGCGCGACGCCATCCACGGTCACCTAAACGGGCCCTCATGCGAACACGGATCCCTCAGCACTGGAATCCGCGCCGACGCGCGTTTCCCCTCGTCCTGGTCGTCTGCAGCGCTGTCGCGCTTTCGTCATGCCATCCTGGCAACGTGGAGGCCAAGAACCTCATACAGGCATGCACCCGCGAAGACGTCGCCGCCTGTAATCAACTGGGGCACAAGCTCCTCAAGGGCGAATACGTGCTGCGCGACGAGGCGCGTGCGGCTAGCGTGTTCAAGCAAGCGTGTGACGGTCGCGTTGGGGATGGCTGTACCACACTGGGAACCATGTATGAGCGCGGACGAGGTGTCCGGCGCGATACGACTCTCGTGCCCGGGCTGCACGAACAGGGATGCAAGCTCGGGGCGATGAGTGGCTGCACGCGCCTCGGTGCCCTCCATTTGCGCGGCGGCAGCGTTAGGCGTGACACCGCTCGTGCGGTCGCGCTGTTTCAGCAGGGGTGTGACGGCGGTGACATGCCGGGTTGCGCTCAGCTCGGAACGCATCTTGTCGGCAGCGACTCCGGGGCTCGAGCCGTCGCGCGCGCCGCTGATCTATTCCAGCGTTCGTGCAGCGCGAAAGTCCCGTTGGGATGTCTCGGACTTGGGCGCCTTCACTCGCTGGGCAGCGCCGTTCCACGCAACGATTCCATAGCGGCAGAGTTGTTCAAACGGGCGTGCGATGGCGAAGAACTGGCCGGGTGCTTCCATCTTGCCGTCGTGAACGAGGGCGGTATTGGCCTGGCGCAGAATTTTCAGCGCGCGGCAGAGCTGTATCGTGCGGCCTGCCAAGCCGGACATGGCCATGCATGCTACAACCTGTCGCGGATGTACGAGAACGGTGCCGGAGTGTACCGACAGCCGGAACGCGCCGCCACGGTGAGACGGCGGGCCTGTGAGTTAGGGTATGCCGAAGCGTGTCCCGCTAAGCCGGCGACGTCGTGATGGCGTCATCTAATAAGGCGCTGCTCATCGCCGAGCGCCTAACGAAGCACTACGACAAGGTCGTCGCGCTCAATGAAGTCAGCTTCCACATCTCGGACGGTATCACGGGCCTGCTCGGCGAGAATGGTGCCGGGAAGAGCACCGCGATCAAGATCTTCCTCGGGCTCGTTCGGCCCACGTCGGGAACGGCGACGGTGCTCGGCGAGAATGCGTCGACGAACCTTCAGGTGCGCGGGCGGCTGGGCTACATGCCGGAGCATGATTGCCTGCCGAGCCAAGTAAGCGCTGCTGAGTTTCTCACGCATATGGCGCAGGTGAGTGGGCTTCCACCGTCCGCCGCGCGCACTCGTGCCGCTGACACCCTGCGGCACACTGGTCTGTTCGAAGAACGCTACCGATCGATCGGCGGGTACTCGACGGGAATGAAACAGCGTGTGAAGCTGGCCCAGGCGCTCGTGCACGACCCCTCGTTCGTCTTCCTCGACGAGCCGACGGCTGGCCTGGACCCGTTAGGCCGCGAGGAGATGCTCACACTCATCAGGAAGACGCATCGTGAGTTTGGCATCAGCGTTGTGCTCTCGTCGCACCTCATGGTCGACGTCGAACGCACCTGTGACCGGATCATCGTGGTGCAGGGTGGTCGCGTGGTGCATTCCGGCGAGGTGGGACATTTCACGAAGGACACGGAGACTGTCTTCATCGAAGTGGACGCGAACCGCGAGATGCTCGTGAGCGCGCTGCAGCGGCGCGGCGTCATTGTGACTCCGGACGGCAGCGGACTTACGATCGAGGGTCCTAACGACACTGTATACGACCACGTGCGCGATGCGCTCGTCGAGGCACAAGCTCCACTGCGCCGCCTGGCCCCGCGGCGTCGGGCACTCACGGAGCTCTTCGAACGAGGTGCCGCATGACGCAGCTGATTGGGACGGCCGATGTTCCTGCCGCGCCTAACGCGCGTGGAACTGGCACTGTCTTCGACATTGGCTACCAGCGCTACACCGGTGAGCGGGAAGGACGGCGGCGACCGCGTCGCGCGGTCTTCACGGACGGTGTGCGTGCCGCATTAGGGCTGGGCCGCGGCGCGCGCGCCAAGATCCTGCCGTGGTTCTTCATCGCATTGATGACGTTGATCGCGCTCATCATGGCGTTGGTTATCGGCGCCGCCGAGCGCATGGGTGGTCCCGGGGCCGCGGAACGCGCAAACCTTCCGTCGCATTCGGACTACTACGGTATCGCCTCGCTCATCCTGTTCGTGTTCGCTGCGCTCGTCGCGCCTGAGCTGCTGTGCCGCGATCGGCGGGAGGGTGTGATTCATCTGTATTTCGTTAGGCCATTGACCGCATCGGACTACATCACGTACCGATGGATCGCGTTTTTGGCTGTAACCCTGGGGGCAATCTGGCTGCCACAGTTCATTCTCCTCCTCGGCCTTTCAATGGGTGATCCGGCGCCGCTGGAGTATCTCCGCAAGCACTGGCTCGACATTCCGCGCTTTCTCGCGGCCGGCGTGGCGATGGCGGCGTATATCACCACGCTAGCCATGCTCACGGCGTCGTTCACCACACGACGCGCCTACGCGGCGGTGTTTCTCGTCGGACTCTTCGCGATCACGACCCCGTTCACGGCGGGGCTGGCCCAGGAAATTGAGGGGAAGACCGGAGAGTGGATCTCGATGTTCAGCCTAACGAATATTCCTGTGCACGTGAACGATATCATTTTCGGCGATGTGAGCGAGATCACGCAAGATGCACCAGCACGTGCCTTCGGGCCCGGGCCGCTCATTGCGTGGTACTTCGCATGGACGCTCATTCCGGGTGCGCTCCTGTGGTGGCGCTATCGGCGGTTGACGCCATGAGCCCGACGTCAGCTCCAGTCATCCGTGTCGACGGAGCATCGCGCTGGTTCGGCAGCGTCGTCGCAGTGAGCGAGGTCACGTTCGATGTCGGAACAGGGATCACCGGGCTACTCGGGCCTAACGGCGCTGGGAAGACGACGCTGCTGCGGATGATGACGGGACTCGCCGCCACATCCACCGGTACCGTAACCGTGTTTGGCGAACCCGTTCGCGACAACCCACCGCTTTATCGTCGCATCGGCGTGATGTCGGAGCACGAGACTGTGTACGGATTCATGACCGGGCGGCAGTTCGTGCGCACGATGGGGAAGCTCCGTGGCGTCGGTGATGTAGAGAACGCGGTGGATCGGGCGATCGCGTTTGTCGACCTCGCCGACGCGCAGCACCGTTTCATGGACACGTATTCGCGCGGCATGCGGCAGCGCATTCGGCTCGCCGGAACGCTTGTGCACGATCCGGATGTTTTGATTCTCGACGAGCCATTCAACGGCGCGGATCCACGCCAGCGTGTGCACTTCAAGCGCTTGTTACAGCAGCTTGCCGCGCAAGGGCGGACGATCGTCCTCTCCTCGCACATTCTGGAGGAAGTGGAAGAGGTGGCGGATACGGTGCTCCTCATCGTGAATGGCAAACTGGCAGCGTCGGGCGGGTTCCGCGCGATCAGAGCGGCCCTCAACCAGCGCCCGTATCACGTGCGCGTGATCTGCGACCGTCCACGCGCGCTCGCCGCGGCAGTCGTTAGGCTGGACGCTGTGGACGCAGTCAACGTCGATCCCGATGGAGCCGTCGTGGTGTTGAGTCGCAACGTGCTCGATCTTCAGATCGAACTGCCGCGGCTGGCGCAGTCGGGTGGCATCAGCCTGCGCAAAGTGGAACCGCTGGACGATTCCTTGGAAAGCGTCTTCGGCTACCTGGTGGAGCGTTAGGCGTGGGGACTGTCTATCGCCTGACGCTGCGACAACTGACTGGTCGCTGGCGTATTCTCATCATGACGCTGCTCGCGGCGATGCCGGTGGCCATCGCGCTGCTGGTCATGAGCTCGGACAGCGCCCCCAGCGTTGCCGAGTTCGAGGTGGTGATCTTGAGCACGATGCTCGCCGGCTCCATCGCGCCATTGATCGTGCTTGCGATCGGCGCCCCTGCCTTCGCCAACGAGATCGAAGACCGCACACTTGCGAACCTCACACTCGCGCCGATCCCTCGATCGCACATCGCCGTACCCAAACTTCTGGCGACGATCACGATTGCGGCGCCGTTCATCGCTGTGAGCGCCTTTGTGACCAGTTATGTGGCGTTCCTTGGCGATACCAGTGCTGTGCTCGCGGTTACGCTCGCTGCCGTCGTGGGCGTGGCGATGTACGCATCGGCTTTCGTCTGGCTTGGCCTCGTTGCATCGCAAGCCATCGGTGTCGGCCTTGGCCTACTCTACATCGTGCTCTGGGAAGGACTCTTTTCGGGGTTCGTGTCGGGCGTGCGGTTGTTGAGCATCCGACATTACGCGATTGCACTGATGCACGGCATGGACGAGCGCCGCTTCGCGTCCGGCAACCACCTGAGCCTTGTCGCCGTCAGCATCATATCTGCTGTGGTCTTCGGCGGGTTCTTGTGGCTTTCGATCCGTCGGCTACGCCGAATGGACGTGCCGTAGTTCACGCGAGGCATGGGCGAGCAGTGTGTTGTGATGGAAACTGCAAGAGCTCACACTGATTTGACGGAAACACGGATAACTTCGGATTCTTTTAGTTGTTAACTACGAGAACCTGAATGATGAAGCGCCGCGTCAGGACTGTCGCGCATCGTGGGAGCAATCCGGCGGTCTCCGTATTTCCGTGTGATCCGTGTGAGCTCTTTTAGCGACCGCGGTCCATCGCTGCCGATCGCTGCGCATCCCGCCCGCCGAATCCGCGTCATATTGCCTCTCTTGTGATCCGCGCGCGCCCACACTGCTGGCTCGTTAGGCGATTAGAAATCGAGCTCGCGCAGATACCGGAAGTTACTGCGTGCAGCAGCCAGTTCGTCTTGCGCGCTTTCGTGTTCCACATAACACGGCTTCTCGTTGATCGCCGGCACCCGTGCCAGAAAACGCGCGAAGTCGAACGTGCCGCGACCGAGCTCCACGTCAGATGACCGGTCGGCCACTACATCCTTGATATGAAAGCTCCAGTAGCGATCGCGATACTTGTCGAGATAGCGCATCGGATCACCGCCGCCCATCAGCATGTTGCCGACGTCGAGCTGCAGCCTAACGACGGAGGGGTCGAGCCGCTCGACGAAAACGTCGTAAGGCACAGCGCCATCGATCGGCTTCATGTGGCTCGCTTCATTGTGGAACGCGATCCAGATGCCCGCGCGGCGAGCGACGGCGCCGGCGGCGTTGAACTTGTCGGCCCATTCGCGCCAGTCGTCCAAGCTGCGCGTGGTATCCGCTGTGAACGAGGGGACGATCAGATACTGGTGACCCAGTACCTTCGCCAGCTCGAGGCTGCGTTCCAAGCCAACAAGAACGACCGCGGGTGAGACGTGCGCGGACGGTGCGCGTAACCCTTCGTTCTTGAGCGTGGCAGCGACTTGCGCTGGAGTGCGACCAAAGTTGCCCCAGGACCAGAGCAGCTCGACGTCGCGGTAGCCGATGGCGCGGACAGCAGCGAGCGTGCGCTCCGGATCACGCGTCATCGTGCGGCGCACGGCGTAGAGCTCGAGCGCGATGCGCTCCAGCCGCCTGGTAGTAGCGCGACGATTAGGCATGATAAGTCCACCGGCCGCGGCCGCGCTCAGCGTGTGAACAAACGCGCGTCGTTTCATCGTTAGGCTCCTCGCCGTCTTCGTTTCAGCGCCATGCGCTCGGCAACACCACCTGAACTTCGGGATAAACCGTCCGAGAGACCAGATCAGCCCGTTCCAACTCGCGCAGCGGCGCCGTCAGCATGTGTTAGGAGCTCGCCGTCAGTGGAACACTGGACGCCTCAGAGCGACATTAGACCTATGAACACGCCGGACTGGCCCGCGCTGGCGCTCGAGGAATGGCTGCCGACCTATACAACGCTGCATCGCTGGACGCAGATCGTCGGCAAGACACGGCTCGGACTGGCGCCGTTCGAAAATCATTGGTGGCACTGTACGCTCTACGTCACCGCACACGGACTGACCACGTCGCCGATGCCCTACGCCGGGGGTCTCGTGGAAATCGAGTTCGATTTTCTCGGCGACACCCTGCAGTTGCGTACCAGTCGCGCCGCAACGCGAAGCTTGAGGCTCGAACAGAAGTCGGTCGCTGACTTCTATGGCGAATTTCGCGCGGTGCTCAAAGCTCTCGACATTGACGTCCGCATAACGCCGACGCCTAACGAGATAGCCGACGCGACACCATTCCCTGTCGACCGCGAGCACGCATCGTACGATGGCGACGCCGCGCGCCGCTGTTGGCGCGCGCTCGTTCAAGCCGATCGCGCGCTGAAGTCGTTTCGCAGTGGTTTCGGCGGGAAGTGTAGTCCATCGCACTTCTGGTGGGGCGGATTCGACATGGCGTGTACCCGTTTCTCGGGTCGGGCGGCACCGCCTTACCAGGGCGCGGTTCCGAACTGCCCACCATACGTGATGCAGGAGGCGTATTCGCACGAGTGCATCAGCGCGGGTTGGTGGCCTGGCACAGTGGGAGCACCAGTCGCCGAGCCGGCGTTCTACGCGTACGCGTATCCGGTGCCGCCCGGGTGCGCTGCGGCCACGATTCACCCTGCAGCCGCCTACTATCAGGAAGTGATGGGTCTTTGGATCCTCCCGTACGATGCGGTGCGTGAGGCTCAACATCCCCATGCCGTGATCTTGCAGTTTCTCGAGAGCACATACGCGGCTGCTGCAGCACTCAGCGGATGGGACACCACTGCGCTACGGTCGTCGCGCGGTGCGACGACTGGCTTGGGTAATCGTTAGGTGTCCAGCTTCTGACGCAGCCGCAGTTCGGCGGTCGAACGCGAGCGCCGGCTACTTCTCGGCGCGTTCCGGCAGTTTTACCATCTCCCGAATTTCGACCTCACAATCCCAGCCTGGAAAGTGTTTGACGTGCGCGTCGAGAAACTTGCGCGTCCACTCCTTGGCCTCATCCAGCGACGGCACATCGTAGATGGCGTAGCCACCTATGACCTCCTTGCCCTCAGCGTATGGCCCGTCGGTAACAGTCACCTTGCCCTTTGTCAGCCTCGCACTCGCCCCCTTGGCGCTCGGCAGCAAGCCGCCAACTCCAACGAGAGCGTCACCGGCCTCCTCCATCAGCTTGTCGATGGCTTGGAACAGTGCGGGCGGTGGTGGTGCGTGGTTTTCGGATCCTTTCACGATCGTCATGTAGCGCGGCATCGATCTATCCTTGGCGTTTCGAGTGAGTGGTGGTGCGTCTACCCTGACGTCGAACGACGGCCCGGTGAATCGACATCACTCGTGCAGCCATAACTAGAGGGTAGTCTCTTTCTCAACGAGCCACTTTTCTGAACGCTTGAGCTCGCCCGTCGCTTTGACGCGAAACGACTCGCAGCCCAACTGGCCTAACGAGCTTTGCCGAATCTCGGGCCCGGCGCATTATCCGATATTAGGGCTATTTGGTGTGACCTGCCGCACCGTTCGCGACGGCGCTGTGACGCAAACCAACAGCGAGGGTCGCCTCAACGCACTCGGGTGACGACGCGCGCTTCCACACGTCTTTGGAAAGCGGTACAGCAGCGGCGACCGACTGCGCGGCCGATTCACCTTTCCGCCCCGAGTTTCCCAGATGATTTCGCTCCCCGGCTTTAAGAAGAGCATGGCCCGCCGGCCCACCCAGGACGCGAAGAACGACACACCGAAATACGACCCCGCAGCGCTGGAAGCGCTGGTGCAGCGGGCCGAAAGCGCCGCAGAGATGCTCCGGTCGCTCGAATCGGGGGACCAGGTCGCTCAGTTCTCGGCGATGCAGCAGCAGATCGAGGAGCTGCAGGCTCAATTGGCCGCCACAGAGCAGGCGGCGGCAGAGTTGCAAAAGGTGCGCTCCGGGTTCGCCGAGCAGGTAGCCGCTCAAGAACGGGCCACGGCGTTGGTGACCGACGTCAGCGACGAAGCTGCGCGGGTCACCTCTTCAATAGAAGCGCTCGGCGAGAAGGTCGAAGCCGTGCTTCAGATCAAGGAGCAGCTGGACCACGTCGACGAGCTGAACGCGCAGTTCACATCTATGAATAGGGAGGCTGGGACTGTCCGCGCTCAGGTGCGCGACATGACCGAGAACATTGCGCGCCTGCGTACCGTGCACGATGACGTGCTGCGCGCGCATAAGCACGCGACGATCCGGCTCGATGGGCTGGACAAGCGGCATCAGGACGCCGCGAACAAGATGGACACCGTCGAGCGGCGCGCGAAGTCAGCGGATGAGGCGCTCGAGGCGCTCATGCGCATGGCGAGTGGCATACCGGACGCGCAGCATCAGCTCGCAGTTCTCAAGGCGACGTCAGACCAGGTGGCTCAAAAGACCGCGGCGATCGAATCTCAGCGCGAGATGGTGGAGCGTGCGCTGGCTCAAGCGTCGCAGATCTCCGGTTTCAATACCCAGCTGTCGGCCGCCATTCGCGGACAGGAAGAACAGTCGCGCTTGTTGGCTTCCTTGGAAGCGAAGATGGCGGACGTTCAGGCGCTGCACACGACCGTCGTTTCGCGCAGCGCCGAGATTGCGACGCAGCAGCAGACGCTGGATGCGGCAGAGCGCGATGCGTCACGGGAGTTAGGCAATCTGCGGCAGGAGATCCGCGCGAGCACCGAGCGATTCGAGCTGGAGAATCGCAGCCTGGAAGCGACGAGTGAGCGGATCGCCGAGCTCCGTGGGGTCGTGACGGAATGCGAGTCGCGCGTGTCGGGGCTGGATACGATGGTACAGACTGTAAGCGAGACGGAGGCGCGCTCGCGCGCGTTGGCGTCGCAGGTGGAGCACCTAACGACGGACATCAACCGCATTTCTGGTCAGGCCGAGCGGCTGCGTGCCGTGCGCGATGACGTCGGAGCGCTGGAAAGCAAGCTGCGTGGGTTGAACGAGAAGTCGGAGCGTGTGCAGCAGCTGCGGCCGAGTGTGGATGAAGTGTCGCGCGAGTTGGCTTCGCTTGATGGCGCGAAGGAGATGGTGCACGACGGTCTCGAGCAGGTTCGTACCGCCGCTACAGAAATGACTCGGCTGCGCGACGTGCATGCGGAGACAAAGCAGTGGCTCGCCGATGCGGATGAGCGCATGAGGACGTTGAAGGAACAGGTTGAAAGCCTCGATCGCATGCGGCCCAAGGTGGACACGTTAGGCCGCGATGTGGATCGCGTGCATGCGTCGATCGCGCTGATCGATAAGCGCGGAGATTCGATGGATAGCCTGCATAACAGATTGGCGGCGATGGAAGTTGTTGCGGCACAGTTGGAGGAACGCGGTACGAGTGTGAAGTCGCGCATGGATGCCGCCGAGGCGCGCTTTGTTGACTTGTCGCGTCAGGCGAGCGAAGCCGAGCGAGTGGCAACGACGATCGCTGGCGTAACGAACGAAGTTGATGCGGCGGAGACCCGCATGGATAAAGTGAGCAAGTCGCTGGAGGCGTTGGAGGAGCAGGCGCGTGAGGTTGATGCGTTCAGCGAGCGGGTACGTATCCTGGGTCAGGAGTTGGATCAGCGTCAGGGCGCATTGGAGAAGGCGGCGGAGCACCTAACGAAGGCGTCTGAGGAGCGTAAGGAGGCGGCTGATACTGCTCGGCGTTTGGAAGAATTAAGCCGTGCGATCACGTCGCAGCTGGGTGAGGCCGAGTCGCGGTCGTCGGCTGTTGGGGATGTGGCGCGGGATTTGGAGGCGCGCGCGGCAGTATTGAGCGATGTGGATCGTCGCCTAACACATCTCGAGGAGTTGCTTGGGAAGGCGGAGTCGGCGCACGCGAATCTGTCGCAGGGATTGAATCAGATTGTTGGTCGCCAGGCGACGATCGATGCGGTTGAGGCGCAGGTGAAGCGGGTGTTCGAGGTGGCGGAGCGCAGTGCGCAGGATATCAAGCAGATTGGCGCGGCGCGGCGCGATGTAGAGAGTGCGCGGACGTTGCTCGATGACATGCAGGAGCGGTTGAAGACGGCGGATGCCGCGATGGAGGAGTTTGCCGAGCGAAAGAAGCAGGTGGAGCGTTTGGAGCAGCGTGTGGCGAAGGCGGATGCGCTGGCGCGGGATGTAAAGGCGACGGTTGAGTTACTCTCGGCTCAGCGCGCGGTGCTTGATCAGGTACTCGAGCGTTCCGGACAGCTCGCGATGCAGTCGAAACAGGTCGAAGCACTCATTGAGTCCTTGCGCGCTGAATGCACGATGGCAGCAGCGTTGGACCGATCAATCCGTGGTCAGCGTGAAGAGGATTAGGTAGCGCGCCCGATGTCGCGCATAATGCCCTTCACCCAGATCACAATCGTCTGGCGCAGTTCCGCCGGGAGCTTGTCTGAACTCGGAAGTTGATCGATGCGCAGGAGCAGTTCCTTTGGATCGACAAGACCTTCGACAATCAAGACTCGGACGAAGTCTCGATCCTTCTCGCGATAAGCGACCAGCTTGCTCGCCGCGAGGTCATGCGCCCCGACACACCAGCCGGTCATGTTTCTAGTGTTCTGATTCTGAACCGCGATGGTGCGTTCCTTCTTGCCGTTAGGCAATACCGCGGCGTCTATTGCCACACCATGAACATAGAAGCCGTAGGCTTCCTGAAACTGGGAGAGTTCGCCAAGATTTGCGTCGATAGCGTCGATCCTGTCCAGTGCGTGTACTGGTGCGATGTCTCGAGTCATTTGCGCGATACAGCGGTTCTTGCCTCCTCATCGGTCTTGCTCTTTATTGCCGCGGCACGCTCGGCCGAAGTGAGCAGCCCGAGCCCTGGTAGACTCTGACGGAGACGCGTTGCACTCTCGCTATCCTCCACCAGGAATTTCTGAAGACGAGCGTGCGACATGGTGGTCAGCAGACGCGACCACTCTTTCAGTTCTCTCTGTTCACGCGGCGATGCCTCTCGTGTGCGCCGCGCGATCTGTCGACGCGCGAGACGTATGAGACCTGGGTCCGACTTCAACTTCGCAGCGATTGCCACTGCCAAACGCCGAGCACGGACGTCGTGCTCATCGTGTGACCGGAGTGTGAGATCCTGAGAGGAACTCCCCGCAGTCAAGCCTGTTGGCGGCACTCCATACAGAAGCACCGCTTCCTGCAAGCGGTCTAGTTCTTTTTTCGCACGTGTTTCCAGCTCACTTCGCGTTAGGCTCCGAATGTCCAAATGCACGCCGAATGAACGTTCGACGGGCGTTACACGTTCGCTTACCTGATCAACGATTTCCGTGAGGCTTTTCGGGTCTCCGAGGACGTAAAGAGCCAATGCGTCGCTCGTTGATGTGGCTGCGTCTTCGAGCCCTTCGAGCCAGGCGGCGGAGAGCTGAGCCAACGCATCGTTGAAGACATCGCGTAGCTCAGCGATGAAGGCATCCACGCGGCGTTCTTCCGCAGCGAATAGTTCTCGAACCGCATGGGCGAGTGGATGTCTCTGGCGAAACTGCGCATGTCGCTGCGACCCGGCGCCTACAAACTCGACGATGCCGGAACGCTCAAGGGCTGCGAGCGCCGGATAGATACTCGTGCGAGTGACCCGTGCTCTTCGCGCAAGCTCGCCCGAAGCGAGCGGAGTACCAGCGAGTGCGAGCGCTCGCATCAGGCGCACGTTTGCCTCGGTTCCGAAGATGCTATTCAGAGGCGTTCGGAGACCACTCTGAGCGTGTCGTAGAGGGCGCATGTCTTTTTGATCAGACAAATGTATGAAATAACATACACTTGTCTCTTATAGCATACAACTGTCATTTATAGCAGACATTAAGTCGCCAGTGGCTGAGCCGTGAATCGTGCGTATAGTTGTGTACGCTTCGCTTTTCGGGTGGGCTACATGGGACGAGACGCGGCCACGAATACGTCATCCGATGTTTTGGAGAGGCGACTCACGGAAAGACGTGTGCTTGGCCGTCTGAGACCACGTGACCGTCTGACTGTCAGACCCCCCAACGAACTTTGCACCGACTTCACCAACGGTGCGTTCAAATGAGTTCGGTCATCAGCCCTGTGCCGTCGGGCTCCGAGGCGCATGCAAACGCCCGCACACTTTCCAAGTCGGACTACAAGCTCGCGCGAACCTGCGACGCGAAGTTGTACTTCCGCGAGAATGGCTATCCTGACCGCCGAATGTTCGACCCCTACCTCGCGTTTCTAGCCGAGGCGGGGTACATGGCCGAAGCGCTCGCGAAAGCGAAGTACGCGGACGGCGTTCAGTTGAAATACGGTACGAATCCGGCCGACGACTTTCAGCTGACCCTCGATCAACTGCAGCAGGACAACGTCACTCTGTTCGAAGCCACGTTGTTGGTTGGTCGCCGTCTCGCACGGGCGGACGTTTTACAAAAACGCGGGAATACCATTCGCCTCGTCGAAGTGAAGGCAAAGTCATTTGACGGTGCCGAGCATCGTGAGCTACTGGCCCAGCGCGGGAAAGGCGTGTTCTGGACAAGAACAAAGAAACCACGGATCGATGGTGATTGGCGCGATCGACTCGAAGACATCACGTTCCAGGTTCGCTTAGTCGAGCAGGCCCTTCCCGGCGTCAACGTGCAGCCGCTGCTCGCGCTAATCGACAAGAGCAAGCGCGCGACAATCAACGGCATCCCGTCGCTCTTCGAACTCGTGTTCGAAGACCGATCCGACGGAACTCGGCGGCTTGTCACCGGCCGCTACACTGGTGATCCAGCGCTCGTCGAGCAGCTCGATCTAATCACGGAGGTGGACGTTTCAGAAGAGGTAAACGCACTCCGCGAAGAAGTCGAAGAAGCAGCTAGCCGCTTTGAAAGGATGCTCCATGCCCCATTACGTGATTACCTCGCGGGCCTAACGCGTTCATCCAAATGTGCGGCGTGTGAGTTCCGCGGCGCTGGCGGAGAACTGAACGGGTTCGCTGAATGTTGGGGGCATCTCGCATCTTCGGATCCGCACCTGCTGCAACTGTATAAGGTCGGCAGCGCACGTGGGCCTGGAAAAGTTGCATTGGTTGAATGGATGTGGAATCACGGTAAGTCTGCGCTCGTCGATGTTCCGATCGATGCTCTCGTGAAGGCAGATGGTAGCGTTGGCGCGGACGCGACGCGGCAACGACGCCAGGTCGAGTACACCAGGGCCGGTAGGCCATTCATAGGGCCGTCGTTACGGGGAAAACTCCAGTCGATTCGCTGGCCAGCGCATTTCATCGACTTCGAGACATCGCGGCTCGCACTGCCGAGCCACGCTCGCATGCGCCCGTACGGAGTCGTGACCTTCCAATGGAGTTGTCACACGGTGAACGCACCTGGCGCAGTGCCAGTTCACTCGGATTGGCTGAACACCGAGGACTTGTGGCCGAACCAGCGATTCGCCGAATCGCTGAGTGCGGCGATCGGTAACGAAGGCTCTGTCATTACCTGGTCGCCGTTCGAAAACGCGACGCTCAAGCAGATCATTGCTGATCTCGCCGAGTTTGGACGCGACGTGCCGGACCTGGTGAAGTGGCTGGAGTCAGTGGAAGCGCGCATCGTCGATCTACACGACTGGGCGAAGGAGGATTACTACCATCCCGGCATGGGTGGACGTACGTCCATTAAGGTTGTGATGGACGCCCTGTGGAACAGCGATCCGCAAATGCGCGCGCAGTTTCAGGAGTTGACCGGCATCGCGCCTAACGAGGCGACAGATCCGTACCACGCGCTGTCTACAGTATCAATCGACGGCGCCGAGCGTAGTGTGCGCGATGGTACAGGCGCAATGCGCGCCTATGATGCCATGATGTACGGGCCCGGTCGCAATGATGCCGCAACAAAGGAGCGCTGGGCGCAGCTTCTCAAGCAGTATTGCCACCTGGACACGCTGAGCATGGTGCTCATTCTCGAACACTGGCGCCGAGTTGTAGGTCTCGCGTGACGCGCGCGCAGGCGAAACTGCAGCGATGGATTGATCTGATTGCGGTGTTGTTGACGCACCGATACGGCGTCACGTTTGAGAGGTTGCGGACCGATGTGCCGGGATATGCGACTGGAGGAAAGCGCGAGTCGGTAGCTCGTACGTTCGAGCGGGACAAGGACGAACTGCGCGCGTTAGGTATTCCGATCGAAACGCTGGAGCCGACCGTGGAAGAGGAAGGTCACCAGCGTTACCGCATCGACCCGCGGGAGGTGTATCTCCCTTATTTGTTCGTCGCCGGCGGGATGCTTGGTAGCCAACGGACCGATGTGCGCAGGATGCGCGCCGGCTATCGCAGTGTGCCGTCGTTGTCGTTCGAGCCGAATGAATACGCGGCGCTCGTCAACGGCGCAAAGCGCGCCGGCGAGCTGGATGACCTAACGATCACTGGCGACGCGACTGCAGCCTTGCGAAAACTTGCTTTCGATATGCCGGTCGATAGCGTGTTGGGCAGCACGACGGAAACGGTGCTTGTACGCAATGAGCCCGCGACTGCCGATCGCCTACGCCCGCTCGGCAATGCCCTCCTACGGCTGAAGCGCGTCACGTTCACATACCGTAGCATGACGAGCGACGTCACGTCGCAGCGAACCGCGGAACCGTACGGGCTGTTTTTTCTGAGCAATCATTGGTATCTGGCCGCACGCGACATCGCTACAGACCAACTGCGCAACTTTCGCGTGAGTCGAATGAGCGATGTCGCTGTGAATGTGAAGCAGCCTCAGTCCAAGGACTTTACGATTCGTAACGAGTTCCGCCTCGCCGCACACGCCGTGGATAGGAAGGCATGGGAGATTGGTGACGGCGACGCAACAGACATGGTGGTCGAGTTTCGCGGGAATAGCGGCCCTACAGTCGCCGCCCTTCGGCTCGGCAGTCCTGGTAACGGACCACGCCTGCGCGTTTTCAGCGTGCGGCGCCGCGATGCATTCTGTCGCTGGATCCTCTCATTCGCGGGCGAAGCTGTGCCTCTCTCGCCACCGGAGCTGGTCCAAGAGTATCACGCGCTGGTGCGCGCAGCGTTCGACGTGTACGCGGAGCCGACGTGACGGAAGACGCTTCCGATCGATTGCGGCGCTTGCTCTCGGTTATTCCGTTATTTGCTGAGGATGAAGGCATCACACATGAAGAGCTGGAACGTCGTACCGGAGTGCCTGCAGCCCAGCTTCTGGATGACCTGCAAGCGGTCACTGAGCGTTTGGACACTCCGGGCGCCTTTGTGGAAGACCTGCGCGTCGAGTTCGAGCGAGACCGCGTGTTCGTTTACTCTTCGCACTTCCTGAGACCCATGCGCCTAACGGTGCCGGAGTTGTGCGCGTTGGAGCTGGGCCTTGCATTGCTGGCGGCGGCAACCGCGCCGGATGAGCGTGCGCCGATCGATAGCGCGCGCAGCAAGTTGCGCAAAGCGATTGTCGCAATGCCCGCGATGCCAAGGGATGATCCGTGGCACGTTCCTAACGATGCGCATGCGGGACCGGTTGCCGCTGCGCTTCAACGCGCGGCGAAAGGGACGCACAAGGTCCGAATCACGTATCAATCCAGCAGCGCGGCACAGGCGACGGCTCGAGTCATTCATCCGTATGCGCTTCAGCCGTCACACGGAACGTGGTTTGTGATAGCGCACTGCGAAGCAAGTGCTGCCATACGCTTCTTTCGTGCCGATCGAATCAGCGCAATCGAGCCACTTGGCGAGACGTTCACGCGCCCGGAGTCTCTACCAATCCTGCAGTTGATCCGAAGCGGAAAGCCGTTTCAAGGTCAGAGTGGCGACACGCTCGTGATTCGCTATTCGCCGCGCATTGCGCGTTGGATTGCCGAGCGCGAAGGAAAGCCGCTCGACGCGGACGGCTCACTCATCGTGACTCACTCTCTTGCTGATGATAGCTGGGCCGTGCGCCACGTACTCCAGTACGGCGCTGAAGCTGAAGTTCTCTCCCCTGAGCGCGTGCGCCAACGAGTGAAGGAAACGCTGCAACAGCTGCTCGGTTGACCGCACTGTCAGACCCCACCCTCACGTTGGTCTCAGTGGCTTTGAGACCTTCGACCAGGGAGTGGGGCGATGCAGACCA
>JBQTIF010000259.1:0-7268 GCA_052388395.1 Gemmatimonadaceae bacterium | reverse complement strand
GTGCCCGCGGTTCTTCCGTGTGCTCAGCGCGTCGGGTGATCATGCGGGCCCACCGTTTCAGACGGTTGTGTGCCCGGCGATTGCGATCCTTCGCACATTGGCGCCACGTGAGCAACACGAATATGTGCGATATTGGCAGGCGGGTCCCCACGGACCACGTTTCGAGCCGATCAGCGTAGCGCCAGGTCGCTACAGCGTCGAACCTCTCATCGGTATTGCGCGCACTGCGGGGATCCGTAATGTCGACGTGAAATCCCGAAGCTCAACAATCCACGTAGTTGAATAGCGCGCGAAAGCGCCACACGCATGGAACTCGGACTAACGAATCGAGTCGCGCTTGTCACTGGAGCGTCATCGGGCTTGGGGCTCGCGATTGCACGCGAATTGGCGGCCGAGGGCGCCGCGGTCGCGATGGTCGCGCGGCGGGAGGACGAGCTCAAGCGGCTCGCGGCTGACATCACCGGCAAGACGAGATGCCGCTGCCTGCCGATTCCTGGAGATCTGGCGCTCCCTAACGAGCCAGCTCGCGTCACACGCGCCGCCGAGGAAGTGCTCGGTCCTGTCGACATACTCGTTGCCAATGCTGGGGGCCCGCCGTCGACAGCCTTCGCGGACACTTCCGAAGAACAGTATCACGCGGCGATCAACCTGAACCTCCTCGCGTCCATCCGCTTGGCGCATGCCGCTGTGCCTGGGATGTGCCAGCGGAAGTGGGGGCGCGTCCTCTTCCTCACGTCGATGGCGGCGAAGCAGCCAATCGTCGGGTTGTTGCTATCGAATACAGCGCGTGCAGGGCTGCTCGGGTTCGCCAAAACGTTGGCGAGCGAGGTCGCAAGAGATGGAGTGTGTGTCAACACTGTGCTGCCGGGACACTTCGACACGCCGCGAGCCCTGGAACTGGCGCGCATGCGTTCAGAGCGCGAGGGAAAGTCGATCGACGAGATCATGCGCGCACGATCAGGAGGAATTCCAATGGGGCGCGCAGGTGATCCGAAAGAGTTCGCCGCTGTCGTGGCGTTTCTGGCAAGCCAACGCGCGAGCTTTGTAACCGGCGCGGCGATTCAAGTCGACGGCGGACAAATCGGCACCATTACGTAGTTCAGAACGCCAGCACCGCGAAAGGCCAAAGCGCGAACAAACGCGCTGCGGCAGCTCGTTAGGCGCACACAGCGTACGGCGCTGGCCGCTTTTGCATTGCCGCGACTGCACGAATCCAGTTAGAGACAGCGTCCGCAATGCGATCGAGCCACTGCGCTTCGATGAGAAAGTGCCCTGCCCCTTTGTATTCGCTCAGCGGCCCCGTACACGCGATTTCTCGGCGACTTTCTCACATATCGATCCGCCCATGCTGTGGCCCAGCAGAACTGGACGGGCGCGCATGTGCTGGATCATTTGGTGAACGTCGCGGACGTAATCCAGCACGCCGAGCCCTTCGACGGCGGAAGATGTTCCGCGGTCGTGACCCCTGAGCGCGAGCGCGTAAATCATGATGCCGCGGCCGGCGAGAGCTGTCATGAGCGTCGTTAACTGTTCCGGATGGCCAAAGGCGCCGTGCACCGCGAGAACGGGCGGCAGCTCCTCGCCGCCGCGCGTGAGGAAACCGTGACATTTGCCTAACGAGACTTTCTCGACGGACGACATTCTGGCTCCGGGCAGGAATGAGCGACTGCGCCGGTATCCAGTGGCTACGCCGAGAAGCGACGCATGGATGGGTTCGTACACTTCCGAAGGCGCCACTCCCCCACCAGTTTCCCCCGCCGCATGAAAGCCCTTGTAAAACCAGCTGCCGCGCCTGGCTTCGCCTTCTGTGACCTTCCAGAGCCGGCCTTTCGCGACGATGAAGTCCTCATCAGGGTCCGCCGCACTGGTGTTTGCGGCACCGACGTTCACATCTATGAATGGGACGCGTGGGCGAGCGGACGCTGCAAGCCGCCGTTCATTGTCGGGCACGAGTTTGCTGGCGATGTCGTGAAAACCGGGGCGCTCGTCGAGAAGATCCGCGTCGGCGATCGAGTTACCGCTGAAGGCCACATTATCGACGAGCACTCGATCTTCGCCCGCACTGGTGATGGTCACGTGGATCCGAGTACGCGGATCATCGGCGTCGACCGTGACGGGTGCTTCGCTGAGTACATCGCCATGCCAGCGAGCAATGTCTGGTATCTGCACGAAAGCATTTCATACGAAATCGGTGGCATTCACGACCCGATGGGGAATGCGTTTCACACCGCGCTTACGGCGGAGATTCCGGGCAGCGTCGTTTTGATTACTGGCTGCGGACCGATTGGCTTGTTTGCCGTCGGCATCTGTCGCGCAGCTGGTGCATCGCGCGTGATCGCAACCGACATGGTCGCCAAACGTTTGGAGCTTGCGCGCAAAATGGGCGCGCACGACGCGGTGACGCCGGATAAGGCACGCGAAGTGGTCATGCAGGCGACCGGCGGAGTCGGTGTGGATGTCGTGTTGGAAATGGCCGGTGCGCCGAGCGCGGTGCATCAGGCGTTTGCCCTCGTTAGGCCCGGTGGTCGAGTGCAGATGTTAGGAATCCCGTCGAAACCGATGGAAGTAGACTTTGCCACCGAAGTGATTTTCAAAGGGTTGACGGTCTATGGCGTCGTTGGACGACGGATGTACGACACGTGGGTGCAGATGACGCGCTTCCTGCGCGGTGGATTCGATCCGACTCCTGTGATCACGCACCGCTTTCCGCTCGACGAGTTCGAGGAAGCCATTCGCGTCATCAAGTCAGGGGAAGCCGGTAAGGTGGTGTTCGAGATTGCCTAACGCTGCTGTGCCTGGGCTCGCTTCACTCACCCCGGCGATTCTCGCGGTGCGGAATCGCTTGGCGCCGTACATCCGAGTCACGCCGTGCGAAGCCAGCCTGCCGCTCTCCGAGCGGTTTGGCGCCGACGTGTGGCTCAAGGGAGAACACCTTCAGCATACCGGCTCATTCAAGGCGCGTGGCGCGCTGCATAAGCTGCTTTGCCTAACAGATGAAGAGCGCGCAGCGGGTGTCGTGACAGCGTCGTCGGGGAATCATGGCGCCGGTGTCGCCTGGGCAAGCCGCACGCTGGGTGTGCAGGCGCTCGTGTTCATGCCTGAAGGGGCGTCGACAACCAAGGTCGCGCGGATTAGGCGTTACGGCGCGGATGTCGAGTCGTACGGCAGCGACGGCCTCGACACTGAGTTACACGCTCGCACCTACGCAGCGGAGCTTGGGCGCGCCTACATCTCACCGTACAACGACCTGGAGGTCGTTGCCGGCCAAGGGACCGTCGGCGTTGAGATTCTCGAACAGATGCAGGGTGTCGATAACGTGATCGTTGCCGTTGGCGGCGGCGGACTGATCGGCGGCATAGCGGCGTATCTCAAGAGCCAATTGCCTAACGTGCGCATCATAGGTGCGTTGCCGGAGAAGTCGCCGGTGATGGCGCTGTCGGTACGCGCGGGGCACATCGTGGAGTTTCCTTCCGAGCCGACGCTGTCCGATGGCACGGCGGGGGGCGTGGAGCCGGATAGCGTCACGTTCGAGCTCTGCCGAGCCTTGGTCGACGATTGGGTGCTCGTCTCGGAGACGGAGATCGCGGCTACAATGCGAGCGTTTATCGCCGAGCACAGTCAGTTGATCGAGGGATCGGCCGCTGTCGCGCTCGCGGCGCTTGGCCGCAAAGACTTCCGTGGCCAGCGAGTAGCCGTGGTCCTCTGCGGCGGAAACGTCAGCGTGGACACACTGCGTCAGGTCCTGTCCTCCCCGACGTAAGACGCCATTGCCTAACGCTTGCGCAGCGTCGCCGGGAGGCGGGGCATCCCCGCAGGGCAGCGTCACGCGCCGCTCGATTCGACGCTTTCCAGCATAACTAGGAGAGAGTTGTCGAGCGTCGCGCGTGCCAGCTCCCGAAGGGGTGCCACGCCGACAAAAACTCATCGAGCACTGGCACAGAAAGAGTTCGGTGCCGACAATACGTCTCGCGCCTTCACTCACACTACACTTGCTCCAGTGGCACTCAATACTGCCTTCACACGGGACATCCAGTCCAAGCTCGATCAACTAAAGACTGATCGGGTCTACAAGCGACTGAACTACCTCGAATCGCCGCAGGCCGCGCACGTCAAAATGGAAGAGCGCGGCGATGTACTCATACTGTCATCCAACAACTACCTCGGTCTCGCAAATGAGCCGAGCGTTGTGCAGGCGGGGATCGAGGGACTCGAACGCTACGGTGCGGGGACTGCGAGCGTGCGTTTCATCTGCGGCACGTTCACGATTCACCGCGAGCTCGAAGCCGCCCTCGCGCGCTTCGTTGGCACTGAGGCATCGCTCTCGTTCGTCGCCTGCTGGAATGCGAACGAGGCGCTGACGGCTACCGTTGTCGAGGGAACTGATTTCGTCTGCTCGGATGAGCTGAATCATGCGTCGATCATCGATTCGATGCGACTCGCAAAGGCAATCTCCAAGTGCACGACCGCGGTCTTCAAGCACGGCGACATGGACGATCTCGTGGCGAAGCTGGAGCAGGCGAAAAGCGCGGGAATGAAACGCAAATTCATCTGGACCGACGGCATTTTCTCGATGGAAGGGAGCATCGCCAAGCTGCCGTCGATTCTCGACATCGCGCGAAAGTACGATGCGATCGTCATGATGGACGATTCGCACTCGACGGGAGTGCTTGGAAAGACAGGACGCGGCACCGCTGAACACTGGGGCGTCGTCGGTGAGGTGGACGTCATTACATCAACGTTAGGCAAAGCGCTCGGCGGAGCGGCGGGCGGGTTCGTCGCCGGCTCCGAGGCGCTATGCGACATGCTCACGCAGCGCTCGCGGCCACAACTCTTTTCGAACGCTCTTCCAACGACGGTCTGTGCCAGCGCACTCGCGGCCGTGCGTTGTGTCGAAGCGGAACCGCTGCGAGTTCAGCGCCTGCGCGATAACACAGCATACTTCCGCGGTGCCATCGCGGAGGCCGGATTCAAGCCGATTCCTGGGGAGACGCCGATTGTGCCGATTATCGTCGGCGACACGGCGAAGGCGATTCAAATGAGCGATAGGCTGCTGGACGAAGGCATCTTCGTCACTGGATTTGGTTTCCCTGTCGTGCCGCATGGAACGGCGCGCGTTAGGTGCCAGCTTTCGGCGGCGCACACACGCGACGATCTCGATTTCGCCGTGCGCGTCTTCAAGAAAGTAGGTAGCACACTCGGGATTATCTAACGAGGGTCAGCATGCGTCGGTTGATTGCGTTTCTTTGTCTTTTCGTTAGCGCGACGGTCGCTGCGGCGCAAAATCCGCCGCATCCACGAGAGCACCTGGGGTTTGAAGTCGGTGCGGATCGCCGGCTCGCCGACTGGGCCCAGATCACCAGCTACTTCAGCAAGCTCGCATCGGCGTCTCGCGCGGTACGGATTGATACGTTAGGTCCATCGACCGACGGCAAACCGTTTATCGTGGCGGCGATATCGTCGCCGGACAACATCGCGCGCCTCGACGCGATACGCGCCGGGCAAGCTTTGCTGGCCGACCCGCGGCGTCTAACGCCTGACGCTGAACGCCGCCTCGCCGCCGAGCAACCCGCTGTCATTCTGATCAACTGCAACATCCACGCGACCGAAATCGCGTCGAGCCAGATGGCGATGGAGCTGGCTTGGCGCCTCGCGACCGTAGATACGCTGCAGCGATATCTGCATGATGTCGTCGTGCTGCTCATTCCGTCGGCGAATCCGGATGGCCAGCAGATGGTCACGGAGTGGTACCGCCGCACGTTAGGCACCCAGTGGGAAGGCGGTCCCCTCCCCTGGCTGTACCATCCGTACGTTGGCCACGACAACAACCGCGATTGGTACATGGTCACGCAGAAGGAGACGCGTCTCGTGACCGACCTGCTGTACCGCCGCTGGTGGCCGGAGATCGTGTATGACGTGCATCAGATGGGGAGCAACGGGATGCGCTTGTTCGTCCCGCCGATGGTCGACCCGATCAATCCCAACCTCGATCCGGTGATCGTGCGTGGAATTTCGTTGATCGGCGCGCACATGGCGTTTGCACTGGAGCAGGCCGGGAAAAGCGGCGTCGGAGACGGGATCAGCTACGACCTCTGGTGGCACGGCGGCATGCGCGGCACGCCGACGCGACACAACATGATCGGCTTGCTTACCGAAGCGGCGAGCGTGCGCATCGCGACGCCGATTCAACAGGAAGCGAGTGCTCTGAGCGGTCATTCCCGCGGCCTTCCCAAGTATGAACAGCGCGTCAGTTTTCCGAATCCGTGGCCCGGTGGTACCTGGCGTCTGCGCGATATCGTCGACTACGAGCTGATCGCGGCAGAAGCACTGGTGCAGCTCGCGGCGAGCAAACGCGGCGATTTTGTGCGTGGATTCGTGGAGCTGGGGCGCCGGCAAATTGCGTTAGGCGCCGGAAGGCCGGGTGCCTACGAGATCCCCAAGAGACAGCACGACCCTGGGGCCGTCGCGGCGCTGCTCGACGTCCTGCGTCTGGGAGGCGTGGAAGTCCACGAGAATGCGGTGTCGTATGTCGTTAGGCTAGATCAGCCGTACCGCGCGCACGCCAAGGACTTGCTCGAAGTGCAGCGCTTTCCGCAGATCGAGCGCGTCCCAGGAGGGCCAGTCGAACGTCCGTATGACGTTGCCGGCTGGACGCTACCGCTGCAGATGGGCGTTGACGTCGTCCCCGTTTCGGTCGTTCTTGGCGACCTAACGCGCGTCTCTGATTCGACGCACACTCGCTGCACGGTTCCGCGCGGCACGATGGCGCTGCCCCTGCGAGATACGGAGAGCTATCGACCTCTCTTCCGTGCGCTCACCGCAGGGGCAAGCGTCGACGTGGCGGATAGTCTCTTCGTGTTCCGCGGAGATGCGGTTCAGCGCGCCGCATTCCACGCGCGTGCGTGCCCCACGAGCGCTCCGGTGCAGCGCAGAAGCGCGCGACGCACGATCGCGCCTAATATTCGGCGGATTGGGCTGTATCGCTCATGGACAGCGAGCATGGATGAAGGGTGGACTCGGTGGCTGTTCGAACAATTCGGCGTGCCGTTCAGCACGGTGCGCGATTCGACGATCAACGCCGGGAATTTGCGCGCGAAGTTCGACGTCCTTGTCGTTCCGGATATGTCGCGCAATGACATCGTGCGGGGCATGACACCGCTGCAGGTGCCGCCCGAATATGCGGGCGGCCTGGGCGACGCCGGCATCGCTGCGCTCAAAGCGTTCGTTGCAGCCGGCGGTCGCATCGTGCTGCTCGACGGCGCGAACGAGAT
>JBQTIF010000258.1:0-5755 GCA_052388395.1 Gemmatimonadaceae bacterium | reverse complement strand
ATGCGGCCGCCAGTGCTATTACGCTGCTGACGGAGAACAGCCTGCGCATTAATTTCATCTTAACTCCTCGGGCTATGGGGGCCGATCAAATGGGGTCAGATTCGATTGATCAAAAATGGGTCAGATTAGATTGAAATCTCTCTTGGGTTCGTGCCGCGATGTTGATGTCGTTTTTCAATCGACTCTGACCCCTTTTTGATCAATCGACTCTGACCCCTTTTGATCGGCCCCCATCGCCCGAGGAGTTAAGATGAACGTAATGCGCAGGCTGTTCTCCGTCAGCGGCGTAATTGCCCTGGCGGCCGCTTCGGCGTCACCCCAGGCCGCGGCGCGCGCGACAGCCGAAGACGGACTCAAAGTGAAGTCGCTCGAGGCACGTCCCGCCCAACTGACGATGGAAGTTGGCGTGACGCTGCCGTTCAAGGTCATCGCGAAAGACTCGGCCGGCGCCGAAGTCAACGCGCTGTTCCGCCTGAGCGGCCCGCGTGGCGCCATGCGCATCACGGACTCGTCGATAACGGCACTGCGCGCCGGCAACTATGAGATCGTGGTGAGCGTCGTCACGCCGCCTAACTACACGCCAGTGATGCTGCGCGTCCCGGCGCGCCTGACGTGGCCCGCGATCGCCAAGGTTGAGATCAGCTCAGATGCCACGACTGTTTATGCCGGCACAACGGTAGGGCACCGCGCTGTGGCGCATCATGGTAACGGCTCGCTGCGTCCGGATGTCGTTATGCGCTGGGCGTCATCCGACCCTAACGTTGCGACGGTCGATCGCAGTGGCCAGGTCACGTTCCACAAGGCTGGTCGCGTCACAGTCAGCGCCACAGCAGAAACCACCAAGGGCGAGGTGGCGTACAGCGTCGCCGCCTTCCCCGCCACGTCGCTAGAGATCGACGCGTCAGAGACGACGGTGCGCACCGGAGACGTCGTGAAGGTAAAGTCGGTCATGAAGAACTCGAGTGGTCGTGACGTGAGCGATGTCCCAGTGACGTGGAGCTATACGTACGTGCCTGACGACTCGATTGCGGCACCGGGCGCGTCCGGCATTGTCGAGGATGGTGACTTTGTCGGTCAGTGGGCGGGGACATACACGATTCTCGCTATGGCCGGGCCGCTGACGGCTCGACGTAGCATAGACGTTAGGCCTCGCGACGTCGTGCAGCGGGTGCAAGTGATGGGAGGCGGCAACATCCGTCACGTGCACACGTCGGATCTATGGACGTTCGTCGGAAAAGATGGTCGTGATTACGCACTTGTCGGCACGTGGGGCGGCGACGGCTGGGCGTACATGTTCGACATCACGAATCCGCAAAGCATGGTCAAGACCGACTCGGTCAAGATCGATGCGCGCACGATCAACGACGTGACTGTTTCGCCTGACGCTCGTTATGGTGTTCTGTCGCGTGAAGGGGCATCGAATCGTGTCAACGGCGTCGTCGTGCTGGACCTCGCCGAGCCGGCACATCCGAAAGTGGTTGCGCGCTTCGATGAAGACCTAACGGGTGGAGTGCACAACCTGTTCGCGACCAACGACTACCTGTTCGCGATCTCAGGCGGCGACAAGTACGTCATCATCGACATGAAGGACGTCAACAACCCCAAGCGGGCCGGCGAATACAATCATCCCGACTCGCGTGTGCACGACATCTGGGTCAACGATGGCATCGCGTATTCGTCCGAATGGGGGACAGGGATCGTGATGGCGGACGTGGGGAACGGCAACTGGGGCGGGACGCCGCAAAAGCCAGTTCTCATCAACACGTATCCAACCAAGAGCGGGTCGACACACGAAGTCTTCCCGTACATCTCGAAAAAGACCGGTAAGGTCTACGCATTCTTGGGTGACGAAATCATGAGCCGTCGCGGACGTGCATGGGAAGGGACGCAAAGCTCGTTGATGGAGAAAGGTGGTGTGCCGCAAACGATGGCAGGCTACACACACATCATCGACATCACGGATCCAAAGAACCCCAAGAACGTCGCTCGTTATGAAGTAGCCGAGTTCGGGACGCACGACATCATCGTAGAAGATGATGTGCTATATCAGGCGTACTACGACGGCGGGATGCGCGTCGTGGATGTTTCTGGTGAGCTGCGCGGAAACCTCGGCAGCCAAGGACGCGAGATCGCTGTTTACAAGTCGTTCGATCCGCAGGGGTACACGGCGAATGCGACGATGGTGATGAACGCTATGCCGCACAAAGGGACGATCTTCTTCACCGACTTCAATTCAGGCTTGTGGTCGATGAAGTTGCAACCAAAAACAGTCGTTCCGTAAAGGTCCAAACCTTTTACCACAGAGGACACCGGGGACACAGAGAGAAGGGACAATAGAAAAGAAACAGCAATCGTGTTTGTTTCTTTTGTTCCCTTCGTCTCCTCCGTGTCCTTCGTGTCCTCTGTGGTAAGATTTGTGTCTCGTTAGGCTAGCCCAGTCGGGCAATGATTTCAGCGCGCGTGCGGCGAATTGCCTCGCGCGCGGCTGCCGAATACTTCTTGATGCCGGCCGCCCATCCGTTGAGCTCCGACTGCAACTCCGCCACGGTCGCGGCCTCTTTGGGTCCTGCACTCGCCAGCCGCAGCATCTTGTCTTGGGCAGTGCGATACGTCTCGAGTCGCTCGCTCAGCAGGAGGTCTCGGTTGAGCATTAGCACATCAATCGTATTCTTTCCTGCTTTCGTCTTGGCAATGAACGCGCCGGTGTCGTCGATTTCGAGGTGCTCTTTCGGATCGCGCTCGGCTCTTGTGTCGCACGGGTCCAGAAGCAGCGGAGCCTCGTGCGCGAGCATCTCTTCGCTCCACGCACGCTTGGCAGGGTCCTCGAGTGGGAAATAGTTCATTTTTCCCGGTGTGGCTTTGAAGCGCTGATTGCACTGTTGACACGACGGAAAAAGGTTGTTGAAGTCGTACGCCAACCAGTAGTAACCAGGGTGCCTGTACGGTTTGCCGTTGAACTCATACATCACATCTACGTCGCCCTTTTCAGTTTGCTCGACGACTTTTCCCTTCGGGCGATAGTGCTCCACGTCGCCATGGTATCCCGGGCGAATCAACGTTTCGCAGTATGCGCACTTGTTGTGAAAAATCTCCAGCAGCCACGGCTTGTGGTCCTGAAAGATCTTGTCGGTGATGGTCGGCGTCTCGCCGTGTTTGAAATTCTCTTGCAGCCGCTTCTTGCCGGCGCGCACGCGTTTCTGCAACGCGTCCCATTCATCGCCGGTCGGCTGCTTGCGTTCAACGCGGATCATCGGGTTACGCCCTCCTTCGGCGCCTGAACACCTTCATCGTCGGACGACGGGAGCATCACTTTGTCGAGCCGTCGCCGAACCTCATGAGCGAGCTCGGGTGCGATCTCACCGTCTTTCGTTAACAGACTCTTGTCGACCATATCGCGGAGCGTCTTCGTGACCGCCTCGGTGACTTGGCGGCGCGCCGGGTTTTCTTCCGATCCGTGTAGGCCGAGGAGTTTATCACGCAGCTCCACAATGAGCACTTTCTCGTCGTCAGTCGGTTCCGGCTTGGCGCGCAGTTTCGTGTATTCCTCGATGATGCGCGACGCGTCCGGTCCGCGCGTCGTGGACAGCCCGAAGAGATCACTCGTTAGGATCTGATCGGCTCGCAGCGACGCGAAATCGATTTCCGGCGGCACTGGTTCGATGTCGATGTGACTACGGTCCTCCCGATTGCGACGCGCGATGTAGACCTCGTTGGCCTTCATGCCGACAACGACCAGTGGCGAATGACTCGTGGCAATAATCTGCAGTTTCGGGAAGAACTCGCGAATCAGAGCGACGATGCGTTGCTGCCATTCAGGATGCAAATGCGCCTCGAGCTCATCAACGAGAACGACAGCGGGCTCTGTGCGCGGCTCCTCGCTTGTGGTGTGGATCTCGTACATCCGCTGTAGCATCGTGCCCACCCACCCGAAGATCGAGCTCATGCCTTGGCTGACTTGATCGATCGGCACGTCACCGTCTTCGGTCTTGACGAGAACGCGCCACGGATCGCGGCTGACCTGTGCGAAATCCAGCGTGACCCCTGGAGTGACCTTGCGCAACAGCTCGAAGAACCCTGCGCGCAGCGCCTTGGCTCTTTGCTGGTTAGGCGACGCGGCGTTGTTGGCATCGGCATCGACGTTCACGATCCACTGTTTCAGGTCGTTCAGGCGCTCGTCGATGGATCCCTTAATGAGCGGCAGAAGATCGCCGACAACTGGGCGCGGCTCCGACGGCGCCGTGAGGCCCGATGGATCGCGCGTCGAGACGCCTCGCAGCGGGGGAAAACCCAGCACCACCCATTTGCCTTGCGAAAAGGCCGTGAGCTGCGACTTGACACGCACTTTGCTGCCGTCGCGGATGAGCTCCGTGCGACATGTAATGTCACCGACGACGATCTCGATCGTTCCCGAACGCTCAGCCGTGCGCAACAGTTTGTCAGCGTACGGTTCGGCGTCGCGGTCGTCGCCGCACAAGCCTAACGCGATCGCGCGCAAGAGCGTCGACTTGCCACTGCCGTTGTTCCCCAACAAGACATTCCACTGCGGCCCGAACGTGAGGTCGAGGCGGCGGAAGGCACCGATGTTTCTGAGGTGGACTTCACGCACAACGGCCGGCGCAATGTGTGAACGTTCCGCGGTCGGCTGCGCCTTCTCGACGGCGCTGCTCAAGGCGCGCACGAAGCCGGCGACTTCGGGAAAGCCCGGCGTCGCATCGAAGCCGATGACTTGAATGCCGTACTTCGTGCGCAGGATCTCGTCCTGCAGTAGTGAATTCGTCTGACGCGGCAGCAGCGCAAAATGCGGCCGCTTGGGCTCGAGCCGCAGTTGCAGACGACTGAGAAAGTCCTGGATGCGGCGGCTGCTCGTTCCCAGGAACAGCACCGACTTGGTGCCTAACAAGAAAGCGATCGTGCTGGCGAACGCCCGATTCGTTCCGATGGCACCGAACATCTCCTCGTCCGTGAATCTGAAGGACTGCGCATCCGTCAACGATCCAAACGGTTTCGCAACCACCAGCTCCTTCGTGGTATTGGTTACCGGATCGGATGTGTCGTTAGGTGTCACCGTGCGCAGCGTCGCATGCCTCACGGTAAAAGCCGATTCCAGGAGCTGGTCCCACGCAGTCGACACCACACCCGCGAAGGGGATCTTCGCGAGTGCATTGTGCGTCGATGTCGCGCGCTGTGTAGGGTCGGCGTACAGCGCTTGAAACGTCGCGAGGATATCGGAGCGTTGCATGCGCGTGGCCAGCACTTCGGCGACTTCATCGTAACGCCCCGCGTTCATCGCGCTCGCGATCGTATCGTCCTTGGCGCCTGAGCGCTCCATCAATGCAGAGAGTACTTCGACACTCGACGGTAGGCCGGCCTGTTGCGATAGACCCACGCCCCCGAAGAGGACACAGTCACCCGACGCACAGACCTCGACCAACTCGTCAGGCACGCTCGGGATAATCACATCGGGAGCCGGTGATGCCGGCGTAGATGTGGAAAGTGTCGGATCGACGTTGAGCTTGAAGCGCAGCCGATCAACGTTCTGGCGCTGCGCCGCGAGCTGCCGCTGGAATTCCGCAGCTTCGCGCGCGGCTTTGCGCTTGTTCTGCATGCCAGCGATGACGGGCCCCACCACGAGCGCGATGACAATCAACGTCCCAAACCAATACTTCGGGTCACGGAGTGTCTGCGACCACGACGGCCCGGCGACGAAACCCTCGTACCACGGCGTGAGGGAGTCGTCGACGATCGCTCGAATGCC
>JBQTIF010000257.1:0-20383 GCA_052388395.1 Gemmatimonadaceae bacterium | reverse complement strand
TTAGCTCTTAGCTCTTAGATCTTAGCTCTACTACGCCAAGAACGCTGCACCGTATTGGATCAAATGGGGTCAGTGTCGATTGCGCGGTAAAATGGGGTCAGCGTCGATTGAAATCGCCGCCCCGCGATCAATCGACTCTGACCCCTTTGAACCGCTCAATCGACTCTGACCCCTTTTGATCCAATCCGGTGCAGCGTTCTTGGCGTAGTCGAGCTAAGAGCTAAGAGCTAAGAGCTAAGAGCTAAGAGCTAAAGCTAAGGCCTAAAAGCTAGGTCCCAATGCCTTCTGCGTTCGGCAACGAGTTCGCAGCACCTGAAAATATTCGAGTTGCGACCCCTTTACGGCCGCTGCAAGTTGATTGCCCACCTTCACATTCAGCGCCTTCGCCGCAGGTGATGCCGCCGAGCTTGTCGACTACTGCTACGGACGCGGAACTCGTCGCGCGACTCGCAACCGGTGAGGAGCGGGCACTGGGCGAATTGTATGACCGGCATTGCTCAGGCGCGTACGGCTTGGCGCGGGCGATTGTGCGCGTCGCCTCTGACGCCGAGGAAGTCGTCGCTGACTGCTTTGCGCAAATGTGGCGCACGGCGGCGACATTCGATCCAGGGCGGGGATCCGTAGCTGCTTGGGTCACAACGATTGTTCGCACCCGCGCCCTGGATCTGATCCGCGCACAACGCCGTCGTGCGCGTGTTCTCGACGACGCCGCGGTCATCAGTGAAGAAGAGGGTGGGGCAGGAACGCCTGCTCGTGGCGACACGCCGGACCGCGACGTTGAGCGCTCCGAGGCGCGCGAACTCGTGCGCCGATCGCTCGCCGACCTCCCTGGCCCGCAGCGCCGCGTGTTGGAGCTCGCCTACTTCGGCGGCATGTCACAGAGCGAGATCGCCGAGTTCCTGAGTGAACCGTTAGGCACCGTCAAGACCCGAATGCGCGCTGGTTTAGAGAAGCTGCGCACGGCGCTACGCCCCATCATGGGCGCGGAGGCATTGCCATGACCACCACGTGGCAAGAAACCGCCGCCGCGTATGCGCTCGACGCGCTCGACGGCGCGGAGCGCGACGAGTTCGAGGCGTTGCTCACGCGCTCAGACGAAGCACAGCGCGACGTCGCCGAGCTCAAAGAGGTCGTGTCGCTCCTGGCGTATGCGGCCCCAATCGCGGTGCCGCCACCGTCGTTGCGCGAGCGCGTGTTACTGGAGGCGCGGCAGGTCCGGCCTATCGCCGTGGCTCGGAGACATAACGCGAACCGGTTAGGCGTGCTCGCGCCCTATTTCGCACTCGCCGCATCGATTGTGGGGATCGTGCTGTTGGGCGGCCGTTACATGGCAGAACGGGATGCGCGGTCGACGCTCGCCGCCACGACCGACACGCTGCGCCAGGCACTCGCCTCGCGAGATGAGATCATCAATGCGCTGCTGGCTCCAGAAGTCGAAACCCTCAAGTTGTCAGCGACGGATCGACCGCCCGCGGCGCGCATGTACTGGAATCGTACGACGGGGCAGGTCATTCTCGCGGCGTTCCAACTGCCGCCGGCCCGCGAGGGGCGCACGTACCAGCTCTGGGGGATCGCACGGGGTGGAGCGCCTGTGAGCCTGGGGATATTCAACACGCTGCCCTCCGGGGAGGCACGGTACGTCGCGAGCGCTCCGGCGGGCCTAACGATCGCCGTTGGCGCAGTGACCGAGGAGCCCGCTGGCGGCTCGCCGCAGCCCACCTCGACGCCATTCCTCGTCGGCCAGGTGAATTAGATCTCCTCGCTGAGCACGCGGCGCAGCGTCGCGCGATCGATGTTGCCGCCGGAGATGACGATTGCTACGCGCTTGCCAGCGAGGACATCGCGCAGCTTGAGCAGACCAGCCAAGCCCGCGGCACCTGCTCCTTCTACCAGCGAGTGTGTTGCTTCGAGCAGCAAGCGTAAGGCACTCGCCAGTTCCTGCTCGCTGGCTGTAACGAAGCCGGCCAACCCCTCCTTGAGAGTCGGAAACGTCATGTCGTAGGTGCTGCGCGTCGCGAGGCCGTCGGCGAACGTATCGGCGCTGTCCAGCACGCGAAGCGTTCCTGAATGCCACGCATCGTGCGCTGCTGCCGCTCGTTCGGCTTGAACGCCGTAGACGGCTACGCGTGGATGTAGTGCGCGCGCGATCGTTAGGGCACCGACAGCTTGCGATCCACCGCCGACAGCAAGCACGATGGCGTCGAGCGTCGCTTCCTGTTCCAAGATCTCCAGCGACATCGTTGCCGCGCCGGCGATGATATTCCGGTCGTTCGTGGAATGGCCTAACGTGGCGCCTTCGTCGCGCACGACTCGATCCGCGACCAGTGCCGACTCGTCGTAGTCCTTCCCCTCTTCGATCACGCGTGCGCCGTACGCGCGCATGCCGGCGTTCTTATCGGGGTTATTGCCTAACGGGACGCACAACGTCGTCTTCACACCGAGAAGCTTCCCGGCGTAGGCGAGTCCGAGGCCATGGTTCCCCCTCGTTGCGCCGACGACGCCGCGGCGCCGGGCCTCCTCCGGGAGCGCCGTCATGAAGGAGAGACCGTTGCGGACCTTGAAAGAGTTGGTCGGATTGAAGTTCTCGTGCTTGACGTAGACGGCCATGTCGCGACCGACCGCTGCGTCGAGCATCGCATAGCGACGCAACGGCGACGCGGTGAAATACGGGGCAATACGGGCGCGGGCGCCGCGGACGTCGTCGAGAGAAACAGGCAAGGGGTAGGGGATAGGGGATAGGGGATAGAGGTTAGGGGATAGGATAGAAGGATAGTAAAGCCTTGGACGCCTTCCATGCGCGCCACTACATTCGCGCGCGTTCTATCCCCTATCCCCTATCCCCTATCCCCTATCACTACTGATAGCTGGCAATACGTCACGATCCGCTGGTTGACATACCTCGCGCTGTCGACAGTGATCGGTGCGCTGACCGCCTACTTCTACCTGCGCCCGAAACAGGCGTTAGGCACCGATCTGGCGAACGAGCGCAAGCTCGCGCGTTGGAGCGAGCTGAGCGCTATGGCCCTCGTCGTCCTCGCGGGGGCGCGGTTATGGGCCCAGTGGCAGACACTCGGTGGCCGTGAGGCAGGCGCGTTCGCTGACCTCATGCGACCCATGGTTTTCGAAACGGCGTGGGGAGCGGGATTGATTGGGCAAACGCTGTTGGCGATCGTCGCATCGTTCGCTTTTGGCGCGGCGTCGCGTCGCAGCGCGTGGCAAGTCGGGGCTGTTACAACAGTTCTGCTGACGGTCACGCCGGCACTCAGCGGTCACGCTGCAGCCGAGCCGCGGCCCGTTGTTGGCGTGACGCTTGATACGCTGCATGTGCTCGCAGGCGGCGTGTGGCTAGGGACCGTCATGGTGATAGTCGCGCTTGCACTCCCGGTCCTCGGCGACGCCGCGTCGCGCAAAGCGCTGCAGCAGATCCTCGTGCGCTTTTCGAAGGTCGCGCTCACAGCTGCCGCGGTTGTAACACTGACCGGCGTCTACGCGGCGTGGGTGCACGTCGGATCATGGACGGGCCTTTGGTCCACGCCGTACGGTGATGCCTTAGTGCTCAAGCTCGTCACTGTGGCCGTAGTGGTCCTCCTCGGCGCGATTAATTGGCGTGTGGCTGTGCCACGGCTCACGTTAGGCAGAGTGCCCGGATTTGCCGCCAGCGGGAGCGCAGAAGTCTTCGCGGCCCTGCTCATCTATCTATTGACGGCGGTGCTGGTGGGTCGACCGCTGCCGATGGAGTAACGCCGCTCTTCGCAACGCCGTTGACTGAGCTTGTCTCTGATCCACGGTTAGCGGGACAGCTCGACAAACCCTTGCGATGCTCCTCGCTTCGGGAGCAATGTCGCCCCATGACAACACTTCGCATCCTTGCCCTGAGCCTAATAACCAGCGCTGCTGCCGCCGCGCAGACCCCTCAGCGCTTCGATGGCCTGATCCCCATCCGCATCGACGACAAGCAGGGAAAGATTTTCCTCGAGGTACGCGACGCCGAGCGCGTCCTCATGTTCACACTCCTGGCAACGGGGCTTGGCTCAAACCCTATCGGTCTCGATCGCGGCGGTGACGGAGGGTCGTACGTCACGCGTTTCGAACGCAACGGCGACCGCGTGCTCGTTGTGTTCGAGAACTGGAACTACCGCAGCTCGCTCGCGGCGAATCATCCGCACCACCAGACGATCATCGAGTCGTTTCCACAGAGTACAGCCGCCGCACTTCCCATTGTCGCCGAAGAGGGCGGGCGATTGGTTGTCGACGCCACTGACTTTGTCATGCGCGACTGGAACGACGTCAGCGGCACCCTAACGCGGGCAAACGAAGGGAGCTACACGCTGGCGCGCGATCGATCATCGATCTACAAGCCGTACACGCGCGCCTATCCCGATAACACAGAAATCGACGTGAACCTCACGTTTGCGACACAAGGACGTCCAGGCGGAACTGTCGCGTCAATTGTTCCGGACGGCCGAGCCTTCACCCTCCGGCAGCATCTGAGCTTCGTTCGGCTCCCGGACGATCGCTACCGGCCGCGCACGTTCGATCCGCGGGCGGGGTTCTTCGGTATCGACTTCAAGGACTTCGCCCAGCCGATTCAGAACTGGTTGGAGCAGCGCTGGATCTCACGCCACCGGTTGCAACGAAGTAACCCTAACGATCCGAACAGCCCCTTCGAGAAACCGATCGTCTACTATGTTGATCGCGGGATCCCCGAACCGGTGCGCCGCGCGACTGTCGAAGGGGCCAAGTTCTGGGAGGCGGCGTTCAACCGGGCCGGCTTGCGCGGTGCGTTTCGCGTGGAAGATCTGCCCGAGGGCGCCGATCCGATGGACGCTCGCTACAACATCGTGATCTGGATCAACCGTAACGAGCGCGGCTGGTCCTTCGGTGGTTCGTTAGGCGATCCGCGCACTGGGGAGATGATCAAGGGCCTCGCGCACATGGATTCACATCGCGCGCGCACTGACTACAACCTCTACGCTGGTCTCATGGGCGCGGAGGCAGCAGCGGCAGATACCGCCTTCGTACTAGCAAGAGTAAGACAGGTGACGGCCCATGAGATTGGCCACACGTTAGGCATGTCACACAATTACCTTGCTTCGACGTATGAACGTGGTTCTGTCATGGACTACCCGCCCCCCCGCGTTCGGCTGAACGCCGCCGGCAACATCGACGTGAGCGCGGCGTACGCCTCAGGTCCTGGCGCCTTCGATGTCTGGGCGATCCGCTGGGCCTACGGCATATTCCCGCAAGCGACGGAAGCCGATTCACTGCGCACGCTAATCGCGGAAGGGCTGAGCAAGAAGTGGATCTTCCTTTCTGACGCAGATGCGCGCCCGGAGTTCGCCTCCGATCCACGGATCAACCTGTGGGACGACGCCGCGACCGCGACCGAATTCCTCACGCATCAAATGAATGTGCGACGCGTTGCCCTGGGTCGCTTTGGTGAGCGCAATCTCCGTCCCGGAGAACCGCTCGCGCTCCTACAAGAACGCTTCGCCCCACTCTATCTCATGCATCGCTTTGCGCTCGCATCGGCCGCGAAGACAATCGGCGGTGTTGAGTATCACCATGCAGTGCGCGGCGATGGTCAGCAGTTCACGCGTCCACTGCCGGCCATTCAGCAGCGGGCAGCGCTGGGAATGCTGCTCGCGGCTGTCACACCTGCAGAGTTAGCGATTCCTGACACCGTGCTCACGTTGCTCGGCCCGCGTCCGTTTGGCTTCGGTCCGTATGTCGAGTTGATGAACTCGCGCACGCGTCCGACATTCGACGAGCTTGGTGCTGCGCGCACGCTGGCTCAAATGGTTCTCGACGCGATCCTGCAACGCGATCGGCTTGCGCGGCTCGTGCAGTTCGCGGCGCACACCGAGTCAACGTTGTCTTTGTGGGATCTGCTGGAAGTAACGGAGCAAGCGCTGTTTCCGCAGACCACCGCGACCCTCCGCGACCGGGCGCTCCGCCGCGTCGCTCAACGCGCGTACGTCGACCGAGTTATCGTGGTCGCGGCGGACAAGGAGGCGGCGCCGGACGTCAGGGCGATGCTCGACGAACGATTGCGGATACTGGCGACGACGTTGGGCGCTCGTGCTCGAACGGCAAACCGTCCCGAGGAGCGTTCCCACCTCAATGCGCTTGTCGCCGACGTCCGACGGTGGCTCGATCGCGGTGAAGTCCCTCCCTCGTCTCCGGCGCTACGAGCGCCGCCCGGCGATCCATTTGGGATGATCGCGGAGGACTGGTGGGGGAGGGGGATCGAGGGGCGGCGGCGTCCATGAAACCCGCCCCGCCCTCCGGCGTACCACTAGGCCATCCGCGTCGGAGAGGGATTATGTCGCAGCGTCGTTGTGCGTTGGCCGCCCTGTTACTGCTCCTCACCGTTCCCAGCGTGCTGGAGGCGCAACGCCGCCGCGGTCGCCCGCGTCCGACGCGCGCCAGCGAATATGAGCAACCGCGCTCGCGCCCAGTCGATCGCCATGGTTTCGGCATCAGCTTCAACTACGGCAAACCGACTGGTGAATTCGGCGACTACGTGAATCAGGGATTCGGCGCGGACGGATTCTACCGCTTCGCGCTCGACAGGTACGGCATCGCTTCGCTACGTGTGGGCGGGCAGTTTTTGATTTACGGCAACGAGACACGCCGGCTACCGCTCAGCTCCACGATCGGAAATCTGGTCCTGGTCGACGTCGAGACATCAAACAACATCTTGAACTTTGGTGGCGGTTTAGAGCTCGCGATTCCGACACCAGCGGTCCGACCGTACGTCTTCGGCCAGCTCGGCTCGGGTTATTTCTTTACTGAGACATCGGTTGAAGGATCGGATGACGCGTTCGAGTTCGCGAACACGACGAACTACCGCGACTGGGTCTTTTCGCGTCAGGTGGGCGCGGGTTTACAAATTCCGCTCGGCCGCAGCCGATCGGGATCGGGAGTGCAACTTGATCTTGGCGCGACGTACAACCTGAATGGCGAGGCGCGCTACCTGCGCGAGGGAAGTATCGAAGAGGTGAGTCAGGGGAACTTCGTATTCCATCCGATCCGTAGTGAAGCGAACCTGATCACCTGGCGCATCGGGATGTCGTTTACTGCTAGGTAATCGTGTCGGCAACGGGACACCCCTCGACCGCGCCAAAGCCCCGCCTAGACACCGCTCAATCCCAGTCCTTGCGGCGATCATCTTTTGTTCGCGCGCGGCGCTTTTTATCGGCGAGCCGCGCCTCTTTGGCGGCTTTCGGCGTGCGCGTTGGCTTGCGTTTCTTCGGAATGTGCAGCGCCGTTCGCACTAACGCGGCGAGTCGCTCGGTTGCGAGCGTGCGATTGCGTGTCTGACTGCGCGTCACGTCGCACACCACGCGCAGATTCCCCGACGCGTCTCGCAGACGCCCCAGCCGCTCGAGCACACGCCCGCGCTCGGCGTCTGTCAGTGCCCGCGACGTCGTGGGATTCCACAGCAGCTCAACGCGTGACGATGTCGTATTGACGCCTTGGCCTCCCGGACCCGACGCGCGCGTGGCGCGCACTTTGAGCTCCTCGCGCGGGATCGCAACCGTCGGCGTCACTACGACGGGCTTGCCGGGCATGACGTTAGGCGGGGACCCGCGAGCGTTCGCGGTGCACGCGCACCGCGGCGACGCGCCGGCCGTCCATCGCCACGACCTCCAGCTCACTCCCGGGGATCCGCACCCGATCGCCGAGCTTGGGCACGCGTCCCAATGCGCCGAAGACGTAACCGCCTAACGTGCTCCATTCACCCTCCGGGATGCGCAGGCGATGATCGCTGCGCGCGTCGACGAGCGAGATGGACCCCGCCAATTCCAGGACGCCGTCCACCTCGATCGCTTCGCGCGATGCCATGTCGTACTCGTCGGCGATGTCGCCGATGACTTCCTCGACGAGATCCTCCAGCGTCACAATGCCGGCCGTCCCACCGTACTCATCGAGCACAACGGCCATGTGCGCGCGTGTCTTCCGCAGATCGTCCAGCACACGCGTCGCGGCGCGTGTCGATGGGACGTACAGCGCCTCACGCACGAAGTCAGCCAGGCGAAACCCCGTCTTGCCGTCATGCAGCCAGAGGTCCTTGGCAACGAACACTCCCGCCACATCATCCAGTGATTCGCGATAGACGGGATAACGCGAGTACCGCTCACGGCGCAACACGTCACGTACTTCTGCTTCCGATGCATCGATCTCGACAGCGACGACTTCGGTTCGCGGGCGCATGACGTCGCGCACCCGTTTCTCCGTAAAATCGAAAACGCCGGCGAGCATTGCCGAGTCGCTCTCATTCAATGTGCCGTGCGCGTGCGCCTGCATAACGAGTAGACGAATCTCTTCCGGCGAGTGCACCTGATGCGACTCGGTCATTGGCTGCATCCCCACGAGGCGAAGCAACCAGTTCGCCGTTCCCTGCAACACCGCGATAAACGGCGACATGATCCTGGAAAACAGCATCAACGGCAACGCGATAACGCTGCTCACCTTCTCCGGCATGACGAGCGCCATCGATTTTGGTGCCAGCTCACCGAGGACGATGTGCAAGAACGTGATGATGACAAACGCCGTAGTAATTCCAGCGGCCGTGTGAGCGGCACCCGCAGGCACGTCGATACCAACGAGCGCGAGCAGCCGGTCGACGAGTACGGCGAGTGCCGGTTCGCCGATCCAGCCTAACGTGATCGTCGCGATGGTGATGCCGAGCTGCGTGCCGGAGATGTACCGGTCCAGCTGTCCAATCGCCCTGAGCGCATTTTTGGCTCCGCGCTCTCCCTCCTCGGCCATCCGCGTCAACTTCGAGCGCCGCGCGCCGACCAGGGCGAACTCGGCCGCGACGAAGAAGCCGTTCAGAAGCACGAGGCCGAAGACGGCAGCCAAGCGCAGCGCGATACTTCCAGCCGTAAGATGTTCCTGCACAAGCATTTGCCTTAGCCTGACCGCGCCACGATGCGGCACGATCCGTCCGGGACGCCATGACCTGGTCTTGCAACATGCAAGAGACCCAGTCGTCCTACCACCGTGGATAATACACGCCGCGAGCCGACGACAATCTTCCTGGACCCGCGCAGGCTCTTACGGGGGATGTATCTCGGACGCGTGGCGACGTCTGGCGCCATCTTCGTTGCCGCCGTACTCGCCTGGCGCGAAGCCGATCGCGGAGCCACGCTGCTCGCATCGCTCGTCGTTACGGCGACATTGGTTTTTACGCTCGGCTCGCTCGCATACAGTGACTTCTTCCGTCGCGCGTTAGGCCGCACGTTCCTCACGGCACAGGCCGCGTTCGATCTGGCGGTCGTGACGGCCATCGTCCACCTCACGGGCGGTGCCTCGTCGCAGTTTGCTGGTCTCTACATCCTTGTCATCGCGACGGCGGCGTTGCTGCTGCTCGTCTCGCGCGCGCTGCTCATCGCCGCGTTAGGCTGTGCGCTGTATTTCGGCGACGTGCTGGTCGCGCACCGTGCCACGCTCGACGTGTGGGTCTGGATGCAACTCGGTGTCTTCCTGACCGTCGCTTTGCTCAGCGCCTACCTCGCCGCTCGACTCCGCGAAGCACGCGCCGGGCACGTGGAGCTTGTTGCTGAGCTGCATCAGGTCCGCCTACAGGCAGCCGATATCCTGCGCAATATCCGCTCAGGAATCATCACCGTCGACCCGTCGGGGATGCTGCTGTACGCCAACCCGACAGCGAGCCGCTTGTTAGGCATGCCGCTGGAAAACAGGCTCGGCGAGCCGATACTGCAGGTGCTCGAACCGGTGGCACCTGTACTCGCGCGCGCGCTCGAGCGCGCCGCCACCGATGGCGCGCGTGTCACTCGCGCCGAAGGAACCATCACGGTTGGGCCACGCAGCTTCCCGATCGGCCTCAACACGACGGTCTCGGACAACGGTGCGTCCCCCACGGACCACGACACCAGCGACGGCAACGGTGGAAGCGCGCCTAACGGCGGCCTCGTCACCAGCGCCACAGCCATCTTCCAGGATATCTCGGATCAGAAGCGACTCGATATGCTGCACATGCGCGCCGAGCGCCTCGAGGCAGTCGCTGAGCTGAGCTCGTCATTGGCGCACGAGATCAAGAACCCGCTCGCGTCCATCCGTAGCGCGGTAGAACAGCTCGCTCGCTCGCCGCGCACCAACGCCGACGAACAATTGCTCTCCGCGCTGATCGTTCGCGAATCCGATCGTCTTTCGCGTCTCCTCTCGGAATTTCTCGACTTCTCGCGCGTGCGCGTCACGAAAATCGAGCCCATGGACATTCTCGCCGTGACGCGCGGCGCGGCGAGCCTCGCGGCCGCGCACCCGGATCGACCGTCTGACGTCACCGTCGACGTCAGCGCGGCGCTTCCGGCACTCATGGTCGACGGCGACGAAGACCTGCTGCATCGCGCGATGTTCAATCTCATCCTCAACGCCATTCAAGCGTCGCCCACAGCTGGTCGAGTCAAGGTCGATCTCGTGGCGTTAGGCGTTGATGATGCACCGGCCGGCATGACCTTCGATCGTGGCGGCATCGCCATACGTGTCAGCGACGAAGGTCCCGGGATCCCCCCGGAAATCCGTGACCGGCTCTTCGACCCGTTCTTCACGACTAAGCAGGGAGGAAGCGGTCTCGGTCTCCCCATCGTTCACCGCGCGATCGAAGCCCATCGCGGCTTCGTCTTCGTCGACACCGATTCGCGCGGGACTCGCGTCACCGTTCTCCTCCCCACGCACCAGACAGACAACGGAGAGTTATCGTGAGCGACCGAGCTACTCCTTCCCTCCCCAACGTCCTGATCATCGACGACGAGTCAGGTATCGTCGACTCGCTGCGCATCCTACTCAAGAACGAAGGCTTCGCGGCGCATGTCGCGTTAGGCGGTCAGGAAGGTCTCGATCGCATGGGAGAGATCGATCCGGATATCGTGCTCACCGATGTGCGCATGCCAACTGTCGGCGGGCTGCAGGTGCTCTCCGCAGTGCGTGCGCGTTCACCCGACACGCCGGTCATCCTCATGACTGCACAAGCCACGTTGCAGTCGGCCGTGCAGGCCGTGAACGAAGGCGCCTTCTATTACATACAAAAGCCGTTCCGCAACGACGAACTGGTAGCCATTCTGCGCCGCGCCGTGGAACACCGTCGCCTGCGCGTCGAGAACAAGACGCTGAAGCTGGAGATCAAGCGGCGTGATACCTCTGTGTCGTCACGACCGATCGGAAACAGCAAGCCCTGGATTGAGATCGTTAGGCTCGCCGAGACCGTCGCTCCAACCGATTCGACAGTCCTCATTCAAGGTGAATCCGGGACCGGCAAAGAGGTCATCGCGAAGTACATCCATCTGCTGTCGACGCGGACTGACGGGCCGTTTCTGTCAATCAATTGTGGTGCCCTTCCTGAGAGTCTTCTCGAAAGCGAATTGTTCGGTCACGTGAAGGGTTCTTTCACGGGCGCGGTCAAAGACAAGACCGGTCTCTTTCTGTCGGCCGAAAAGGGCTCGTTCTTTCTCGACGAAATCGGCGAGACGACAGCGGCTACGCAGGTCAAGCTCTTGCGCGTGCTCCAGCACCGTCAGGTCATTCCAGTCGGCGCCACGGAGCCGCAGCCGATCGACACGCGGCTCATCGCTGCTACGAATCGAGATCTGGAAGAAGAGATCCGCCGCGGAAATTTCCGGCGCGACCTGTTCTACCGCCTCAACGTCATCGCGCTGCACCTGCCACCCCTGCGCGAGCGCACGGAAGACATTCCACTGCTCGTGGACACGTTCCTCGCGCGACTTGCAGCGCACCGCGGTGAAGCACCGAAGCAACTGAGCGACTCGGCGCTCGAGCTCGTCCAGCAGTACAACTGGCCCGGGAACGTGCGTGAGCTGGAGAACGCTCTGGAACGTGCGGTGATTCTGTCAGACTCGGATATCATCCCGCCGAGTGCGCTCCCTGAGCGCGTCACTTCGCGCACGGCTGAGCGACTGATTCAGGACCGTCCGACGCCGAATCCAACACTCGAAGCGATCGAGCGCGCCTACATCATGTGGGTGTTGAACAGTGAGGGCGGCAACAAGACGCGCGCCGCCGAAACGTTAGGTATCGATCCTTCGACACTGCACCGCAAGCTCTCGCGCTTCGGAAGCGAGGCGGCGTGACGCACGCGGCGGCGCTCGAAGCGGCGCCGGCGCGCGGAGCGGGGACGCGGGAGCGGGTGCGCGTAGACCTGCTCTGCGGAGCCGGTCTCGCGCTCCTGGCCGCAGTAATCTTTGCCAACGCGCTGGGCCACGATTTTGTTCGTGACGACCGCGGCGTTTTGTTAGGCAATCCACTTGTAGAAAGCCTGGCGCAAAGCTGGCGTGCCTTCACGCTTCCGTACTGGCCCGAGGCGCTCGGCGGCGGTCAGTACCGGCCGTTGGGCATCCTGAGTTTCGCGCTCGACTGGCGCTTGGGTGGCGGCGCCGCCGCATGGTTTCACGCGACGAATGTCATCTGGCACGCGCTCGCGACAGTACTGGTCTGGCGGCTGGCGACACAGCTCATGCGACCGTGGGCCGCGGTGCTCAGCGCCGCGCTGTTCGCCGTACATCCCGTACACGTCGAAGCAGTCGCCAGCGTGGTTGGCCGGCTGGACCCGATGGCGACCGTGTTCACGTTAGGCATGGTGCTGGCGCACCGCGCAAGCTCCTTGGTGGCGACCCCGCTCTTTGCCCTCGCCCTCCTCTCCAAGGAAAGCGCGATAGTCGGCATCGGTCTTGTGCTCCTCTCGGACATCCTCCGACCTCAGACCTCAGACCTCAGACCTCCGCGCAAGCTCTACATCGGCTACGGAATCGTGCTTGCCGCGTATGCGGCGACGCTGCTCAGCGTCTTTCAAGAGCGCGAGTTTCGCGTCATGACCGGCTCATTCGCCGACGCATCGCTGACGACGCGCCTGGCTACCATGGCAACGGTGCTGCCGCACTATGTGCGGCTTCTGCTCTTTCCCGCGCAGCTCTCGTCGGACTATGAGCCGCAGGTCATTCCGGCCGTCGATAGCCTAACAATCGAAGGGGGCATCGGTCTCCTTGTCATCGTGAGTTACGTGACGACGCTGTTCATCACGTGGCGGCGCCATCGCCCTCTCGCATTCGCCCTGCTCTGGATCGGCGTCACGATTGCGCCGGTGAGCAACATCTTGTTTGTGTCCGGTGTGACGCTCGCGGAGCGCACATTGTATATGCCGAGCGTGGGCGCGATGTTAGCGTTAGGCATCGCTGGCGAGAGTGTTGCGCATCGTCGACGCGAGCTGATGCTCAGCGCGTCTGCCGCATTGCTGCTAGCCGGTGCGCTGCGAACGTGGACCCGCACGCCCGTCTGGCGCGACGACAAAGTCTGGCTCCTCACGCTGCTCGAGGATCATCCCGAATCCTTCAGGGCGCACTGGGTCGCTGGTCGTGTGCACAGCGTCAATCGGCACTATGACGACGCGCAGCGTGAGCTTGCGTTGGCGCGCCGACTATACCCCAAGGCCACGCAGATCTATCTCGACGCCGCTGCGGTCGCGGATATGACTCACGACCCGGCGACCGCTGCGGCGCTGCGCGACTCCGCCACCACGCTCATGCGGACGACGTCGCGATGAGCCACGCTGACGTCTGGTTGCCGCGAGACTCGTGGTGCGCGCTGGTACTTGCCGCTGTGGCGATCGCTGCATCGGCGATGTCCGTGACGAGCCTGCCGGCTGGCGTCTTCCAGGACGATGGCATGTACGTGGTCCTGGCCCGATCGATCGCGGAGGGTGAAGGGTACCGCTTCACGAACTTGCCTAACGCGCCACACGGCGTTCACTATCCGCCTCTGTATCCGCTGTGGCTGGCGTTGCTGTGGAAACTCGCCCCCTCTTTTCCGGCAAACGTCCAGCTGTTCAAGCTCGCGAATTCGCTCCTGCTCGGCGTTGGAGCAGTCGGCGCATTCGTGCTGGCGCGCCGACGTCTTGGATTCGGTACGTGGTCGGCAGCTCTCGCCGCGACGGCCGGGGCCGCCTGCGCTCCGCTCGTCTGGTTGTCCGCGATGGTTCTCTCGGAACCAGCGTTTCTCGCCGCCCTGTTCCCCGTGCTGCTGCTCGCGGAACGGGCCGCCCGCCCGGGCGCATCATGGCGCACAGCCATGGCTGCGGGCGGCGCCGTCGGCGGTCTGGCCCTTCTCCGCTCGTTAGGTATGTTCATCCTACCGGCACTCGCGCTGGCGCTCGTTATGCAACGCCGTTGGCGTCATGCCGCGCTTGCGCTCGCCACAGGGGCACTTGTCCTCGGTCCCTGGCAACTCTGGACGCTGGCGTACGCGGATGAAATACCGCCAGCCTTCGTCGGAAAATACGGCAGCTACTTCGGATGGGTCGTGGAAGGGATGCGCGAAGGTGGCTTCGCCTACGTCGCGGCTATTCTCAAGGTCAACGCGAAGTATTCGTCGGAATTCCTCACGGGTTCGCTCGGCCTCGCCGCCACACCCTGGATGCTGCGCGCCGTCGCCATCGCGGTGCTGCTCGGTCTTCTGACACTCGGCGCGCGCGAGTTGCTGCGACGCGCGCCGGTCACTGCGGGCTTTCTCGCGCTATACGTGAGCATCGTACTGGTGTGGCCCTTTCCGCCACACCGCTTCTATTGGGGCATCATGCCCCTGCTCGTACTCACGCCTGCGTTAGGCATTCGTTACCTCCGAACAGCCGTGCCTGTTCCGCGCAGAGCATACCGCAGTGCCGTACTGATTGGCGCCGTGGCCCTCTTTGCGCTGTATGCGCGTCCCAATCTTTTAGGCAAGCCTCGCTGGGACATCGCTGATGAAGAAGCGGTGGTTGCGGACCGGTCACGCGCCGCTGCGCTGTGGGTGAGTCGCCATACGGCCCCAGACGACATCATTGCCACGGAAGACGATGTGCTGGTGCATTTGTACACAGGTCGCAGGGCGATTCCTCTCGCCACGTTCACACCGGCGGAACACCTCCGGCCGCAGACCACAGCGTTTGCGAGCGCCACGCTCGACTCGCTCCTCCACACCTATCCGATCCGCTGGGTGCTACCTGTCAGCATCATGCACATCAACACCGCGCTCGCCCTAACGAACCAGGAGCCGGCCATCCTCAATCTGCGTCATGCCTTAAAGGTTGGCGCCGTGTTCGAGCATGTGCGGCAGGTGGGTGCGCAGCCGTGAGCACCGTTGTCTGGACCCGTCGCGATTCGTGGTGCGCCATCGTGCTCGCTGCAGCAGCATGCCTGGCAGTGGTATTCGCGATCACCCCGCATCCCGCTGGAGTCTTTCAAGACGATGGCGCGTATGTCGTGCTGGCCAAAGCGCTCGCCGAGGGCAACGGATACCATTACATCAACCTGCCTAACGCGCCGGGGGCCACGCACTTCCCGCCGCTGTATCCGCTCCTGCTCGCTGGGCTGTGGAAGATAGGTCCTGAGTTTCCAGCCAACGTCCAAATGTTCAAGTTCGCGAACGCCCTGCTGTTGGGCGTCGCGACGGCAGGGGCCTTCGTCTTCGCGCGGCGCAAGTTAGGCATGGACACAGGGATTGCGGCGTTCGCCGCAGCGGCTGCCTGCATCTCGGCGCCGCTGGTTGGCATTGCGCGCATGGTGCTCTCAGAGCCCACGTTCCTGGCCGTGCTTCTCCCCATGCTCTTCCTTGTCGAGCGCAGCGCCGACAAGGGTGGGGGTGGTGCTCGCTCAGCGGTATTCGCCGGACTCGCGGGCGGGGCACTGGGCCTCTTGCGCACGTTAGGCGTGTTTCTCGTCCCCGCCACCGCGTTTGTGCTCGTCACCCGTCGGCGTTGGCGCGATGCCGCCATCGTTCTCGCTTGCGGTGCGCTTGTGCTGGCGCCGTGGCAGTTGTGGTCTGCGGCGCATGCGGATGCCCTGGCCACGCCGATCGCCGGGAAGTACGGGAGTTACTCGAGCTGGCTCATTGACGGCATGCGCGAGGGAGGCCCCGCGTACGTCGCAACGGTTTTCCGCGAAAACGCCGAGTTCACGGGGACGTTCCTGGCCGGATCGTTTGGTCTCGCGACGGCGCCGATGGCCGCGCGCTACGCCCTTGTTATCGCGGTCCTCGTCTTTTTGGCGTTCGGTGCGCGCGAGCTATGGCGCAGAGTCCCGGTCACAACGGTGTTCCTCGCCGCCTACCTCGTTGTAGTACTCGTGTGGCCATTCCCGCCGGATCGCTTCTACTGGGGAATATGGCCACTGCTCGTATTCGCCTTTGCCGTCGGCGTGCGAACCGCTTGGCAGAGCACCCTCATCACGCCACGCGTGCCGCGGCTTCTCGTCGCCGCGGTCGTCACTCCCATGGTGCTGCTGTACGTGGGTCCGCAAGTACTCGGCACGTCACGGCCATGGGTCTGGGGCATCCAAGGAATCATGACCGATCGATCGCGCCCCATTGTGCAATGGGTAAACTCGTACACGCGACCTAACGACATCGTCGCGACGGAAGACGACGTCATGGTGTATCTGTACACCGGACGCATCACGGTCCCCGTCGGCGCGTTTACGCCGCGCGAACATGTCGACCCGCAGACGCGCGAGTTCACGCGCGCGAGTGTACAGACGCTCATTCAGGCGTACCCTGTCCGCTGGCTGATCCCCGTGACGTGGCAGGGGATCCAAGCGTCTGCCGATCTCTCACGGGACACTTCAACCGGCGTGCATTTCCGGGGGAAACTCCCGCTCGGTGCGGTCTTCGAGCGCGTCCCATTGACGGGCGAAGACCGATGAACGATGTGAAATCCACGGCGCTACGCGGCCCGACGTTAGGCGGACGGCCCGATGTCTATATCCCCCTGGCCATCGCGGCAATGGTGTTCGCGATCGCCATCAGCACCGTCACGCCGTGGCCCGTGGGAGCGTTCGAGGACGACGCTGTCTATACGATTCTCGGGAAATCCCTCGCGGAAGGGACCGGCTATCGCATGATCAACCTGCCCGGCGCTCCGGCCGCGACGCACTACCCGCCCGGCTATCCAGCACTGCTCTCGGTCCTCTGGCGCATCTCGCCGTCGTTCCCCGACAATGTCGTGCTATTCAAGTTCGCCAACGCGCTTCTGCTCGCGATCGCAGCGGCCGGGACGTACTGTTTTGCACGCCGTCGGCTAGACCTCTCGAGACTCGCGTCGTCGGTCACGGCGCTCATCACAACGCTCTCCATCGCCGTCCTGTTGCTTACGGGAATGGTCCTCTCGGAGCCGCTCTTCCTCGCGCTCCTCATTCCCGCGCTCTTCGTCACCGAACGCGCCGTTGAAACGGGTCGCGTGCGCACCGCGCTGTTCGCAGGCGTGCTGCTCGGCATGCTGACACTGGTACGGTCGCTCGGGTTGTTTGCGATCCCCGGTGCATTTGCGTTGTTGCTATGGCGCCGTCGTTATGCAGCGGCTGCGGCGCTGGCACTTGGGGCTGCGGTGTTAGCCGGCCCGTGGCTCGTCTGGGTCGAACTGCATCAGAACGACGTCCCGCATATCATCTCGGGGAAGTACGGATCGTACAGCGGCTGGGTCCTGCAAGGATACAAAGATTACGGCATCGACTTCATTTGGCAGGTCATCGTCAAGAATTCGCAGGACCTGTATCGCGTGCTGAGCCGCGTGCACACGCCCATCCCGGGTGACGTGCCGCGGGCGCTGACGTTCATCGCGCTCATCGCGCTCCTCGCCCTCGGCGCCACGCGCCTAACGCGGCGTGCGCCGGCGACGCTCTTGTTCATACTGCTCTACTGCTTCATCGTCATGCTGTGGCCGTTCGAGCCGAGCCGTTTTGTGTTGGGCATCTGGCCCGTGCTCGCCTGCTGCGCCGCCCTGGGCGTTCGCACGCTGCTGCAGTGGCGCCCTGCACGGCCAATGGCAATCTCAGCACGATATGCTGCCCTCGCTGCCTGTCTCGGTCTGGCGATCGGGTGGGGGAGGTATAATGGGCAGGGCTTCAAAAACGGATGGTGGGAACCGATCCAAAGGGCAGAGGGCGAACGACTCAAGCCGATCGTCCAGTGGGTGGCGTATAACACCGCGATGACAGACGTGATCTCGACCGATCACGACCCTGCTGTCTATTTGTACACTGGACGACGGGCCATTCCCACGAACACGTGGCTCGTGCGCGAACGGATCACGCCCTTGAGCGCCGACGAAGAACTGAATTTCGTGCGGCAGCTGGTGAGCGAGCTGCAGCCGGACTATTACGTCCCTACGTCGATCGGCGGCGAGCGGACGGCGAAGATTCTCGCCAAGGAATCAACGCCGTTGCTGCGCTACCTGGGTCAGACGCGCAACGGCGCGGCCTTCGCTCTCGTTAGGCAATGAGCTCGCGGCTCGTCCCCGTGCTGGTCGTGGCGCTGGTGCTCGTCGCGGCCATCATGTCCATCACGCCATGGCCCGTGGGCACGATCCAGGACGATGCCACGTACGTCGTTCTCGCGAAAAGCCTGGCAACAGGGGAAGGGTACCGCCAGCTGAACCTTCCGGGCGCGCCGCAGGTGACGCATTACCCGCCGGGCTATCCGCTCTTGCTTGCAGCGCTGTGGCGTCTCTGGCCCGACTTCCCGGACAACCTGGTTGTCTTCAAATACGCGAACGCGGTGCTGTTGACGTTGGCGGCGCTTGGCGCCTACGCCTTCGCGCGCGCGCGAGCGCAGTTAAGCACGATGGGGGCCGGTGCGACAGCGGTTGCTGGGACGGCATGTGTACTCGTTCTCTACGTCACTGGAATCATTGTCTCCGAGCCGCTGTTCATGGCGCTGATGTTCCCGGTCTTGATCGTGAGCGAGAAAGCAACGCAAGACGGGAAAGTCACGACCGCGATCGCCGCCGCCGCGTTAGGTGTCGCACTCGCAATGGTGCGCACCATCGGCATTGCTGTTTTTCCGGCTCTGCTACTCGCGCTGGCGACCCGCCGCCATTGGAAAGCCGCCTGCGCCGCGTTTGTGACAGGCGTGTGCCTCCTGGCCCCATGGCAGCTGTGGGCCGCGGCGCACGCCAATGACGTCCCCGCCGTCGTGATCGGAAAGTACGGCAGCTATTTGGGATGGATGCTCAAAGGGTATCGTGACGGTGGCTCGTCGTTCGGCCTTGAAGTCATCAACAAGAATCTAGTCGGCCTGCGCGAGCTTCTCGAGTTCCTTGTGATGCCGGTCAGCTGGCGATGGGTTCGCCTCCCAGTGTTCGTTGGCGCCGTCGCGCTTACCCTGTACGGCCTAACGCGGCTCTCGAGGAGAACCCCTGTTACGGTGCTGTACGCGCTGGGCTACTTCGCCATTGTGCTGGTCTGGCCGTTCGAAGTCCACCGCTTCTTGATGGCCGGCTTTCCGATCGTGGTGCTCGCGTTCTCAGTGGGTGCCGGCGAGCTGTGGCGCGCACAGCCGCAAACGCGCGTGCGTTCTTTAGGTCGCGGCGCGCTCCTTGCTTCCGTGTTTGCGACTGTGGGCGGATTCCTCTGGTACAATATCCGCGGACATCGCGAGACGTGGTGGGTGGGAGTGCAGCGCGACTCCGGGGAACGCATCGGACAGGTCGTTCGCTGGGTGCGCAGTAACACAACGCCTGTTGACGTGATCGCGGTGCAGGATGATCCGGCGGTTTACCTCTATACCGGCCGGCGCGCCGTTCCGGTGAACGACTCCGACGCGGCGGATCATCTGCGTGAGCGCGCGCTGCACAAGGACCTCGCGAAAGTCAGCGAGATTCTCGAACGCTATCGCCCACGCTTCTATATTGTCGCCGGGAGCGGCACGTTAGCAGCCGCGGACTCCCTGGCGCGCGTGCAACCGGCGATCATCCGGCCCGTGGGTCGCGTCGGCCCTGCAACCATATTCATGAACCTCATCCGATGACGTCGCATCGCCTAACGCCGGCTACGCTGCCAGCCGTCGACGAATCCCTGCCGCGCCTCCGCGGGCGTACGCCGCTCGAACGAGATGCTGTGGTTCTCTCCGTGCTCATCCCCGTGTTTAACGAGGAGCGCACAATCGAGCTGATCGTCTCGCAGGTGCACACCGTGCCGATCATGAAGGAGATCATCTGCGTCAACGATTTTTCCAGCGATCGGTCGGCGCAGATTCTCGATCGCTTACTCGCCGAAGGGCGTATCGACAAAGTCATCCACCAGCCGTTCAACCGCGGCAAAGGCGCCGCGATCCGCACTGCGCTCGCGAACAGCACTGGCAATGTCGTCATCGTGCAGGATGCCGATTTGGAGTACGATCCAGCCGACTGGCCGGCGCTGCTCGATCCGATCATCGAAGGTCAGGCTGATGCAGTCTTCGGCTCACGCTTCCTCGGCGGGCCGCATCGCGTGCTCTACTACTGGCACTCGGTCGGGAATAGCATCCTAACGACGGTGAGCAATATGTTCACGAACCTGAACCTCACCGACATGGAGACGTGTTATAAGGCCGTTCGCGG
>JBQTIF010000256.1:0-22898 GCA_052388395.1 Gemmatimonadaceae bacterium | reverse complement strand
AGTGAAGCCGGGACGACCCTCTACGAGATCTCGCTGCAGGATGGAATCAGAACGCAATCTTCCAGCAGCCGTCACACGCTCGCTCGCCGAGAAGTATCCTCGGGCCACCTATCGTATCATCGAAGATGTACTGACGGAGGAAGGGAGTGCTGAGCGGCTCGCATACTACGAGGTGCTGCTCGAGTTGGTCGACAAGCGGTTCTTGGAAGTTCAGATCGCGCCGGACGGACGGGTTCTCAAGCAAGAGAAGAAGTCCGCTGTTGAGCCGGAGAGCAGACGCAAAGAGCTCCTCGTCTCGGATGGTCTAAGTCCTCTGGCCTCGGCGACATGCCCTGTTGTACCTTGGTCTCACGCCTCCAACTGCCACCGCCAGGGGTGCTTCTGATGTCGCTTGCATCTCGCGCAGGGCTCCCGCTCGCTACGCTTCTCTCCTTGAGCACGCTCGCGACGGGCCAGTCAACCACAAAGCCTACGAACGACCTCCCCAACCCGTACACGACTATCGTCGGGTGGGCGAAGCTCCCTGAAGGAAGAGCCTGGGGATCGACGAGCGCCGTCGAAATCGACAAAGACGGCACGAGCATCTGGGTCTTCGAGCGCTGCACACAGAATACCTGCGCGAACTCCGACTTGCCCGCGATCCTCAAGTTCGATGCGTCAGGCAAGCTCGTCACGTCGTTCGGCGCCGGCATGTTCATCTCGCCGCATGGGATCGACGTCGATCACGATGGAAATGTCTGGGTGACGGACTGTGCATGTACGGGCGTGCGCCGTCCCGCCGACACGACCGCCCCTGCGGCGCCACCGACCAAGGGGCATCAGGTGTTCAAGTTCAGCCCCGACGGAAAGCTCCTCATGACACTGGGGAAGCCAGGCGGGGCGCGCGAGCCGGATTATTTCTGGCAGCCTAACGACGTTCTCGTAGCACCTAACGGCGACATATTTGTCGCCGAAGGGCATTCTTCGGCTGCTACAGCGAACGCGCGCATCCTCAAGTTCTCCAAGGACGGCTTGTTTCTCAAAGCATTCGGCAAGAAAGGCACGGGACCCGGTGAAGTGGGTCAGCCGCACGCTTTAGCCATGGACTCGCGCGGGCGGCTCTTTGTTGGCGATAGAGACAACAACCGCATCCAGATTTTCGATCAAGACGGCAAATACATCACCGAGTGGTCGCAGTTCAGCCGACCGAGTGGGATTTTCATTGACCAGAACGACATGATCTATGTCGCCGATTCGGAATCCGGCTCGGTGAATCCAGCGCATGGTGACTGGAAGCGTGGAATCCGCATCGGCAGCGCGAAGGACGGGTCGCTGACGGCGTTCATACCAGATCCTGACGAAAAGCCGGCGAGCACGAGCGCTGCGGAAGGTGTGGCAGTCGACGCGAAAGGAAACATTTACGGAGCGGAAGTGGGGCCCCGTGCGTTAAAGAGGTACGTCAAGAAATAAGTCTGCCAACCACCGACTTCGGAGCCGTGCCGCCTATGAAGGTCTCCTTCAAAGTGAATGGGAAAGCGACCACAGTCGATGTGGCTCCCGACATGCCCCTGCTTTGGGTGCTGCGCGACGTACTCGATCTCAAAGGGACGAAGTACGGTTGTGGTGTGTCGCAGTGCGGAGCATGCACCGTGCACGTGCGCGGCGTCGCAACGCGCAGCTGCCAGCTGGCGGTCTCCGACGCGCAAGGTGCCGACATCACGACGATCGAAGGCCTGTCGCCTAACGGGACACACCCGGTTCAGCGAGCGTGGGAGGAGCTCGACGTGCCGCAGTGCGGCTACTGTCAGGCCGGCCAAATCATGACCGTATCTGCACTGCTTGCCAAGAACCCCAAGCCCACGGACGCGGAAATCGACACAGCAATGGATCGCAACATCTGCCGCTGTGCGACCTACATCCGGATCCGTCAGGCGATTCATCGTGCTGCACAGCTCCCGGCCGTCGATAGCTCGCCACCACCTCCATCAGGCCGCTCGGATGAACCGATCGGTCTGCGGTCTTAAGGAGGCCCCATGGACACCAATGTGCGCGTCAATCGCCGCCAATTCCTCGGTGTCAGCGCGGTTGCCGGGGGAGGCATCCTGCTCGCGACGTACCTCGAGCCGCTAAACGCTGCCGAATCATGGGCGCCCAAGGCTACCGACTTCGAGCCTAACGCGTTCATCAAGATCACACCTGACGGTTCCGTTACGATCATCGCCAAGAATCCCGAGATCGGCCAAGGCGTCAAGACGATGCTGCCGATGTTGATCGCGGAAGAACTTGACGTCGACTGGAAGACGGTCCGTGTGCAGCAAGCTGGCTTAGATACAGACAAGTACCAGGGCCAAACGGCGGGTGGGAGCACGGCAACGCCGAACAACTGGCTCCCGATGCGACGCGTGGGTGCCGCGGCGCGTGTGATGCTCGTGGCAGCTGCCGCGCAGACGTGGAGCGTTCCTGAGAGTGAGTGCACGACGTCGTTAGGCGTGGTGACGCATAGCGGTAGCGGGCGCAAGCTCAGCTACGGCGAACTCACGACGAAAGCCGCAACGCTCACGGCGCCTGCGCTGGATCAGGTGAAGCTCAAAGATCCTAAGGAGTTCAAGATCATCGGCCAGCGCATCCCGGGCGTCGACAACCACAACATCGTGACGGGACAGCCCCTCTTTGGCATCGACGTGACGATGCCGGGGATGCTCTACGCCACATATGTGAAAGCTCCTGTGTTCGCCGCCAAGGTGGCCAGCGCAAACGTGGACGAGATCCTCAAAGAGCCGGGGGTCAAACGCGCGTTTGTTGTGGAAGGGACGAACGAGCTACTCGGCTTGTTAGGCGGCGTCGCTATCGTCGCGGACACGTGGTGGGCCGCGATCAGCGCCCGCAAGAAGCTCAAGGTGACATGGCAAGAACACCCCACCTCGCAACAAAGCAGCGCGAAATTCGAGCAGCAGTCGTTGGCGCTGTCGAAGCAGCCGCCGCAACGATCCCTGCGCAAAGACGGCGACGTGGATGCGGCGATGAAGAGCCCCGGCGCCAAGACTGTAAGCGCCGCGTACTTCTATCCGTTCATCTCGCACGCGCCACTCGAGCCGCAGAACGCTACGGCGCACTTCAAAGACGGCAAGCTGGAGATCTGGGTGCCGTCGCAGACACCAGCCGCCGGACGGGGACTTGTCGCGCGCACGTTAGGCATGCAAGAGAAGGATATTACGATCCACCTCACCCGTATGGGCGGTGGTTTCGGACGCCGCCTGTACAATGACTACATGGTGGAAGCGGCGTGGATCGCGAAGGAAGTCGGTGTGCCGGTGAAGCTACTGTGGATGCGTGAGGATGACATTCAGCACGACCCATATCGCCCGGCTGGCTGGCACTACCTCACCGGTGCCGTCGACTCGTCAGGCAAGCTTCTCGCGTGGCGCAACCACTTCGTCTCCTTCGGCGAGGGCGAACGGTTCGCGCCGAGCGCCGGACTCGGTGCCGGCGAATTCCCCGCCCGCTTCATTCCGCACTTCGCGGCCGAAACTTCTGTTATGCCGGTAGGCGTTCCCACAGGCGCGTTACGAGCGCCGGGGAGCAACGGCATCGCGTTCGCGACACAGACATTTATCGACGAGCTGGCTGAAGCAGCCGGCCAGGATCCGGCGCAGTTCCGCATTGAGCTTCTGTCCAACACACCGATCGTCGATCCACAACCGCCTAACGCACAGCCGGGTCAGGGGCAGCCGGTGCTGTTCGATGGGCCGCGCATGCGCGCGGTCGTCGAGTTGGTCGTTGAGCAATCAGGCTGGGGGAAGACAAAACTCCCCAAAGGAACCGGAATGGGTATCGCGTTCCACTTCAGCCACCGCGGCTACTTCGCGGAAGTCGTGCAAGCGACAGTCGCCAAGAACGGCCAGGTGAAGGTCGACAAGGTGTGGGTCGCCGGTGACGTGGGGAGCCAGATTATCAATCCGAGCAACGCCGAGAATCAGGTCCAAGGCGCTGTGCACGACGGCATCGCCGAGGCGTTGGCGCAGGAGATCACGATCGAGGGCGGCCGCACGCTGCAGACGAATTTCGGCAACTTCCGCCTATTGCGGATGCGCCAGGCACCGCCTATCGAAGTACACTGGAAGCTGAGCGACATTTCGCCGACAGGGATCGGCGAGCCGGCGTTACCACCTGTCGTGCCGGCGTTGTGCAGTGCGATCTATGCCGCGACGGGAAAACGCGTTCGGTCGTTGCCGATATCGAAGCACGACCTCAAGTGGACGTGAGCACGAGCGTTCAGAGTTACGAGTGAAAGGTAAAGAGGTAAGCGTAAGAGCCTAACGACTCTCCGGAGAAGAGATGATCCACCAGCGCGCCGTAACTCGTCGAGGTTTCGTTGGCGGCGTCACCACTGCCTTGGGCGCTCTCACACTGCGGCCCGACGAACTGCTCTGGGCGCAAGCGACTCAAGCGCCGCCTGCGCGCCAAGGACGCAACGAGAACGAGTACGACGCGATGGCCAAGATTGGGAACAATGAAAACCCATACGGGCCAAGCGAAGCCGTCATGAAGGCGATGACGAATGCCTGGAAGTACGCGATGCGTTACGGGTACCCCGACGGCGGCATCGTCGACGCCATCGCCAAACACCACAACCTGAAACCCGAAAACGTCATGATCGGTGCCGGCTCGGGCGAGATCCTTCAGGTCGTGGCGCAGACGTATCTGCGTGGCGAAAAGAAGGTCGTTGGATCGGATCCGACGTACAACTCGGTCTTTTCGGCCGCGACGAACATCAAAGCCGATCCGATCAAGGTCCCGCTGCTGCCTGACTACAACCAGGACGTTCCGGGGCTCATCCGCGCGACGCGTCAGAATTACAGCCGGCTCGGTTTTCTGTATCTCTGCTCGCCTAACAACCCGACAGGCAACATCCTCACGAAGGATCAGATCAAGCAGATCCTCGACAGCATCCCCGAGGACGTGCCGGTGCTGATCGACGAGGCGTATCATCACTACGTCGAGGATGCCGCGTACGCGACGTCAGTGCCGTATGTCGCCGAAGGTCGCAAAGTCATCGTCGCGCGAACGTTCTCGAAGATCAACGGCATGGCCGGGTTGCGGTTGGGGTATGCGGTCGCGCCACGCGACCTCATTCAGGAGATGCGGCCGTTCAGCACGGGGAGCATCAACGCGCTAGTGAAGCACGGTGGCGTTGCGGCGCTCAGCGACGTCGCTGAGATGGAGAAGATCAAGCGCGAGGCGATCACGTTGCGCGAGAAGACGACTGGCGAGCTCAAGTCGTTAGGCTTCGCCTGTATCCCGTCGCAGACCAACTTCTTCATGGTGCATCTCAAGAAGCCTGTGGTGCCGGTGATCGAGGAGTTCCGCAAGAAACAAGTGATTGTCGGGCGGCCTTTCCCGCCGATGAATGAACATCTGCGCGTGTCGATCGGCACGCCGCAGGAGATGGATCGGTTCATGGTGGCATTCAAGGAGATCATGGTTTCGACAAAAACAGCATCGAAGTCAGAAACCTGAGCCTCGTACTGTAGTGTTGATCAGGGGCGAGTTCAGTTCTGAGCTTGCCCCTTTGCTTTTGCGTCGGCGGGGCATCCCGCTTCGGCAGACGAGTCGCTCGTCGGCGGGGTATCCCGCTCCGGCAGCTAGCGCGCTGTCCTGGCCTAACGCGCCCATCACGCCAGGCGCGACGCTGCCTTCGGGGATACCCCGCCTGCCTCGCTCCCGAGCGTACGCCAAGCCTACTTGTGGCTACTCGGATGCTGCGTCTCACGTCACGCCGTGCGCGTTACGCTGCCTCCGAGGACGCCCGCGCCTTGCTGCGCTCCCTTCGTCACCACAATGTTTTTTGGAGAGGTCTCCCCACCCCACCCAATCCGCGCGCCCCTAACGAGTCCTATAGACGGATCCAGCTATGCGAGAGGTGGGGTGGGGAGACTAACTAAAAGGGGTTGACCGGCCCAGACGTGGGAGCGAGGAAGGCGGGGTATCCCTGCAGGCGGCGTCATTCGACGAGCGTCGGCGCGCGCTTCCCTAACGCAGGACTTTCATTGGTGAGGAACGCGCGCGGCCGGTAGCGAGACGAATGCTAGCCGCCGAATGGATGCCCCGCCTACAAGCGACTCGGATGCCCCGGCCTACGAGCGACTTGCGAGCCTAACGAATCAAATTAAAGAGCGACGTGCGCGCCAATGCCAATGTACTGAATCTTCTGTCTGAAAAACTGACCGTACGGCGACGGACCGCGATAACTCTCGAACAGAATGCTCCAACTCCGCGCCGGCAACTCTCCCGTAAACGGCCGATCGATCTCAAACCCCACCCGCCCACTCACGCTCGGCTCCCAATCTTGCTCTTCCGATGATTTCACATCGATAGCCGCGAGAAACCTCAAGAAGCCGATCCGACCAAACCGTAACAGCGCCACCGCCGGACGCAGCTCCGCTCCACCATGAGCGACGTAGTGCTGAAGATCGCGCGGCTGCCGATGAAAGATGTATTCCCCGCCACCATACAATCGCAGCGCCGCCAAATCCACCGAGAGAATCATGTCCAGCGACTCGAACGAAATGTTCTCGCGCTCGATTTCGTTCCGTCGTAGTAGCAGCTCGTCACCCAGGTGCGAGCTCTGATGGTACAGATTGACGCGCGCTGAAACGTTGCCTTTGCGCATCGTTAGCGGCAGCCCCACCAGATAGTCTGCGTTGATCAGATCGTACGATGTCGTACCGAGGTCGAACTGCGCGAAAATCGCTCCCTCGACACTGAGCTGGATACCCTCGCTCCGCGCGTTACCGCCCCAACGAGCAAGGCCGAAGATGTCGCTGATCCCAACGGCGCCGACACTCTCGATCGAATCTGCTGACTTTTTCTCCTGCTGATACGAGAGGAACGAGCGCATTGCCTTGGGATCGGCGACGAGCGGACAGAAGACGTTTCCGCTTGGGAGTCCAACGTATGCACGCACCTCGCTCGGAGGCACGCCGGAACCGCAGCGCGCCGCGCCGCTGCGGGGCACCTGGCAGAAGGCCACGACTGGTAGGAAGAGTACGGCACCGGCGAAACCGACGCGTGTCATATTCAGCACGTTAGGCAGCAGATAGGAGCGTTGGAGTAATGGCCGTATGGTGCTTTCGTCAAGCCATCCCACCCCTTGAAGACGCTCAAGTATGGCCATAGTATGGTAGTATGGCCATACCCAAGATCAAGGCGACCTACTCCCTCGATCCTGAAACCGTTCGCCTGTTGGAACGCGTGTCGCGCCGCTGGGGCGTCTCGAAATCGGAAGCGTTGCGGCGCGCTATCCGCGCGTCAGCAGGTGAGGACTCAGGCGTGAAGGAACGTCTCGCCGCGTTTGAACGATTTCAGTCGGCAATGTCCCTGACTAAACAAGACGCCGAGAAATGGATAGCGGAGGTTCGCGCTGAACGGCGTGCCCAACGACGACCGCGGAATAAGTGATTCATCTTGACACTAATTTCTTGATCGCCGCGGCCGCTCACGGTACGTCTGAAGACGCGTTGATGCTCACCTGGCTCAACGCTGGGCAACCCATCGGCGTGTCCACACCGGCTTGGGCCGAGTTTTTGTGCGGTCCAGTGTCTGCGGCCGCCGTCGAGTTCATCCTCTCAGTCATACATAATCCAGTTCCGTTCGATCGATCCGAAGCCGAACTGGCTGCTCGTTTGTTCAACGAATTGGGCAGACGACGCGGCTCATTGATCGATTGCATGATCGCCGCGACAGCGATGCACGCCGGCGCCCGCCTTGCGACAGCAAACGCTCGAGACTTCCGCCGTTTCGAGCCGCTTGGCCTGCAGCTGGCTGTGACCCGCTAGCGCGAACCTCCGGTGCCAGTTCCCGCGCCAGGCAAACGCAGCGCGACCAGTGATGTGTTCGCCCCTGCACCAGTCGCAAAAACGATGTACTGCCGGCCCTGATGCAGGAACGTCATCGGCATCGCCGTCGTGCGCGATGGAATCTTCACAGCGCCGACCGGTTTCCCCGTCAACTTGTCTAGCGCAAACAGCTGCGCTGGGTTTTCCTGTCCATTACGCCCCGTGCCATGAATGAGCAGCGTCTTTGTCGTAATGATCTGTGCCTGACCGCGGCCTGGAACTTCGGGCAGCGTCACGCCCTCGAAGAGCGGCGAGTTCGGCGTCACTTTCATCATCGTACCGTTAGGCGCCCACCAGGTCTTGTCGCCTGTGTTCATGTTGTACGCCGTGATGCCGCCGAGTTTCTTTGGCTTCACGATCGAAACGTTGCCGATCGTCGTGCCCACGCCGCGCCCTTCGAAACCGCCCCCACGTTCCGTTGGCGGTGTGTAACCTGGCGGTGGCGGCAGAGCGCCTAACAAGCCGCAATTGTCTCGCGGCGAGCTGTAGCGAAACTCCGAACACGGATCCTTCTGCACACGAATGATGCTCATACCGCTTTGCGAACCGACGTACATCATGCCGGTCTCCACGTCCACGGAGGCACCGCCGTCGATGTTGACGCCACCACTCGCGCCCGGTGAATACCAGGCGCAGCGATATGCACCGCCAGAACCGTCGGCTGCGGCCGGTGGGATGTAATACGGTCCCATGCGGCAGCGCTTTGCCACTTTCATCGCTGAGTCGCGGATGGCCGGCGTGTAATCGATCACATCCGCCTCCACCAAACCTTGTTGTGAGTACGGCTCGGGTTTGGTCGGGATCGGCTGTGTTGGCGACGCCTGTTCACCGGGTACCGTGCTCGCCAGGACGGGCTGCTCCGGAATCGGCCAGATCGGCTCTCCCGTTAGGCGATCGAACGTATAGACCCAACCCTGTTTCGTCGTCTGCGCAATCGCGCGACGGCGTTGACCGTTCACGTTGATATCGAGGAGGTTCGGCGCCATCGGCGTGTCGTAATCCCAGATGTCGTGATGCACCATCTGGAAATGCCATTTGCGCTTTCCGCTCTTCGCATCGATCGCGACGAGACTGTTCCCGTACAGGTTATCCCCGGGACGGTGCCCGCCGTATTCATCCATCAATGGCATACCAACCGGGATGTACACGAGGCCGAGCTCCGGGTCGGCTGAGTATGTCGCCCACGCGTCATTTTTCCCTACCCCTTCGGTCCCCACCTTCGATCCGCTCTTCCACGTCTCCGCGCCGAACTCGCCCGGCTGCGGCACGAGATTGAACAGCCAGAGCTGTTTCCCAGTGCGCACGTCGAAGCCGCGGATGTACCCCGGAATGTTTCTGACACGGATCGGGTAATATCCGTGAATCGCCGAGTTGCCGACGACGATGACATCGCCAACCATGATGGCCGGCGAGCTGTTGGCGATTTGGCCTAACGAGGGATCGATGCCGATCGTGCCATCCGCGCCGGTTTTTTTCACAGGGTCCCAGGTCTCACCAGGACGCGCTTTGCGATACGGCGCGGCGTCGCTGATGATGAGCGAGCCGGTGTCGTCCACAGCAAGTGGAACGAGTGGCAGCCCCAGGCCATCCATGAGATCGACCACGCCGTTCTTACCAAACTTGGGATCGGGGATACCCGTCTTGGCATCTAAGGACGCCATGTGGTAGCCCGGCGTGACGACGATAACTCGCTCCTCGCGGCCATCGGTCCAATAGGTGAGACCTCGACCGGCGAACTGACGTGGGGCCTTTTGCCAACGGATCCCCTCGTCCAGCCGCCACATCCACAACGCCTCGCCCTTCTCAGGGTCAAGAGCGACCGCCACTCGGCGCGTGGTTGCTACGGTGAACAGCCTGCCATTGGCGTATAGCGGCGTCGTCCGATAGTACTCGTCGCTCCCGAACGCTCCCGCGTTCCATTGCCACGCCATCTCGAGCGAGTTGAAGTTGGACGCGTTGATCAGGTCCAGCGGGGAGTATCGCGTGCTCCACGCGTCCGCCCCCCAGACGCGCCACTCACCGGGGGCGTTGCCGCGCGCCAGCTGCGTGCCCTGCACCGCGCTCGAGGAATCGACGCGCACTGTGAAGACCGCGGTGAGCGTGGCGGCCGCCAGGAGGGCGGTGCCTAACGAGCTAGCGGAGATGAGTCGCCTGCGCATGACGTGAAATCCTCGCTGTGCGTGAGTCGAAGCGGATCAATGGGGGTCAGAGTCGATTGAAAAAGGAGCTGACGGGCGTCGGCATTCGCCCTTACTTTTCAATAGACACTGACCCCTGTGATCTTTACGTCTGTCGCTAATCTTCCCTGTGCACTCCCCTAAGCAACCCTTACTTCGCCTTCTCAATTCGGATTTTTCGGAGCGCGGTGAGGTCGCTTGAAAGCTCGTCCGCACCCGCCGGCAAAACATTCATGCGGAAGATGTAGGCAATGACATCCGCCGACTCCTCCGGCGTGAGGCTTCCTGGTTCGTTCTTAGGCATCCGCTCTATGACATACTCGAAGAGATCCGAGACGAGTTTGCCCCCCCACCAGGTGTCGAACATCACCCCGGTATGCGTCTCGGGTGTATGACATGAGCGGCACTTGAGTGCGTAGACATCACGTCCGCGAAGCGCTTGCGCGTCCGTGTAAACGCCGGAGCGGGCTGAGCGAAGCGCCCCTCCCCCTGTATGCTGAGCCATGGCGCTAGCCGCCGGGAGGAGAGCACCAGCCAATAAGGGGATCACAAATTTGGGAACGCGCATACGTGCTAAACGATAGTTGCTGGCGAGCCGCTGTACGAGGCTGCAAGCTCTGTCCCGCGAATTCCCCGTGGCTCCGATGAGAGGATAGTCCAGCTGATGAGTGTGCCGGTGATCTTGACTGTTGACGACGAACCGGAAGTGCTCAACGCCGTTGAGCGCGACCTCCGGCTGCATTATCGCCCGCATTACCGGGTGATCAAAGCCTCGTCAGGCGTACTCGCGCTCGAGGCCACGCAACAGCTCAAACAGCGCGGGACGAGGGTGGCGCTCTTTCTCGTCGATGAACGCATGCCCGGAATGGCGGGAACGCAGTTCCTGATCGAGGCGATAAAGCTGTACCCCGATGCACGCCGAGTCCTCCTAACGGCGTATGCCGATACCGAGACCGCGATAGCGGCGATCAATAAAGTCGGGCTCGACCATTACCTGATGAAACCGTGGGAGCCGCCGCAGGAGCGGCTCTACCCGGTTCTGGATGACTTGTTAGGCGAGTGGGCGGCACGCGCGCGTCCTTCGTTCGAAGGGCTGCGCTTGGCCGGGACGTCGCTCTCAGTGGCGAGTTTCCATCTGCGTGACTTTCTCGCCTCGAATCAGATCCCCTATCTGTACGTCGATCTCGAGAGCGATCGCTCCACGCGCGAGCTCGTCGAATTGCTGCCGGAAGGGATGTCGCGCTTGCCCGTTGTTTTCTTCGCCGACGGCTCCTGCATGGTGCAACCCACGCCCCGAGAGCTGGCCGAGCGACTCGGCATGCAGACGCGCGCCAAGCAGGACTTTTATGACCTAACGATTGTCGGTGGTGGACCCGCTGGTTTGGCGGCCGCTGTATATGGCGCGTCCGAAGGGTTGCGGACGGTGTTGGTCGAATGCACAGCAACAGGGGGCCAGGCCGGGACAAGCTCCAGAATCGAAAACTATCTCGGCTTTCCCGGTGGCCTTTCCGGGATGGATTTGGCCAATCGGGCAACGATTCAGGCGAAACGCTTCGGCGCGGAGATCCTCACCACGCAGGAAGTCGCCGAGGTCAGTCGCGCGGATCCGTATCGGATTGTGCGTCTCGCGGATGGAACCGAGCTACGCTCGTTCGCTGTTGTCATCGCCTCCGGCATGGAGGTCCGCCGACTCGACGTCCCAGGTATCAATGACCTCCTCGGCGTCGGTGTGTATTATGGCGCCGCGTTGACAGAGGCGTCGCGCTATCGGCATCAACACGTGTACGTCGTCGGCGCCGGGAACTCGGCGGGCCAAGGGGCGCTCTTTTTTTCGCGTTATGCACACAAGGTCACACTGCTCGTGCGCGGTGAGTCGCTCGACGCGACGATGTCGCGCTATCTGATCGACCGCATCAACGAGGCCGAGAACATCGAAGTACGCACGCGCACAACGCTGGCCGCCGTCCGCGGCCAAGGGAGACTCGAGACGATTTCGTTAGGCAGCCCTGGCTCCAGCGAACAAGTGGAAGTCCCCGCCGCTGCGCTATTCATCTTTATCGGTACGGCCCCGCGCACACAATTCCTGGCTGGGCTACTCGAATGCGATGCGCAAGGGTTCGTCCTCACTGGCCGCGACCTCATCGTCGACGGCAAGCGGCCCCAGCGTTGGAACCTCGAACGCGATCCCTTTCTTTATGAGACGAGCGTCCCCGGCATATTTGCAGTGGGCGACGCCCGGCATGGTTCCGGGAAACGTGTTGCATCCGCCGTCGGCGAAGGCTCCGCAACGGTCAGCATGATTCACCAGTATCTGCAAACGGTTTGATGGTCACGCCCACGTTGACTCGCAGCGAGATCGTGGAACGCTTTGCCACGCATCGACTGCTCAGCGGCGTCCCACGCGAGGAGTTGGAGTGGCTCGCCGAGCACGGCGTCTTCCGTCGCTACGCTGCTGGGGAGTTCGTGAACCGCAAGGGCGTGCGGATTCCCGAGTTTTTCGTCGTTCTATCGGGGCGCTGCGGCATTCACGTGGAAGAACGGCACGGGTGGCGCCGCGTCCTGGAGTGGCGCGGTGGCGATTTCTCAGGACTGATGCCGTATTCGCGCATGAGCACCTCTCCCGGCGATACGGTGGTCGACGAAGAGACTGAAGCCGTCGCGATCCACGAGAGCCTGTTCCCGGAGATGATCCGTGCCTGCCCGCACGTGACCGCGCTGGCCGTGCACGTGATGCTGGATCGCGCGCGCACATTCAACGAGGCGCAGCTGCAGGACGAGAAGATGATTTCGTTAGGCCGAGTGGCGGCCGGGCTGGCGCACGAGCTGAACAATCCGGCTTCGGCCGCGGTTCGCGGGGCGCATCATCTGGCCAACGAGCTGCGCGAGGCGGATGCGGCTGCTCGCTCGTTAGGTGCCATGCGTCCGTCCGACGCGCAGATGGCGTACATCCAAAGCTTGCGTGAGAAGTGTGTCGATGGCCAGGGACGCCACACGCGGTCGCCGTTGGAGCAGGCGGATCGTGAAGAAGAGATCGTCGCCTGGCTCGAGGCGCACGATTCCGATTCCACGTTAGGCCCCGCGTTGGCCGACACGAATATCACCACGGCGGAATTGGATGAGCTGGCGCGGTGCGTTTCGGCGGAGGCGTTGGACAACGTCGTGCGCTGGATCGCGAGCGGCTGCAACACGCAGGCGCTGACGCGCGACATCGAGAATACGACGAAGCGCATCTTCGAGCTGGTATCGTCCATCAAGCGCTTCACGCACATGGACAAGGCGCAAGTGGCGGACCCTGTGGATGTGGGGCAGCTGATCATCGACACAGTGACCGTCCTTTCAGCGAAGGCGCGGCGCCACTCCATTTCGCTCAAAACCGATATCGAAGCACATCTGCCGAAAGTGTTAGGCTTCGGTGGCGAGCTGAATCAGGTCTGGATGAATTTGATCGACAACGCGCTGGATGCAGCGCCTAACGATGGCACCGGCAGCGTTATCGTGAGCGCCAGGCGCGAGCATGGATTTGTCGCCGTGCGAGTGACCGACAATGGGCCGGGAATTCCTGAGGACATCAGGGCGCGCATATTCGATCCGTTCTTTACCACGAAGCCGCCGGGAGAAGGGACGGGCCTTGGGCTCGACATCGCGCAGCGCATCGCGCGGCGGCACCGCGCGGAGATCGACGTCGCGTCGCGGCCCGGACAGACCGAGTTCCGTATTGGACTGCCACTTGGGAACACGGGGGTCCCAACGCCGGCCGCTTAGGGCGCGCGGCTAGTGCCAGACCGAGATCTGAGCCAGGGGTTTGCGGACCAAGTCCGGCACCTTGGCACTTCTTGCGGGGTATCCGACGGGCATCACCAGCGTCGCCTTCTCGTTAGGTGGCCGCTGCAGCAAGGTGCTCAGGAACGCCATCGGGCTCGGCGTGTGGGTCAGCGTGACCAGCCCCATTTGGTGAATCGCGGCGATGAAGGGGCCCGCCGCTATACCACACGACTCCTGCGTGTAATAAAACGTGCGTTTCGTGCCGTCGTGATTCAGTCCGTACGCTTGGCGGAAGAGCACGACCACCCACGGTGCATCGGTCAGGTGCGGCTTATGTTCGTCCGTGCCAAGGGGTCCCAGCGCATCGATCCAGTCCTGCGGCGCGCGTCCGTGGTAGAAGTCATGCTCCTCCTTTTCGGCGGCTTCCCGTATGCTGCGCTTTGTCGCGGGGTCCGACACCGCAACGAACGTCCACGGCTGCTGATGCGCGCCGCTCGGAGCGGTGCCAGCCGTCTTGATCGCATACTCGATCAGATCTCTGGGAACTGGGTCGCTGGAGAAGTGTCGCGTGGTGCGCCGTCGATTCATGTCCTCGTAGAATGCGGCCGCACGCTGGCGTGACTCCTCCAGCGATCGAGGGGTGAACACCAGTGGCACAAGCGGGAGGGCCTTGCTGGCGGAATCTCCCCTCGTGGATTCGTTCATAACAGGTTTGCCTCGCCGAGGTTACACGGACGCTTCGCGTACCATAGCCTAACGCCCGACTGCACGCGAGATTTCTGGTGCCGTATGGCATTCATTCGTTACGTGCCGCCTGAGGAACTGCCGCCGTCCGACCAAGTGGCGGATCCCGATCACATTATTCAGATACACGCCGTGCACCCGGCGGTGATGCGGCACCATTGCAATCTGTATCGCGCGCTGATGCACCAACCGGGACCCCTCACGCGGCGCGAGCGCGAGTTGATCGCGGTGCGTGTGTCGGGACTGAATAATTGCCCGTATTGAATTCACCATCACGGAGCGGGCCTCCGTCGCATCCTCACGGGCGAAAGGATTGGCGCTGAGCTGCAGGAGGTGCTCATCCGCCTGCTTGTTACAGCCGATCTGGTCGACGCTGACATTCTATCGGCGCGCGAGCGAGCGATTCTCGAGTATGCCGATCGGCTCACGCGGGAACCATCGTCGCTCACGTCACAGCACATACGACCGCTGCGCGACGTGGGCCTCGACGATCGCGGCATCCATGACACCTGCGCTATCGTCGCGTACTTCGCCTTCGTAAATCGGATTGCCGATGGCCTGGGTGTTGAGCTCGAGGGTCCGGATCCTCGTTAGGCGGACACTGAAGAACACTTCTCGATAGGTGGTACATGGAAAAGGAACTGCTGAAGATCAACATCCTTGCGATAGCCGGCGCTGGCCTGTTGATGCTGGTGACCGGGATATTGCTCTATGCGGTGAGGGGAAGCGTCGGCACGCATATACGCTTCTTCCTGCCGATCCCACCGCTTGGCGTCGCGGCGTACGTCTTGGCATTCAACGTTTTCAGGCACTACAACGGCCGGCTGCCCGGCGGGCCTGGCGTCGTACTGACGGAGGTCGCGTGGGGAACTGCGATAGCAGCAGCTGTGTTCTCGCTGTTCTCGCTGATCCTCCTCGTCGGCATCAAGCTCTTTCAGCGCGAGCTCTAAGTCACGACGGACGGGCACGTGAGGCCGCAGTCAGCCTAACGAAGAATAATGTGACTACGGATGTGAGTCGTTCATGCGCGTATAATCGATGCCTGACGAGTGGCAACCCGCACAGCCTGACCCGCGCGCGTCAACGGAAACCCTGACAGCACCACCAGGCGTAAAGTAGCCCCACACCCAACCACCCTGACTCGCCTGCGGTGATCCGCGAAGCTTCATCATGACGGCAATCGTCGTTAGGGTGGAGCCGGACAGCAGCTCCTTTACGATCACCGCCGAATCCGGAAAGACCGCGCCGGACCGCACGCGACCGTTGGCATCAAGTTGCGTCGCTGCGCGGGGGTTGTATTGCGTGCGCAATTGCGGCTCAATGTGACCCGAGCCCGCGGACCGCGCTAATGGACTCGCGTTGTTGCGATAGAACGCCCAGTTAGCGCGGCCCGCGACGAGCTGGCGCAGCACGTCGTCGCTGACCACGAGTTGCGGCTGCCCACCAGGAGGCGGCTCGGTGGTTTCGTCGCGCGAATGCGCACATGCAGTCGACGACAGGAGGAGACATGCGACCACGCCTGCGGTTCGCGTCATGGAGCCCTCGAAGCGAGCGATGATTGAGAAAGAGCGGCATCAGTCATTCGTCGCACCGTGTACGTTTGCCTGTCTTCGGACTGATTCTATAATAATGACACCGATGCCGCTCTTTTCTTTTTGCTGCCAGCTGATGAAACGTTGGATGAAACAGCCCGAGGCGTGGCCGGCTCGGTAGCCCGCGCGCAGGCATGGCCCATTCAGGTGCGCTTGTTGTGACGCCAACGCTCGGCGCCGTCCTCGTCTATCTGCTGCTGCAGCTTGGCATCGGCGTTTGGATTTCACGCCGCATCAAAAGCGAAGCGGATTACCTCGTGGCTGGACGCAGCCTTGGCATGCTACTGGCCACATTTTCGATTTTTGCGACGTGGTTTGGCGCCGAGACGATGGTGGGCTCGTCAGGCACGGCGTATCGCGACGGCCTAACGCTAGCGAACGCCGAGCCGTTTGGGTACGGGCTGTGTTTGATAGTGGGTGGGCTGATCTTCGCGGTGCCGTTGTGGCGCCGGCAACTAACGACGCTCGCGGATCTGCATCGCCAGCGTTATTCGGTGCTCGTCGAGCGCGTTGCTGCGGTGATTCTCATCCCCGGTTCGATTTTGTGGTCCGCGGCGCAAATCCGGGCGTTCGGGCATGTGTTGGCGACGAGCGCCTCGGCGCTCGAGGTGAATACAGCGATCGCGATCGCCGCAGGCCTAACGATGGGCTATACGATGTTCGGCGGGCTGCTGGCCGATGCAGTAACGGATCTCATGCAGGGGCTGCTGCTCGTTGTGGGACTGATCGTTGTGTTGGTCGCTACCGTTGGAATGCTCGGCGGCGTAGATCAGGCCGTGAGTGCGGTGTCGGAATCCGGGAGGGTGAGTGTAGGTGTGGGAGGAGGTGTGTCGCTGCTCGATACGATGGAGGAGTGGGCGATACCGGTGTTAGGCTCGCTGGTGACTACGGAGATTGTGGGTCGCCTCATTGCGACGCGCAGCGCGGAAGTGGCGAAGCGCGCGTCGGTATTGGCTGGTGTGCTGTACATCAGCATTGGGTTGATCCCGGTTTTCATCGGAGTTGTCGGATATCGCATCATTCCGACGATGGATGATCCGGAGCAGTTGATGGCCGTTGTGGCACGGACGGCGTTGCCGACTGTGGGTTATGCGATTTTTGCGGGGGCGCTGACGTCGGCGATTCTGTCGACGGTTAATAGCACGTTGCTGATCGCATCGGGGCTGCTATCGCACAACTTGCTCATTCCGACGTTAGGCGTCACACAGGAACGCACGAAAGTTCTCTTGGCGCGCGGCGCTGTGGGTCTGTTCGGAGTGATTGCGTACGTACTCGCGTTGCGCTCCGAGGGTGTGTTTGCGCTGGTGGAGCAAGCGTCGGCGTTTGGGAGTGCTGGCGCGCTTGTGACGATTACGTTTGGGCTTTTCACGTCGTTTGGTGGAGCGGCCGCGGGCCTCTCAACGCTGTTGCTTGGGACGCTCGTCTATTTGTTTGCGAGCTTTGCTGGGCTGGCGCACCCGTTCCTTTTGTCGCTGGTTAGTGCGCTGGTCTGCTATCTCGTCGTTGGTACGTATGAGCGCGTTTCAACTGCGGGACAGCGACGCGGCGTCTAGTGCGCAGCAGCTCTCGCCGCTGTTATGCCACATGCATGCGACGTTTGATGGTAAGGACCACGCCTAGCTTGAGCATCCGCGCCAGGCCGCTCAGAACGAAGAGCGAAACCATCTACCTCTCGGTCGCGGACGCCGAGGGGAACATGGTGTCGTTCATCAACTCGATCTTTGACTACTTCGGCGCGGGGATCGTGGTGCCCGGCACCGGGTTCGCGCTGCACAACCGTGGCGCGGGGTTCACCCTAACGCCGAGCCTTCCGAACACGGTTGCGCCAGGCAAGCGCCCGTTCCATACGCTGATCCCGGCGTTCGTCACCCAGACGGTGAACGGGGGGCGCGAGCAGGCATACATGAGCTTCGGACTGATGGGTGGAGGTGTGCAGGCGCAGTGACACGTGCAGTTCCTGCTCAATCATTTTGTCTTCGGCATGGACGTGCAGGCGGCGATCGACGCGCCGCGCTTCCGCCATTATGACGGGCTGCGGGTCGCGCTCGAAGCGCCCGTTACGGATTCCGTGCGCCAGGCACTCAAAGCGATGTGGCACGTGCTCATCGACCAGCCACCGGCCGCGTTCGGCGGGGCGCAGGCGATCATCCGACTGCCAAGGGGCTACGCGGCGGGGAGTGATCCGCGGAAGGATGGAATGGCGGTCGGCTACTAGCCGTTAGGCAGCTCAGCCCCGCGCCGCTCTTTCGAGCGCGGCGATGTCGAACTTCTTCATCTTCAGGAACGCCTGCGTAACTCTGTCGACCTTGGCCCGGTCACCCTTCATCATGTCGGCGAGGGCTTTCGGCGAGATCTGCCAGGAAACACCGTACTTGTCCTTTAGCCAGCCGCACTGCTCGGCTTCGCGAACGGCACTGAGCTTCCCCCAGTAGTAATCGATCTCCTTCTGATCGTCGCAGTTCACCATCAACGAAATTGCTTCATTGAAGGAGAAGTCGTGCATCCGAGCGCTATCCATGGCCGCAAACCACTGCCCCTCGAGAAGAAAGTCGGTGAACATCACCGTCCCCTCCTCGTCAGGCGCATTGTCCTTCCCGTAACGCGCGATTTGGCCGCGCCTGGGATTCTTATCCTGCGAAGGATCGAAGTTGATGATGAACGAGATCGAGGGATTGAACTTAAAAAGCGGCCCCGCACTGATAGCCATGAAGTTGTATCCGAGGATGTCGAAGGCGACGACCTCAGTATCACCACCGGGCGTGTTGCGGAGAGTCTGGACACTCTTGACCCTGAAGTTTGGGAAGACCGAATCGTAGAATTCGGCGGTGTCATTGGCGTCTTTGTCGAACCAGAGGTACGGGACGATTTTCTGCATATTGAAGCATTGGCGGTGCGACCGTTTATGGTACGAGCGCGTTGTGATTTTCCAGGACCGCATGAGCAGTTGGCCGGCGCATTGTAATGGCGCGCCGCAGGTAAGCCGCCGCTCGGCGGCCGTAATTCGTCACTTCAAGGCGAACAACAGGTCCGATCCGATCGGTTCGGGCGACTGCGTGGCCGGATGCAGCCACTTTCGGCCTCGCAACCATCGTGATCCCGGTCGTTCGGGATCCTCCACTACGAAATCCCGAATGGACGTCCCATGAAGCGCAGCCACCTGAAATCCCTGGCCCTGGTGACGGCTTGTGCCCTAGTCCACACACAAGCATCCGCCCAGAGCGGCCACCCGCGACTCCACGTGAATCCAAGATGGAGGGAGTGCTCGATCCAACTCGACCCATCACTGACGCGGAAGGCGTGGCGCCAATTCACCGCGGAGGCCGGCCTCGTCGCCTATTTCCGGCCGCTGTCCGACGCGCAGCCGATGGGGAGGGGTCACTTTGAGATCTCAGCGCTCCAATGGGAGACGCGCATCGATGACCACGACGCTGCCTGGAATGACACCTTCGTGCATCCCGATTCCGCGCATTGGCTGTTCGAGGGCGAAGGTCTCAAGTTCCCCGGCCTCATGGTTAGAGCAGGCGTGACCGACAGGACCGACGTTGGCATCTACTTCACCAAGAACCCTAACGCGAATTACGGCTTTTACGGCGCCCAAGTGCAGCGGAACTTCCTGGCGAGGAACCAGTGGTCGGCCTCGACGCGATTGAGCTTCGTTTCCTTGTACGGACCCGAAGATGTGGACCTGACCATTCTCGGTTTGGACCTCGTGGCAAGCCGGGTGATCCCGCTCACCAGCTGGGCATCCGTGTCACCGTACGCAGGCGTCTCGAGCTACTACTCTATGTCGCATGAGAAGACAACGAAGGTGAATCTGGACGATGAGCATGTGGGCGGGTTGCAAGCGATGGTCGGCGCCGCGTTGCGGGTGTCAGGCGCGCGTCTCGCCGTCGAGTACAACGCCGCGAAGGTGAACTCGTTCTCGCTCAAGGTCGGGATCGGACGATAGATCAAGAAGGCACAGTTGAACTGCGCGACGCCAAAGACTGCGTGGTGCAAGCGCGTACAATGAGCGCCACCGTCGACGTCACGTTGCTCGTTTGGGTCGCCTCGTCACGTTCGGTATTTTCCAGGGCATGGCGAGTCTCACGCGCGATTGGATTCAACTCGCGGCGCTCGTCGGTGCCTTGCAAGGACTGCTGCTCAGCGTCGTTCTTGTCGCGCAGCGGAAGAACCGCATCGCCAACCGCCTGCTCGCGGCGCTCATGGCGTCATTCGCGATCTACCTGGCGTCGAGCGTTTACTACGGTACGGGACTGGTCCGGGAGTTTCCGCACTTCTTCGGCATCTCGTACCAGATGCCGTGGGTCTTTGGTCCGCTCGTGTTCCTCTACGCTGTCGCGGCGAGCGACCGCTCCTGGCGCTTCAAGCCAAAAACGCTGCTGCACTTTGTGCCGATCGCCATCAATACGCTCGCCACGTCTCCCTACTACGCGATGAGTGGGGCCGAAAAAATCGCGATGTTCGACCGCTGGATCGCAGGGGAGATTCCGGTGCAGCTCGTGATCCTCGATCCGTTCAAGTACGTCTCCGCGTCGCGTACTCGGCCGCGACAGTGCTGTATCTCCGCCGCCATCGTCGCGAGATCGAGCTCGGATACTCCAACACGGAGCGCGTGAACCTTCGCTGGCTGCTTTTCCTAACGACAACCGCATTCGGGATCTGGCTGCTGGCGACCACGCTCAAGGTCACTGACGTGAGCACCCGGTTGCGCGACGATCACATCACGCTGGCGATGGCGGTGCTGGCCTACGCCAGCGGGTACATGGGACTGCGGCAACCGGAAGTGTTCCGCTACGGGACGGCGGAGTATCCGGTGCCGGAACGACCTGGTGATGCTCCGCAGGGAGCGTCGCCTAACGAGGAAATCGTTGCGCCGCGCTATGAACGGTCCGGACTCAGCGACGCGGAAGTGCAGCAACTCAAAGCTTCCCTCGTCAATGTCATGGACGCCGAGCGCCCGTGGCGGGACAGCGAGCTTACGCTGGCGGACCTCGCCGCTCGCATGAACAGCACCCCGCACAAGTTGTCGGAAGTCCTCAACGCGGAGATCGGGCAGACATTCTACGACTTCGTGAACGGCTACCGTGTTCGAGAAGTCCAACGCCGTATCGAAGCAGGAGACGCGCGCGCGCGAGAGATGCTGGCGCTCGCGCTGGACGCCGGCTTCGCGGCCAAGTCTACATTCAACCAGGCATTCAAGAAGCACACGAGCCAAACGCCGTCGGACTTCCGTCAGGCCGTCGGCGCATAGTGGCGAGCGGCGCTGACTCCGGCCGACTTAGTGGCGGCGAAGTCAATGCTCACCGCTGAAGATCTGGCATCATGCGTCCGCAGCCCCGCGAAGATAGCGGTTTCGCAGCCGCAAGTGCGCGACACAGGGCGGCGGCGCCAGCCTAACGAGCAGCCAGCACGGATTCTGCAAAGACCCCTAACAGGTTGCTGAAAAAAGTGGTGAATTCTTTGTGGCGATATTGATGCAGCCATCTATTTTGGCGCGACCTCAACCGCGAGTGCGCGCGATGCGTGGCGACGATCCGCAACAAGTCGTTCTGTTCAGCTATCGGTCGGTCGAAGATCGCATTCCGCAGGATCATCCGTTGCGTGTGATTCTGCAACTCGTCGAGCCGATTCTCGGGGAGCTGTCGCCGCGATTCACGCCGCTGTATTCGAAGTACGGCGAACTGACGCGCCGGGGGCGCATGGCCGGCGCCCACCGGCCTCCGCGGCAGATCAGTGGACGGCAGGAATCCAGATTGTGACGCCGAAGTACTTCATGACGATGGGCATTCCCATTGGGCGTGGGAGGGATTTCGACGACAGCGATCGCTTCAGCGAACAGCAGTTCACGGATTCCACCATCCCGCGTCCGTCCGGCGTCGCCATCATCAACGAAGCGATGGCGAAGCGCTTCTGGCCGGACGGCAACCCGTTAGGCGCTATGATCTTTCTGCAGGACGATGGAACGTTCGCCGCGTTCCGCACGACCGTCGGTGTGGTGCGCGACGCGCGCGCCGAATCGGTGGCGGCGCCGGCCACTCCGTCGGTGTTCCTTCCCTTCGCGCAGCACCCGGGCGGGCGCTGTCGCTGGTGCTGCGCTCCGATGTTCCGCCGGACCGTGTGGTGGCTCCGGTCACCGAGCGCCTGCGAGCATTCGACGCCGCGCTGAGCCTAACGAGCGTGCGGTCTCTAGGTGCGGTGGTGGGTGGGCCCTTGTCGCGCCCACGGTTCGCGCTGGTGCTGGTGGCCAGCTTCGCAGCGCTCGCGCTGGCCATCGCGGCGGTCGGAGTCTTCGGGATCGTCGCGTTTCTCGTCACGCGGCGGACGCAGGAGATCGGCATCAGGATGGCGTTAGGCGCGCGTTCCGCGGAGGTCCTGCGGCTCGTCCTGGCCGAGGGGCTGCGTCCGGTGTTACTAGGGATCACTGGAGGCGTGCTTGGCGCGATGCTGGTTGCGCGCGCGATGCGAGCGTTGCTATACGGACTGGCGCCGATCGATGTCGCGAGCTTCGCGTGGCCCACGTGCTGCCGAACGCGGAAGCGGCACGGAGGAGGCGCAAACGGACCGCTGACTACCGCCGTTAGGCGCCAGAGACCACGCTCAGCTCGCAGTGCATCCACCACTAGCCCGAAGTTCGGGATAGAAGAATAAGCGAACCACCTGCGGTTGCTTGAGTTATATGCGGTCACGGGCGTTAGGCTACTGGGTACAACTTTCGTTATAGCCGCACGCCCAGCAGCGCGAAGGCG
>JBQTIF010000255.1:0-4393 GCA_052388395.1 Gemmatimonadaceae bacterium | reverse complement strand
AGCGTCTGGGAAATACGTCGTGAATTGAATCCCCCACTTGGGTCGCATCGACGTGTAAGCCACTCGCTCCACGCCCGGCACACTCGCGATGCGCTCTTCGAGTTGAAGCAGCCGATCTGATATCGCTGCGTTAGGCGCGGTGACGGACCCCCGTTCGACGGAGACGAAGGCCAGCCGATCCACCGTGTACCCGATGTCGAGTTGGCGCACGTTGTTCAAGCTTCGCAAGAAGAGTGCTGCCCCGACAATCAGCACCACCGAAAGTGCCGCTTGGCTGGCGACAAGAAATCCACGCAGACGCGAGCGATGGGAACCGCCCTCGCGTGCGCCGGCCTTGAGTGCCAACGTGAGGTTAGGCGCGCGCGATTGGATGGCCGGCACGAGACCGGCTGCGGCGCCGGCGGCGACAGCGGCTGCCATACCAAAGAGAAGCACGCGCCAATGCAGCGGATCCTCGGCCCACGCGATCCCTGGCAGCAGGAGCGTTCGCAGCAGCGCACCACCCCACCACGCGCCGCCGAGCGCTGCGATCGCGGCCACAATTGATAGAAGCGTGCTTTCCGTCACGAGGAGTCGCACGAGCCGTGACGATGAAATGCCGAGCGCGAGGCGCACCGCAATCTCACGCCGGCGCCTAACGGCGCGCGCAAGTAGAAGGTTCACCACGTTGGCAAACGCGATCAGGAGTACGATGACCGCGACACCGCCAACGCGCTCGGCTACCTGCACTTCCGCGCTGATCTTTCCCGGCCCGCGCGCTGTGATGATGGAACCGAACCGCGCGACCGTTGTGGTGTCCTGGCGATAGCCGATGCCCGGCTGTCGCAACGTCACTGTGGCGCGCTGCTCGAGCTCAGCCTCCGCTACATTCCGCGGCAGGCGCAGCACGATCTGGAATGCATTGATGTTCGGATTGCGATACCACGCCGTCTTGGCGGCGGGGTTATATCGCGGATGGCTGGACAGCGGCAACCAGGCGTCCGCGGCATGAAGATCAACGCCATTGAAGTCGGGGAACGCAACGCCGATGATGGTGTAAGGACGTCCGCCAAGAACAATTTCCCTGCCTAACGCGCTGCTATCTCCGCCGAACTCGCGCCTCCACAGCCGGTCGCTGAGCACTACAACGGGCGCGCCAGCGTCGAGTCGATCCTCATCCTTACCGTAAAATCGTCCAACTGCTGGTCTAACGCCGAGGATACGGAAGAACGACGCGCTCGCAGTAGCGATGTTAGCTGTCGGCGGACTTTCGCCGCGGCCGACCGCCAGCTTGCTCGGACCGGTGTAAATGGTCAAATCGACTTTGCCGCCCAGCGATTGCTGCAGGGCGGCATACGAAGCGTAGTCGTAGCCGGACCAGAACTGCGCCCCGCTGCGGAACTCATGATAGGACCAGACGCGCCGAAGCTCGCCGGGGTTCTCAACACCCGCGGGCGGCCGGAGAAAGATGACATCAAGAAGCGAGAACATCGATGCGTTGACGCCGAGGCCTAACGCGAGCGTGATGATGATGGTGAAAGAGACGGCGGGGGTGCGACTGAGCGATCGCACGGCGTATGTCAGATCCTGACGAAGGGCATCGAAGAGGTTGGCACGATTGCGGCGACGCGCAACGCGGTCGTCGATGGCACGGAGGTCGGAGCGCACGCCATTCACATCGCCGAACTCTGCCAGCGCTTGAGCGCGTGCCACTTCGTGGATCGTGCCCTGCGCAACGAGCTCGTTTATCCGCGCGTCGAAATGAAAGCGCAGCTCCTCGTCAATCTCGCGCTGGACGTCGCGTCTCCAAAAGCGCAAAACGCTCATGTGGTTCCTCCAGCCGGTTCCGGAGCGGCCGCCATGACGCGAGCGATGGCAGCCACGTAGTCGTTCCACGACCGGGTTTCGGCGCGCAAGGCGCGGCGCCCAGCCGTCGTTAGGCGGTAGAACTTTGCGCGCTTCTTCTTTTCAGAACTGCCCCATTCCGACTCAACCCAGCCGCGTTCCTCCATGCGATGGAGCGATGTGTAGAGCGCGCCGTCGAAGACTTTGAACGCGCCCGTGGATCCCTGGCGGATAAAACTGGCGACGCCGTAGCCATGCATGGGTCCCCACGAGAGCGCGCGGAGGACGAGAACGTCGAGGGTTCCCGGTAGGAGGTCGAGTTCGCGCGCCGCCATGGGCAGAGTATTACCTCAACATTTGATTGAATCAAGTGTTGAGGGCACGGGAGGCTGGACACACACGCGCCTCTTGTTCATGCCCGGCCCTTTTTTGCGATCGCGGCAGTCGTCGACTCCGTTGCGCCGTGTTGACCGGCGGCCGTCACGGCGCAATGGTTACGGCTCCTCCAGAGGAGCCGGGCGACGAGTACTGATCACCTTGCACGCCTCCGCACCGCGCTCGCACCACACTACGCCATCGATCGCGAGCTCGGCCGAGGTGCGATGGCCACCGTCCATCTCGGCAATGACCTGAAGCATGATCGTCAGGTCGCCATCAAGGTGCTGCACCCGGAGATCGCTGCGGCCATCGGCACTGAACGCTTCCTCCTCGAGATCAAGATCGCGGCCCGCCTCACGCATCCGCACATCGTGCCTTTGCACGACTCCGGCGAGATCGGCGGCCTGTTGTTCTACGTCATGCCCTTTGTTGAAGGTGAGTCACTGCGCGACCGACTCACCCGCGAAAAACAGCTTCCTATAGAAAGCGCGATCCGGATCGCACGCGAAGTCGCGGACGCACTGCATTACGCGCATACGCACCGCGTCCTGCACCGCGACATCAAGCCAGAGAATATCCTGCTCGAATCGGGCCATGCGGTGGTCGCTGACTTTGGCGTCGCTCGAGCGATCGGTGCGGCGGACGCCCAAAGGGTAACAGCGACCGGCATCGCGGTCGGAACGCCTGCGTATATGAGCCCCGAGCAAGCTGCCGGAACAAAAGACCTGGATGAGCGCAGCGATGTGTATGGTCTAGCCTGTGTGCTGTACGAAATGCTCGCCGGCCAACCACCCTACATTGGCCCGACGGTCGAAAGCGTCATCCGCCAGCATTTCACCGCCGATGTGCCTAACGTGGCGAGCATTCGGGCTTCGGTTCCACCCGAGGTCGTCGCGACGCTCACACGCGCGTTGGCGAAAACGCCAGCCGATCGTTTCAGCTCTGCGCGCGAGTTTGCCGACGCTCTGGAAAAGCGAGCGTCGATCGCGACACCTCATCCCGCGGAACGCCCCGCTAGCCGCGCCGCTTCGCATGCGCAACGTTCCGCACTCAGGAGGCCCCGCAGGCGAACACTCGTTATGCTCTCGCTGGCGCTCCTGACCCTTGTTGCGATCGGTGCTGCGTTCACGAAAACGGCGCGCGTGCTGTGGGCCAGGGCCCGTGATATTCCATCACTCCAAACCCTTGTCGCATCGGGGGACTGGGAGGCGGCTCATCGGATTGCCGAGAGGCTCGAGTCGATTCTTCCAGAGGATTCGATACTGGCCGCCATGCGTTCCACGTTTTCTGACGTCGTCAGCATCGAAGGAACGCCTGCTGGCGCACGCGTCTATCGTAAGGCGTATAACACCGCCGATGCCTGGGAGCAGCTCGGAGTTGCGCCGATTGCGCGCACCGTCGTGCCGCGGTTGCCAGTGGTCTCGCAGTTCAAGTTCGAAGCGCCCGGCTTCCAAACCGCATTCGAAATCGGCGCGGCGTCAGCGGTGGCAGGAGCCACACCCCTCATCCGATTTGCGCTTGTTCCCGATGGATCCATACGTGACAGCATGGTGCTCGTTATGGGCGGAGACTTCGCCACCGGAATACCGCAGCTCGATCCCGGCGACCGTGCACGTGTCGGCGATTTCCATCTGGACCGCTATGAGGTCACGAATCGCGAGTATCAGACGTTTGTCGACTCCGGCGGCTACAAGCGCCGTGATCTATGGGAGCACGCGTTCGTGCAGAACGGCCGGCGCCTAACGTGGGATGAGGCACTCCCGCGGTTCATCGATCAAACAGGCCGCCCGGGGCCGTCGACGTGGGAGGCGGGGCGCTATCCGGCCGATCGGGCCAACTATCCCGTTGCCGGCGTGAGCTGGTTCGAAGCCGCCGCATACGCCAAGTTTCGCGGCAAGCGGCTGCCTAACGTCTTCCAGTGGTCGCGCGCAGCGCGTTTCGAATCGGCCGGCGCCATCCTGTCGGCGAGCAACATCGAACGGCAGCGCGGCGGAAGTACCGCTCCCGTCGGGTCCTTCGGCGGGATGAGTGGGTCGGGTGCGTTCGATATGGCAGGGAATGTCCGAGAGTGGTGCTACAATGAATCCAAAACGTTAGGCGGGCGCTTCATTCTCGGCGGCGGGTGGAATGACGCTGCGTACAGATTCTTCGAGTCGGCGGTGCATTCGCCGTTCGACCGTTCGCTAACGAA
>JBQTIF010000254.1:0-7666 GCA_052388395.1 Gemmatimonadaceae bacterium | reverse complement strand
TTTTGCAAAACTGGGTTCCTGTTTCTCTTTGTGTTAAAACGGGGCTCCTTTTCTTTTAAAACCCCCCCCTCCCTAACAACCCATTCGCACCAATTTTATATTTGAAAAATCGACTCTGACCCCTTTGATTTCAGGCATGGTGGCCCAAGGGGACGCGATTCGGCTCGACATCTGGCTCTGGGCGGCGCGGTTCTACAAGACGCGCTCGCTGTCAGCTCAGGCCATCGAACTCGGGCGCGTCATGGTCGCTGGGGAGCGAGCCAAGCGATCGCGGCTCGTCCGGATCGGCGACGAGATAGTCGTCAGGCACCCACCTTTCGAGCGTACGGTCTCGGTTCGCGGCCTGTCGGACACGCGTGGTCCCGCCGCGGTGGCGACGCAACTCTACGAGGAAAGCGCGGAGAGCCGCGCTGCGCGGGAGAAGCTCGCCGCTCAGCTCCGTGCGATGGGACCGGGCGCAGTCCGGCACAGCGCCGGCCGCCCGACCAAGAAAGAGCGACGCGACTTCGACCGGTGGCGGGGGCCGCGTTAGGCCGTCGCCAACCGCGCCAGCACGCCCTTGTCGATTGTGTGGCCGCCGTCGAACCTGATCAGACTATACTGGACACCGGCTTCGCGGAGTTGCGCGAGCTCCTCTTCCAGGTTTCTGTTGCCGGCAAACTCGTCTTGCGCGCCGATGACGATTTCGAGAAGTATGCCGTTCGCGCGAGCAGCGAGTTGGCGGTAGTCCACGTCAGGCGGAATGGGCCCGGCCCAGAGAATGACGCGGTGCAGCGGTGCGCTGCCTAACGCCACCCAACGGCAGGTGGTAGCGACACCTTGTGAGAAGCCAAAGACGGTCACGCGCTGTGCATCGGGGACGATGTCCCGCTGCACACGATCCAGGTACGCGACATAATCGGCGATCTCAGCGTCGCGGTCCTCGCGCGTCATCCACGTCGTGCCGACGCGCCGTTCGGCGGCTGCGGGACCACCCGGTCGTGGGGGGTCGAGATAGAATCGGTTGAGCGCTTCGGGCGCCACAATCGTGCGCTGCGGACCGGCGATCGTCGCAAACTGTGAAATGAAGCGCCCGGCGAGCTGTCCGTAGCCGTGCAAGACGACCCAGGCGTCCGGCGCGGCCACGGCACCCAACGTATACACACGCGCCGACCGCTCGACGGCCAAACGATGCACGACCGGCGCTGCAGGCTCGGCCACTTACGTTGCCGGCTTCACGAGCAGACGCTGTCCGGCGCGGATACGATCATTCGTTAGGCTATTCCACTGGCGCAGCGAGTCGATGCTGATGCCGTAGCGCGCCGCAATAGAGATGACAGCTTCGCCGGGAAGCACCGTGTGATAGATCGGAAGTCGCGCGGCTGCCCGCGCCGATTCCGCTGCCTGCCGCTCCGCTTCCAGCGCGGCGCGCAGCACTGCTTGGCGCCTGGCGATGACAGCAAGAACCGAATCCAGCTTCTCACGCTCCGACGCGGACACCGCGAACTCATGCTCACGGCCAGCAGCGCGAATCACAGCCCCTCCAAACAGGCCGAAGTACACGCGCCGCCGGTCCGCATCCTCAGTTGCGCCGTACTGCACATCGAGCGTTACGAGCTCCTGCGGCTCCGGTTCTCGCGGCAGTAACTCGTCAGGCGGAACACCGACGAACAGGATGCGCCGGTCCGTTGTTGCGAGTACGCCGTGCGTAACGCGGAAATAGTCCCACCAGTTGCGCTGCATCACGACTGCTCGACGCTCGACAACTTCGGTGCGTTCGAGCAATTGTTCGAGCTCGGCGTGAGCGACGCGTGCGGAACCCTCAGCATCCCCCCGATAGGCGAATGCTAGCAGCGCGGCAAGGCCAAGCAACGCACCGAACGCCAGAAGTACAAATGCTTTGCGAGCTACGGCGCGGCCTCCCCGCGCTCGCCGAATGACCCCCGGACGCGTGGTTGTGGCTACGGGCCCCCTCCCCCTCCCCCTCCCCCTCCGCTCCGACGGATGACTCCGCGGCGATCACGCTGCAGTAATCCCATGAGCGAGTCGAGCCGTGCCGTTTGCACATTGTTCAAGAGAGTCAATGCTTCGGCGCGGGCGACATCGTTGTTCGCGCGAATGGAATCGCGGGTAGGCTGAGTGATCTTGTTGAAGCGGACAAGCGCCTCGCGTTCCGCCGCGGTCAGCCGGTTCACACGCTCGCCAAGCGTTAGGCCGACTGCTTCCGCGACAGAGTCCAGTCGCTCCACGAAGCGGTCATTGTCACTACGCAGGCGCCGGCGGATCGAGATAAGAGACGTCTTTTGATCGGGTGTCAGCTTGAGCTGTTGGCTGAACTCCAGAAACCAGGAGATCGGTTCGCCATCAGACAGATCAAACGTGTATGCGCCGCCCCCGCTCCCGCCGCGATTCACGGCCGTCATTTGAGCACTGACTGCCTCAGACGCGCTGCACAGCGCGGCAATTGCGAAGGCGGGCACGAATTTGCGCATGGAGTGTGACCTCTGATTAGTGCTTCGCTTCTGCCGCTGGAGCGGGCCCGAGCGGATCTGTCGGTGGGCGGAACGTGTTCTGCTTGATCAACCCAGCAGTAACGAACGCCACCACGGCGAGCAAAACGATGAGTCCCGCAATACCCCAGCCCTGCGAGAAATTTCCCTCTATGCGTCGGTCTTCCATGTCGTCTCCGTCGTGTAGCCGTACAATGCACCGCTGCCCGCCTGGCCAAAAGGGGCGGCTACTTGGTCGGCGTCACGGTTTCGAGGAGCTGCAGCAGTTCATCAACGATCTGCCGACCGCGATCGCGCGCATACCACGTTCGCATCAGTAGCCGGCGTTCGTCTTTTGCGAGCGTCCTCCACTCTCCCATCGCGCGCTCTTGCAAGCTCAGGGGTCGCGGTCCCCACCAGCCGTACTCGACGTAATCACTGTCAAGCGCGATGACGATCGGAATCGACCGCGACTGTCCCGTAAGATGTGCGTTCATGACATCCGGATTGGCGTCGCGGCCGAGTATGCGCAGTTGGAGTGTTGCTGGAACTGCTTCGGCGAGACGAGCAACGTGCGGAAGGATATTGACCACATCCCCACACCAGTCCTCGCTGAGGGCGAGGAGGAGCGATGGACGTCGCAACGCTCCCGCACGCGCGATCTGCGCTTCGTCCACCGTCGCGAGTCGGTAGGTTGATTCCCACCACTCTTTGTTCTTGACCGCCGATGCGAGGTACTCGGCAAACGTCGGCGCCGCGCGATAACGCTCGGCCGTAATGAGCGAGGCGGCAGGAGTGTGTGGGCGATGAATAGTGGCGATCAATCGAGTGGCTGTCGAACCACGTCACAAGAAGGAAGATTATCCCCACCGTTCTATCCCCTATCCCCTATTTACGTGCTAGTTCCCGTCCGTCACGACCATGCGCCGTCACTCAGTGACCGCGAAGCGAAGAAGCCACGCGATCTTCCTGACAACCGCGCGTTGAAGGAGCGCACCCAACAAGCACTCCAGCAGCTCAGCGAGCTACAGAACGTTTTCTACGCGGATGGTCGTTATGCGCTGCTCGTCGTGCTACAAGGTCGCGATGCATCGGGCAAAGACGGCGTCATTCGACATGTGTTTGGCGCCTGCGATCCCCAAGGGGTGCAGGTGACAGGTTTTAAGGTACCGACGGAGCTGGAGCGTGCGCACGATTTTTTGTGGCGCGTGCATGCCGCCGTTCCGCCGAAAGCGATGATCGGGATATTCAATCGATCACATTATGAGGACGTGCTCGTCGTGCGCGTGAAGAATTTCGCACCGCGCGCGGTGTGGTCGAAGCGGTACGAGCAGATCAACGCGTTCGAGCAGCTGTTGACGGAGAATGGCGTGATCATCCTCAAGTTTTTCTTGCACATCTCGCGTGAGGAGCAGCGCGAGCAGCTCATCGAACGACTGGAGGATCCAAACAAGAACTGGAAGTTTCGCGCGGGAGACCTGGAAGATCGCAAACTCTGGGACGATTACACGCGCGCGTATCGTGACGCGCTAGCCAAGTGCAGCACGAAGTGGGCGCCCTGGTACGTTGTGCCAGCGGATCACAAAAAGGCGCGCAACTATCTGGTGACACAAACCATTGTTGCGAAGCTTCAGTCGTTGAGATTGAAGTATCCGCGTGCCGAAAAAACAGTGTTAGCGCTGAAGGACGCGATCGTGTAGTCGTCTTATGAGCGAACGAGCTTCGCGTTCAGCGTGATCACTGGTCCGGCGAGCGCCTTGGAGACGGGACACGCCTTTCTCGCTGCCTCGGCGTGTTGCTGAAAGGTCGCGTCGTCCACGTTAGGCACGACCGCCTCGGTGTTCAGCTCGATCACGTCGATCACCGGTCCCTCCGCGAGGTTCACCTTCGCTGTCGTGCGGACGCTCGTCGGCGTGAAGCCCGCTTTGGAGAGGAGCGCGGCTAGAAACATGGAGTAGCAGCCGGCATGGGCGGCAGCGACTAACTCTTCCGGGTTCGTCCCCGGTCCCGATTCGAAACGCGACGCGTGGGAATACGCTCCTTCGAATGCGCCGCTCCCGAGCTTCATCGTTCCGGAGCCCTCTTTCAGTGTCCCCTTCCACTCGGCTGATGACGTGCGTGTCGGCATGGTGCCTCTCGTCTGTGCGGTTCGTTGAGACGTAGGCATGGCGTGCGCGCGGCAAGTTCGCAAGCGCGCGCGTCCACAAACGGCGAGCTCGAGCGCGTTATTCCGCGCGCAGTGCGATGATCGGGTCGACGCCCATCGCGCGCCGTGCCGGGAAGTAACTCGCCAGCATGACAACGAGAATGAGAAAGGCGGCGACCCAGCCGAAGCTTACCGGATCGGTGGGGGAGACATTGATGAGCAGGCTCGCCACGAGCCGCGTCACGCCGAAGGCCGCGAGCGCGCCGATAGCGATGCCGATTGCCGCCAGCGTTAGGCCATGTTTCACAATCATTCGCAGCACGTCGCGCCGCTGCGCGCCTAACGCGACTCGCACCCCAATCTCCTGGGTCCGCTGGCTCACGCTGAACGAGATGACCCCGTACACGCCGATCGCCGCCAATACCAGCGCGATCGCACCGAAAATGCCGAACATCCAGCCGAAGAGGCCGTACTGCCAGAAGCTCAGCCGGCGCACGTTGTTCATATCCATGGAATCGAACACCGGCACCTTGGCGTCGGAGGCACGAATCTGTTCGCGAATCGTATTCGTTAGGCTCACCGGATTGCCGGCGGTGCGGATCGTAAGGCCGTTGTTGCGCCCGAACATGTACGGATACGGCACGTACGCCGCGCCCACTGGAACGTCGGTGTCGTCCAGACCCGAGTAACGGAAATCGCCGATGACGCCGATGATCGTGAAGTACGGCGCCGCCGTATCCCCGGCTATCCGGAAGCGGCGACCGAGGGGATCAGCACTGGGCCAGAAGCGGCGTGCGAAATCCTGCGTCACGAGCGCGACGGGGACGCTGTCGAGCGCCTCGCTCTGCGTCATGTTGCGACCGGTGAGTAACGCAACGTTCAACGTGGCGAGCCAGTCGCCCGTCACGCCGGCCCAGAAGATCGTTGGTGGGCGCGTGTCGTCGAGTTGTTGACCGTCGATCAATACGCCGGACCAGCTTCCTCCACCGTCGATGGGAATGAGATTCGATATCGCCGCGGCCTGCACGCCGGGAACCGCTTCCACGCGACGCAGGATGTCTTGCACTCGCTGCACTTTAGCATTTGTCGAGTCGTACTGCGCCCCAGGCAAATAGAAGCGCATCGTCAGCAGCGGGTCCGTCGCGAAACCGACGTTCTGGCTGCGCATCCCAAGGAAAGACCTAACGAAGAGCGAGGCGCCCACTAACAGCACGAGCGAAAGCGCGACTTCCGCGACAACGAGCGTGGCGCGCAGGCGATTCTTTTGGGCCCCGGTGCCCGTCCCGCGTCCCCCCTCCTTCAACGCTCCGTACACCTTTCCCTTGGTGGACTGCATCGCCGGGGTGAGGCCGAAAACGACTCCGGTGACGAGCGCAATGCCTAACGTGTAGACGAGCGTGCGGTAATCTAGGCGCCAGTCGATGTAATACGGGATCGGGTCCTCGGGCGGCATCGCCGCGTCGAGCAGGTTGAGACCGACCTGCGCGAGCGGCAGAGCCATGGCCGCGCCGATCAGCGCAAGCAACAGGCTTTCAATCAGCAGCTGACGCACGATCGCGCCGCGCCCCGCTCCAATCGCTGTGCGAATCGCGATTTCGCGCTGCCGCGCCGAGCCGCGGGCAAGCATGAGATTCGCCACATTGGCACAGGCGACGAGAAGCACGAGTGTTACCGCAGCCATCATCGCGAGCACGACCAACTGCACGTCGTCGGGGATGAGATCCTCTCGGATCGGGTGCGCGACACCGACCCATGCGTCCTTCGTTAGGCCGTACTGCTCATTCTGCCTGCGCGAGATGCCATCCAACTCGCTCGTCGCCTGGCCGATCGTGATATCCGGCTTGAGACGCGCCCACACGTTGAAATTGCGCCAGGCGCGTAGATCGCTCTGCGCGAGCCCGGCGATGGGAATCCAGAGCTGCGCCTCTTGCGGAAACTTGAAGCGTGGCGGCATAACGCCAACGACCGTATGCGGTAACGCATTCACCTGAATGACGCTGCCGACAATCGATGCGTCGCCGTGATAGCGCCGGCGCCAAAGTTCATCGCTGAGTAATACCACACCGGGAGCGCCCGGACGGTCGTCCTCAGCACGGAAGAGACGGCCGATTTGTGGGCGCGTCCCTAACAACTGAAACAGGTCCCACGCGATGATGTTTCCCTCGAGCCGCTCCGGCTGCTCGCCATCGGTGATCGATAAGCTGCGATATCCGAATGCTGACATCCCAACAAATGAGCGAGACTGTGCTTTCCAGTCCTGATAGTTGAGAAACGATACGGAGCCTTCGTCGCCGCTCTCGGTCTGGCGCTGGTTGAGGACTACCAGCCGCTCCGAGTCCTCGAAATCGAATGGGCGCAGGACGATCGCGTCGGTGACGCTGAAGATCGTCGTGTTGACCGCGATGCCGATCGCGATGCAAGCTGCAACTATTGCCGAGAATCCGGGGTTTTTGAGGATGCTGCGCCAGGCGAAGCGGAAGTCCTGCGCGAGTCGGCTCATGGTGCCTGAGGTCCTAGGTTCGAAGCATCAGCAGGAACGGACGTTGGCCGACGCCTACGGCGGAGCAGCGAAGCAAGATTCGCCCTGACCCGAGGGGTCTGACGGGAAACCCTGGCCAACGCTGCGCGGACTAAGGCGTAGGCACAGCGCAAGCTCGATGACGATTTTGGAGGACACTTCACGATGCTCCATAACAGTCGCAAGACGCTCGCTTACGCAGTCCTCGCCCTAGCGGCGAGCGCTTCAAGCGCGATGACCCAGTCGGTTCCCACGCGTCAACTTGGAAAAGCCGACGCTGAATTCGCCGATCCGTTCACGCAGATCGCTGCGATACGAGAGTTGAAGAACGGTCGCGTCCTGGTCGTCGATCCACGTGACAAGGTCGTGCAGCTCGTTGACATGGCTGGCGGATCCGCTACTAAAGTCGGCCGCGAGGGACAGGGCCCTGGCGAGTATTCGCTGCCCATGACGCTCGTGGCTCTTCCCGGCGACTCGTCAGGCATCTTCGATCCGCTGAACCAGCGCTACTTACTCATCGATCCAAGCGGAAAA